>CALGAM010000033.1 GCA_937951935.1 uncultured Micromonospora sp. | reverse complement strand
CGGCCCCACAGCGCCTCGATGCCCCGTACGTCCTGGGAGGCGAGCACCAGGTGGATGCCCTGCGAACGGCCGCGGCGGGCCAGATCCTCCAGCAGGTCGGCGGCCTCCCGGGCGACCGCGTCGCGTCCGGCCAGCAGCATCTGGAACTCGTCCACCACCGCGACGATCCGTGGCCACCGTCCCTCGGGGTCGACCGCCCGCAGTTCGGAAAGTTTGGTGACCTCGTGCCGTTTGGCCGCGTCCGCCCGGCGGCGGAGTTCCTCGGCGAGGAATCGCAACAGGGCGAGGCCGAACTCCCGGTCGGTGTTGACGTTGATCCCCACCAGCCGCATGTGCGGCAGCCAGCTGGGATCCCGTCGCCCCTGGGCGAACCGGGCGAACGACACCCCCTCCTTGAAGTCGAGCAGGTAGAACTCCAGTTCGGCGGGGGAGTAGCGGGCGGCGAGCGAACCGATCCAGGCGAAGATCAGGTTCGTCTTGCCGGTGCCGGACGGGCCGCCGATCAACGCGTGCGGTGGGTAGTCGCCGAGGGTCAGCAGCACCTGCCGCCCCTGCGGTCCGTCGCCGATCGGCGCGGTCAGTCCGTGTGTGGAGTTCTCCCGCCACATCTCGTCGGGTGGCGGCAGCAGGTCGGTGAACGGTGTCGGTGGCGGACCGGCGTTAGCCCGGGCCGCGATGTCCCGGCTGGTCTCGGTGACCAGCGTCGACGGGGGCGGTGGATCACACCGGACGGACAGTCCCGGACAACAGTCCAGACGGGTCCCGTCGTGGTCGACCACCACCCGCTGGACGGTCGGCTCGTCGGGCAGGTCGATGCCCCGGACGATGAGGTGCACCCCGCAGGCCGCCCCGGTCCGGACCACCCGGTCGAGCTGGCCCCGTTCGTGCCGGGACAGTTCCTCACCGCCGAGCAGTACCGCGATCCGCCACGGCTCGGGACGGCGGCCGGTCGCCGCCGCCAGCTCCCGGAGTGAGCGGTACTCCCCGGCGAGGACGGTCTCGTTGATCCGGCGGATCTGGTCGACGAGGTCGTCGAGGAGCTTGGCCAGACCACCGGGACCGACGAGGGTCAGCAACCCGGCGGTGGACAGTGGGGCGAACCCGGCCAGGCCGCCGCCGAGGTGCTCGGGGTCGTAGCCGACCACCCGGACCGCCCCGGGGTCGGCCCGGCCGAGTGCGCGCAACAGCAGGGTGGCGACGACGGCGTCACAGCCCTCCCGGTCGGTGCCGGACAGGTGGACGTGGCCGGCGTCGAGCAGCGGCACCAGGGCCGGGACGGCCGGGCCGCCGGTGCGTACCGTCCCGATGCGCAGCGCACCCGGGGGTTCGCCCCGCACCACCGGGGTCGGCTGCCAGTCGGCCCACTCCGCCCCGGCTGCTCCGGGGGCCTCGCGGGCCGCCGCCGCGGCCGCCCGCTCGGCGAGGTGGGTGAGCTGGGCGGCGTACCGGGCGGCCAGCTCGGCGACGCGCCGGTCGCGTTCCGCACCGACCCGCGCCGGCACCCGGGTGGCGGCCTCGCGGGTCCGGTGCAGCCGGGTCAGGGCGGCGTCCCGCTCCGTCCGGGCCGTGGCCAGACGCGTCCGCGCGGACCCCAGGGCGTGCGACAACATGTCGCGGACCCGGGTGGCGAGCTGGGTCCGGTAGTCAGGCATGGGTGTCCTGGGGGCCACGGGCGGTGACCGGGCGCTGGTCGACACCGAGCCGCCGCATGAGCAGTCCGGTGACGATGCCCGCGGCGACCGCCGGGTCGGCGGGATGGGGCTGCTCCACCGGCTGCTTCGGCGGGGGCATCCGGCAGACCCGGCTGAGCAGCGTGTCGAGCACCGCGGGCGGCAGGTTGGGCAGCAGGTCGGTGACCTGTCCGCCGACCTCGCGGCGCAGCCGGGGCAGGTCGGCGGCCCGGGGCGGGTGACCGAGGAGTTGGGTCGCCAGATCCCGCAGCACCGGCGGGGCGACCGAGGCGAGCCCGAGGCCGACGTGGGCCTCGACGGCGCGCAGCTCGGTGTGCAGCCGGTTCCGGTCGCCCGAGCGGACGCCGTGCGTCACCCGGCGCAGCAGCTCCTCCGCGTCGGTGATCTCCCGGTTCGGCTCCACGGCGGGGGCGTCGCGGTGGTCGAACAGCTCGGCGACCCGGATCGCCCACCAACGTCCGGCGGGTCCGGCGGTGACCCGGCGCGGGGCGGCCGGAATCTCCTCCGCCGGCGGCCCCGGCGGTTGCGGCGCCGGTCCCTCGGGCCGGCCCGCCGGCGTCCCGTCCCGGCTCAGCCCGATCGCCGCCAGATACGTCGCGAGCTGCTCCTGGGCGAGCCGCAGTGCGTGGCCGGCGGCCTCGGCGTGCTCGGTGGCGGCGGAGAGCTCCGGTACGCCCATCGGGTCGACGGACTCCTGCCGGACCCAGCGCAGCCGGTCGGAGGCGAGCTTGAGCCGGTCGAGCGCCGCCATCACCAGTCCGACCGGCAGATCGTCGGAGGCGGCCCGCACCCGGGCACCGAGTTCGGTGACGATGGACATTCGGATCAGAGCGTCGAGACGTAGAGCTGGGCCTGTTCGACGGCGGCGAGCGTGGCGGCGAGGCACTCCTCGAGTTCCTGGGCGGCCTGGGCGAGCGATGCCTGGGCGGCGTCGACTGTGGCATGTCCGCTGCCCTCCAACGCACTGGCCAGGGTCTGCCGCGCCTCGGCCAGCTTCTCGCTGGCGGCCTGGACCGCGGCCTGGCCGTCGCCGATCTGTTGGAGTGCGGCATCGATGGCTGCCTTCAGCTCGGCGACGCTCGCCACGACGAAACCTCCTGGGGGCGGGGAGGGCTCTCATTAGAGCTTATCCCTGAGGCGCGTGTGGGTATTGGTGGGTGGTCGCGGGGTTGGTGTCCGGATCGACCCCGGCTCGGCAAGATCGCCGCAGTTCGGCCAACCTGCTACTTTACGTGATCGATTCGCTACTTAGTCGGATCTCCGACAGTCCCGGGTTCCGGCCGGGCCGGACCCCGGGGTCTGGCGCCAACCACCGAGGTCCGCGTACCTCGACGCCCAGCGCGGACACCCGGGAACGCAGCGCCCGGTCGGCGGTGACCACCACGCAGCTCCGGGCGGGAGCCTCGGTACGGACCAGCGCCACGATCGCGTCGTCGCCGGACGACTCCGCGGCGACCACCCGGACCTCGTCGCTGGCCGCGACCTGTCGGGCCACCCCTTCGACGACGAGCACGACCTCCACCGGCGGGGGCAGTCCGGGCAGGCCGTGTCGACGCAGCGGCGCCAGGCGGTCACGCAGCCGGACCGTCGCCCCGACCCGGTCACGCCACCAGCCGTCCGGCACCGAACCCACGACGTTCGCGGCATCCACCACCAGGAGCGGTTCGCGTTCCACCCGCCCAGCCTGCCACCGCCACGGCGGTCGGGCACACCGCTCCGTCGCCCCGGCGGGCGGGCCGCGCCGGCCGGCCCGGTTGCGGTTACGGCACGTTTGTCGGGCCTTCCCGCCGGGTAGGCGCGGACAGCGCAGTGCCCGCGCCCGTTGCGAGGCGCCCGGGAGGGGGACGAGAGATGGCACAGGGACCCGGCGACTTCGGCGTCGACCCGTGGGACGAGTTCCTGGCTCGGTACTTCGGACGCGGGGAGAGCCGCCGGCAGGGGCAGCGGGTGGACATCACCCGGCTGATGACCGCGGACGCCCGGGAGATGCTCGCCGACGCCGCCCGCCGGGCGGCACAGGCCAACAGCAGCGACCTGGACACCGACCACCTGCTCTGGGCGGCCCTGCAACGTGAGCCGCTGCGGGACCTCCTGGACCGGGCCGGCGCCGACCCGGACGCGCTGCTGGGCGCCCTCGGCGGCGAGCAGAAGGTCCGCCGCCCGGCCCGGCACGGCCAGGTCCCGTCGAACATGTCGCTCACCCCGGCGGCCAAACGGGCCCTGCTCGACGCCCACCAGCTCTCCCGGGCCATGGGCGCCACGTACATCGGTCCCGAACACATCCTGATGGCGCTTCCGCTCAATCCGGAGTCGCCGGCCGGTCGGATGCTCGCCGCCGGCCGGATCCAGCCACAGGCCCTGCAGGCCGCCAGCGTGAGTGGCGGCGGTGGGCGGCCCGATCGGGGCACCCCGACCCTCGACCAGTACGGTCAGGACCTCACCGACCTGGCCCGGGCCGGCGACATCGATCCGGTGATCGGACGGGGCGACGAGATCGAACAGGCGGTCGAGATCCTCTCCCGCCGCACCAAGAACAACCCCGTGTTGATCGGCGAGGCCGGGGTCGGGAAGACCGCCATCGTCGAGGGGCTCGCCGAGCGGATCGCCGACGGGGACGTGCCGCAGACCCTCGCGGGCAAGCGGGTGGTCCAGCTCGACCTGGCCGGGCTGGTCGCCGGCACGCGCTACCGCGGTGACTTCGAGGAGCGGCTGAAGAAGGTCGTCGACGAGATCCGGTCGCACGGCGACGAGCTGATCATCTTCCTCGACGAGCTGCACACCCTGGTCGGCGCGGGCGGCGCCGGCGCCGAGGGCGGGATGGACGCGAGCAACATGCTCAAGCCGGCACTGGCCCGCGGCGACATGCGGGTGATCGGCGCGACGACGCTGGACGAGTACCGACGCCACATCGAGAAGGACAGCGCGCTGGCCCGGCGGTTCCAGCCGGTGCTGGTGCCGGAGCCCAGCGTCGACGACACGGTCGAGATCCTGCGCGGGTTGCGGGACCGCTACGAGGCCCACCACCAGGTCCGGTTCACCGACGAGGCGCTCGTCGCCGCGGCCGAGCTCTCCGACCGGTACATCACCGACCGTTTCCTGCCGGACAAGGCCATCGACCTGCTCGACCAGGCGGGCGCGCGGGTACGGCTGCGCACCCGCACCCCGGCCGGCGACGTACGACGGCTGGAGCGAGAACTGGAGGAGGTCAAACGGGACAAGGACCAGGCCGTCGCCGACGAACAGTACGAACGTGCCTCCGAGTTGCGCGACCGCTGCCACGAGCTGCAGGAACGCCTGGAGGCCGCCCGCGGCAACGGCGGCCAGCCGGCGGTCCCGGAGGTGGGGCCGCACGAGATCGCCGAGGTGGTGTCCCGCGCGACCGGCATCCCGGCCAGCCAGCTCACCGAGGAGGAACGGGACCGGCTGCTGCGTCTGGAGGGCTACCTGCACGAGCGGGTGATCGGCCAGGACGCCGCCGTGACCGCGGTCGCCGAGGCGGTGCGCCGCTCCCGGACCGGGCTGGCCGACCCGGAGCGACCGATGGGGAGCTTCCTCTTCCTCGGCCCGACCGGCGTGGGCAAGACCGAACTGGCCCGGGCGCTGGCCGAGGCGCTCTTCGGCGAGCAGGACCGGATGATCCGGTTGGACATGAGCGAGTTCCAGGAGCGGCACACGGTCAGCCGGCTGGTCGGCGCTCCGCCCGGGTACGTCGGGTACGAGGAGGCGGGCCAGTTGACCGAGGCGGTCCGGCGCCGACCGTACGCGGTGGTGCTGCTCGACGAGATCGAGAAGGCGCACCCGGACGTCTTCAACATCCTGCTGCAGGTCCTCGACGACGGGCGGCTCACCGACAGCCAGGGACGGACGGTCAACTTCCGGAACACCGTACTGATCATGACGAGCAACCTGGGGTCGGAACTGATCACCGGCGCCCGGCGCAGCGTCGGCTTCGGCGGCGGGGCGGCCAACGGGGCGGACCGGGAGGACGCCGAGCTGCGGGACCGGTTGATGCGCCGCCTCCAGGAGCAGTTCCGGCCGGAGTTTCTCAACCGGATCGACGAGGTGATCATCTTCCGCCGGCTGGAGAGCGAGCAGTTGCGGCAGATCACCGAGTTGCTGCTGGACGAGACGCGGCGCCGGCTGCGGGCACAGGACATCGGCGTCGATTTCACCCCCGAGGGGGTGGACTGGATCGCCCGGCACGGCTACGAACCGCAGTTCGGTGCCCGGCCGCTGCGCCGGACGATCCAGCGGGAGGTCGACAACCGGCTCTCCCAGATGCTGCTGAAGGGCACGCTCACGCCGGGGCGGCACGTCACCGTCGGCGCCCGGGACGACGAGCTGACCTTCGGAGTGTCCGGAGGGGAGCGATCGGACAGCCAGAGCCCCGCCGCCCTGTCCTCGGGTCGGTGACGGCCACCGACGCCGGATCCGGGGCCGCACCGTGCCGGGCGGGCGTGTCCGCGGGGCGCAGCGCGTGCGAGGAGCGAAGGAGGAGGCGACCGTGAGCCAGCCCGAGGAGAACCGCGAGAAGAGCGCCAAGACCGACGCGGTGCTCACCCCACGCGAGGTGCGGCGTACGCCGAACCTGGTGCCCCGCCCGCCCACGGCGCGGCCGGACGCCGGGTCGGGCGGCGACGCGGACGACCACAACGACGGTGCTTCGACCCCGGTCGGGGAGGAACCCTGATGGTACGCAAGCAGCGTGTCGATCCCGAGGTGGAGCAGCTCTGGGAGGACTTTCACACGTGTGTCAACGTCACCTCGGAGCGGCTACGGGACTGGTTGCTGACCCGAGGGTCCGGCGAGGAGGGCTTCGGCGCGGACCCTGATCTCGGGCTGCCCCAGCCCGGCCGAAGCATTCTCGCGGTGCTGCGCAAACGCAAGGTGGACCTCACCGAGGGGGACATCCAGGTGATGCGGGAGACCGTCGCCGAGATCCGGGGCCTGCTCGACGAGCGTCCCCCGGACGGCAGCGGCGACCAGCAGTGGCGGCACGCCCTGCTGGATCTCGGTCACGACCCGCTGACGGAGCGGTAGCCGGTCCCGCGCGGTGCCGGGCGGGCGGCCGGCGGCCCGGTGGCGATCCGGGACGCGCCGGCGCGCTCACTCGCGGCCGACGCTCGGCAGGCCGAGCCCGGCCGCGTCGGCGGCGTCGTCGCGTTCGATCCGGATCGCCTCCTCCCTGGCCAGCAGGGCGGCGTACTCGGCGATGTGTTCGGGGGTCGGCAGGGCCGGGAGGCGGCGCAGGAAGGCCTCGACGTCCCGGGAGGCGGCGGTGTGGGCGGCGGCGATCCGGCGCACGGTCTCGCGGTCGTCCTCGGGCAGGTCGGTCATGCCGATACCGGTACCCGTTGGCGGCCGGTTCGCACCGGACGGGATGCCACCGGAGCAGAACCGTGCACCGTCCGGCCCGGAACCGGACGGTGCACGGTGGCCGGTGCCCCGCTGACCGGGGGTCAGCCCGGGGTGGTACGACGAACGCCGACGGCACCCGGATGCTGGATCAGGCAGGGCACCGCTAAGGTATCCCTCCGGGATCGAGCAGGCTACATACCGCTTGGCTCATACCGATCCCGGTGAGACGGCGCGCGGGCGGGGCACGTGGTGGACGACGCCTCCGGCGAGCCGGAACCCCGCGACCGGTCGTCCGACGGCGCCCGGTCGCCCCACCCCCGAGGAGACCTCGCGTGTCCGCCCCCCGAAGCACCCACCGTCTCGCCGTCGTCGTCGCGTACGCCACGTTCGTGCTGGTCGGGGTCAGCGCCGGGGTCGGCGGGCTGCTGCTGCCGGCCCAGATTCGCGACTACGGCGTGGACAAGGCCACGATCGGCATCACCTTCATCACCTTCTCCGCCGGGTTCCTGCTGGCCGGGGTCACGGCCGGCAGGTTGATCCACCGGTGGGGCGTCCGGCTGGCGCTCGTCGTCGGTGGCACCGCCTTCCTGCTGTCCGGGCTCTACACCGCGGTCCGCCCGCCGTTCCTGGCGCTGGTGGCCGTCCAGGTCGCGGCCGGCTACGGCGTCGGGATGCTGGAGTCGGTGATGAACGCCTATCTCAGCGGGTTGCCGCGGGCGGCGATCCTGCTCAACCGACTGCACGCGTTCTTCGGGGTCGGTGCGCTGCTGGGGCCCGTGCTGGCGACCTGGATGCTGACCGCGCTGCCCTGGACGGCGGTGTGGCTGGTGCTGGCGCTGGCGTCCGTGCCGCTGATCGTCGGCTTCCTGCGGGCCTATCCGACCCGAGCCGCCTCCACAGCCGACCAGGAGGCCGAGGCCGCACCCGTCGCCGCCGGTCCGAGCCTGCTGGGCGCGGCGCTGCGTCGGCCCGCGGTCCTGTTGGGGGCGGTCTTCCTGACCGTGTACGTCGGGTTGGAGATCAGCGTCGGCAACTGGGGGTTCAGCTTCCTGGTGGACGGGCACCAGCAGTCGCGCCTGCTCGCCGGCTACACCATCAGCGGATACTGGCTCGGGCTGACCGTGGGCCGGTTCGTCATCAGCCCGGTCGCCACCCGGCTCGGCCTGACGCCCGCCGGCACCGTCGCCGTCTGCCTCACCGGGGTCGTGGCGAGCGCCGTCCTGGCCTGGCTCGCGCCGGTCGCCGTTCTGGCCAGCGTCGGGCTCGTCCTGTTGGGTTTCTTCCTCGGACCGGCGTTCCCGACCGCCATGGCCCTGGTGCCACACCTGATTCCGACCCGACTGGTGCCGACCGCGATCGGGATCATGAACGGGGTGTCCGTGCTCGGGGGCGCGCTGCTGCCCTGGCTGGCCGGGGTCGCCGCACAGCACGTCGGCGTCTGGACGCTGTTGCCGTGTGTGCTCGCGCTCGCGGTGGTGCAGTTGCTGATCTGGTGGCCGTGGACCCGGCGACTCCGCGTCGACCGGGCCCGGTCGTCGGCCACGGCCTGACCGCTGGCGCTGCTGGCGGCCGTCAGGCCGCTGCCAGGTTCCGCGCCCCGAAAGAGGGATTGCGGGACAGCCAGGCAAGGTAGTGCGGGTTGCGGGACAACGAGTCGTTGTAGGCGGCGATGGCGTGCCCGAGGACCCGGTCGGCGTTCTCCGCCGCAGGGGAGTCCGGATGCCAGCCGAGCAGCAGCCGCCAGCGCAGCGGGGCGTTGGCCAGCGGGCGGGTGACCAGACCCGCCACCGGCCGGAACGTCGCCTGGGCGAGTGCCACCGCCTCGCCCGCCTCGACCAGGTCGATGCAGCTGCGGATGTCGGTCTCGTAGATCTTGCGAGGAGTGAATCCCGCCCGGGCGCAGGCGGCGATGAAACAGCTCTCGAAGCACCCGTCACCGGGCGCCGCCGCCCAGCGTTCCTCGCTCAACGCCGCCAGGTGCACCTCGTCGTGCGCGGCCAGCGGGTGTGTCTCGGGCATCAGGACGAAGACGGCGTCCACCGCCACCGCCCGCCAGGTCAGGCCGAACTCGGCGGACGGTGTCGCATCCCCACACACTCCGGAGAGGACGTAGTCCAGCCGGCCGCTCAACACCATCTGCGCCAGCTCGTCGACCGACCATGAGGCGTACGTGCTGATCTGCGCGTGCGGCTGGTCGGCGGCGAGCCGGTGCACCAGCCCGCCGAGGATGTGACTGTTCACCCCGCCCAGGCGGAACCGGGTCATTGCCGCGCCGGTGCCGGCGAGCCGGGCGGCCTCGTCCTGCAGTCCTTTCATTGCCGGGAGTAGGACCCGGGCCCGGGCCAACACCAACTCGCCCAGCGCGGTGGGTCGGGCACCCCGACGGTCCCGCTCGAACAGCGGGCCTCCGAGAGTGCGCTCGATGCGCTGGAGCTGTGCGGTGAGCGCGGGCTGCGCCAGCCCCAGGGCCGAGGCGGCCTTGGTCACGCTGCCCGTCTCCGCGATCGCGCAGACCACCTTGAGGTGCCGCAGCTCCAGGTTCATAGCGTGACGGTAGGACCAGAGCGGGATTCTCCGGAAGACCTTTGGACAGTGAAAGATCCCCCAAAGGAAGCGCAAACCGCGACCGAACGGACACCTAATTTTCCCGAGCGGCCCAGAGCAGTCCGCGTTCGGTGATTGTCCGGATCGGTGGAAGGGTCAGATCGTCGAGCTTGTGTCCGACGGTCGAGACGAACACCCGTCCCGCACCCCACCGGCGGGTCCAGACCGCGGGCATGGTGACCGGACGGTGCCAGGGCGTGGCGGCAGGGTCCGACCCACCCTGCTCCGGCTCGGGTTCGAACGTCACCGTCGCCAGGACGTCGTTGAGCGGGTCCGTCAGCACCCAGTACTTCTCGGTGTGCAGCCGGACCCTACCGATGCCCCGGACCACGGGATGGTCGGCCCGGTCGGGCAGCACCGTCAGGTCGTGCTCGACGAAGCCGGGCGGATGGTGGACGAAGACGCCCCCGGTGAGCTGGTGGTAGGCGTTGTGGTGGAACGCGTCGACGATCCCACCGTGCCAGCCGGCGAGGCCGGTCCCGGCGCGGACCGCCGCGACCAGCCCGGCGGCCTGCTCGTCGGTGATGGTTCCGATCGACCAGCACTGCACCACCAGGTCGGCGGCAGCCATCCGTTCACGGTCGGTGTAGACCGCCAGGTCGTCGTGGACCTCGACGCTGAAGCCCCGCTGCCGCAGGAACGGGATGAACAGCTCGGTCGCCGCCACCGGGACGTGGCCCTCCCAACCACCCCGGACCACCAACGCGTTGCGCATCGCCCCATCCGTCCACCGTCGCTCGTGCCCGGGCCCGGGCACCGGTCCCGTCGGGAGGGATCATCACACCTCCCGGCCGGCCGTGTCGCCCAGCCCGTCGGGGCACCCGCCGGCCCGCGCGGCGGCCGAGACGACCCCGGCCCTGACGGTGCCACCGCGGCGGGCCGCCACCCGGCGAGGTCGGGCTGTCTCCGGGCTGTCTCCGGTCCGGGCGCGGACATCCCGGAACCTCCCCGCCGGAAAAACTCGACACCGGGTGGGCGGGCGGCCGGCCCGGGCGGACTGGTATGAAGAACCCATGAGTAGCCAGTCCGCCCCGAGCCACCCGAGCGCCGTCGACGAGGTCGTCCCGCTCTGCCAGGACCTGCTCCGGATCGACACCACCAACACAGGAGACGACGCGACCGGGGCCGGCGAGCGGGCCGCCGCGGAGTACGTCGCGGAGAAGCTCACCGAGGTGGGCGTCGAGGTGCAGCTCCGGGAGTCGGCGCCTCGGCGGACCAGTGTCGTCGCCCGAATCCCCGGTACCGACCCGAGTCGCGGGGCGCTGCTGGTGCACGGCCATCTGGACGTGGTGCCGGCGGACGCCAGCGAGTGGTCGGTGCACCCGTTCTCCGGGGAGATCCGCGACGGCTACCTGTGGGGTCGCGGCGCCATCGACATGAAGGACTTCGACGCGATGGTGCTGGCGGTGGTCCGGGACTGGCAGCGTCGCGGCGTCCGTCCCCCGCGCGACCTCGTGCTGGCCTTCACCGCCGACGAGGAGGCCGGCGGGGGATACGGGGCGCACTTCCTGGTTGACCGACACCCCGAACTGCTGGAGGGCTGCACCGAGGCCATCGGCGAGGTGGGCGGCTTCTCCTTCTCGGTCAACGAGGATCTGCGGCTCTACCTCGTCGAGACGGCGGAGAAGGGCCTCGACTGGCTACGGCTGCACGCCCGGGGCCGTCCCGGGCACGGCTCGATGGTGCACGACGACAACGCCGTCACCGCGCTCGCCGAGGCGGTCGCCCGGGTCGGCCGGCACCGGTTCCCGGTGGTGGTCACCCCCACCGTGCGCGCCTTCCTGGAGGAGGTCTCCGAGGCGCTGGGTATCGAGCTCGACCCCGACGACCCGGAGGCGGCGATCGCCAAGCTCGGCCCGATCGCCAACATCATCGGGGCGACCATCCGTAACACCGCCAACCCGACCCGGCTCTCCGCCGGCTACAAGGACAACGTGATCCCCGGCCGGGCCAGCGCCACCATCGACTGCCGGAGCCTTCCCGGGCAGGCGGAGCTGCTGATCGAACAGCTCCGCGAGGTGGTCGGCCCGGACATCGAGATCGAGCACATTCACCGCCAGCCGGCGCTGGAGACCAGCTTCGACGGCGCCCTGGTGGACGCCATGGCGGCGGCGCTGCGGGCCGAGGACCCGGGCGCCCGGGCAGTGCCGTACATGCTCTCCGGCGGCACGGACGCGAAGGCGTTCCACCGTCTGGGCATCCGGTGCTTCGGCTTCACCCCGCTGCGGCTGCCGGCGGACCTGAACTTCTCCGCGTTGTTCCACGGCATCGACGAGCGGGTGCCGATCGAGGGGCTACAGTTCGGCGTGCGGGTGCTCGACCGGTTCTTGCGCCAGAGCTGACCCGGCCGACCTGTCTTCTCCGGTCATCCCGGTCCGCCCAGCCTCCGCCCAGCCAGGTTCTCCGGCTGCGTCGGCGGCCCGCCTGCCCGGCGGGGCCCGACGCCGCCGACGTCGTATCGAAGGGACAGACCACACCATGACCGACCAGCAGGCCGAGCTGGACGCCGCCCTGGAGCGGGTCATCGAGGCCGCCCGGGCACATCTCGCCGCGGTCCGGGCCGCCGAGGGCCGGATCGACGACGACGCCGTCTGGCAGGCGTACGTCGAACTCAACAACGCGTCGTTCGAGTACGACGAGCTCCTGCTCGACGCGTTCGGCGAGGTGACGCCCTGGGACGTCGAGGTGATCGACCCCGACGAGGCGGACGAGCGCTTCGGCGCCGGGCCCGGCGGGGCCGACGGCGAGCCGAGCGACCCGCACCCGATGGTCCTCTCCGTACGGCAGCGCCGCGACTACCGGGTACCGAGCGTGGCGGCACTGCTGCGGGCGGCTCAGGCGGCTCGTCGGGCCGGCACGCCGGGGGACGAGGAGCCGGCCCGGGTCGAGGGTGTCGGTGAGGCGGTGTTGGAGCTGCTGCAGGCCGGCGACGGGTCGCTCAGCGCCCTGGACGTTCCCGAGTTGGAGCCGCTCGACGGCGTGGTGATGGTCAGTGAGGTGGCGGTGCCGCTCGACCTTGAGTCCTTCGACGACGAGGACAGCAGCGGCCCGTTCACACCCGGACCGGACGATCGCCTCGTCGGCCGGCTGGACGAACACCCGTTCCTGTCCGACGCCGACGAGGAGGGCGAGCAGGACCGGTAGGACCGGCACCACCCGCGGCACGCCGTGCCCGGTCCCGGCTGGCCGGGTACCAGGCACGGCGGCGGCCCCGCCGCGCAGGTCGCACCGACGGCCTGGTCAGTACGACAGGCCGGGCTGGGGCCGGTCGACGAGCCGGCGTCGCAACACCACCTGGCGGGTGCCGTCGCGGTAGAGGCGTACCCGCGCCAGCTCCCACCCGGAGAACTCGGCCTGGATCGCCAACTGCGCCGTGGCGGTCACGCGGTCGACATTCGGTGGTAACCGCAGCGGCGCGTACTCGTAATCCATGCCCCCTATCCTGCCCAGGCCCGTGGGGCGGCACCAGTCCTTCACCAGCGTGACCCGGGACGCCCGACCGCCCCCGGGCGCCGTCGGGCCGGACGATCCCGGGGCGGCGACCGGGGCCGCCGCGCCCGACCGCACCGGCCCGCCCGTGCCGGGCTCAGCCGTCCCGCTCCGGGTAGCCGATCGTCGTCGCGGAGACGTCGTCGAGGGCCTGGGCGATCTCCTCGGGAAGCGTCATCCGCTCCACCTGCAGGGCGCCGAGAAGCTGCCCGACCGTCCGAGCGCCGAGGATCGGGGCGACCACCCCGGGACGGTCCCGGACCCAGGCGAGCGCCACCTCCAGCGGAGAGACGCCCAGCCCGTGCGCGGCGGTGGCGACCGCCTCCACGATGCTGGAGCAGCGGGGCTCCAGGTAGCAGGCGACGAAGCGTTCGAAGTGTGGCGAGGCGGCCCGGGAGTCGGCCGGACGACCGTGCCGGTACTTGCCGGTCAGCACACCGCGACCCAGCGGGGACCACGGCAGGATGCCGAGCCCCAGGCTCTGACAGGCGGGTACCACCTCACGCTCGATCCCGCGCTGCAGGAGCGAGTACTCGACCTGGACCGCGACCACCGGTGCCCGACCGGGGAACGCGGCCTGCCAGGTGGCGGCCTGCGCGGTCTGCCAGCCGGAGAAGTTCGAGACGCCGACGTAGCGGACCCGTCCGCTGTTCACCGCGTAGTCCAGCGCGGACAGCGTCTCCTCCAACGGCGTGTCCGGGTCGTAGCCGTGGACCTGCCACAGGTCGATGTACTCGGTGCCGAGCCGGCGCAGCGAGGCGTCCAACGTGCGCAACAGGTGTCCCCGGGAGTTGTCCCGGCGCCGCGGGGAGCCGGGCCGGAGCCCCGCCTTGGTGGCGATCAGTATGTCCTCGCGGGGCACCAGCGTGCCGACCAGCGAACCGATCAGCGCCTCGGCGTCGCCGTCGCCGTAGACGTCGGCGGTGTCGATGAGGTTGCCCCCCGCGTCCAGAAAACTCTTCAGTTGTGCCGCAGCGTCGTCCGCGTCGGTGTCCCGACCCCAGGTCATGGTGCCGAGAGCGAGCCGGGAGACCGCCAGCCCGCTTCGGCCGAGCGGTCGCTGTTGCATGGTTGAACTCTATTCAGAACATCGTCGCGCGGATATCCTCACTCCCGCCCTGACCGGGTGCGTGCCTCGGTACAAACCCGGCACTTGGGCACTGTCGCGGACATCACCGCGACCGTTCACCCCTCCACCGCCGTCGGTGGCGTCGGTCCGCCGCCCGCGCCGCGGACCGCCCGGCCTCTGACGAGCCGAATCGGGCAACGCCCCCACCGGCCGTCGGGGCCGCCGGGTGGATTGCGTACCCTGGTGCGGCTCGCGACGACAGGGGGACGGATCAGTGCGACTCGGGCTCAGCCTTGGCTACCAGACGCCGTGGAGCACACCCGCCGACCACCTGGCCCTTGCCCGGGAGGCGGACCGACTCGGCTACTCGGTGGTCTGGGCCGCCGAGGCGTACGGCTCGGACTCGCCCAGCATGCTGGCCTGGCTGGCGGGCCAGACGGAGCGGATCGACCTCGGCTCCGCCGTGATGCAGATTCCGGCGCGCAGCCCGGCGGCGACCGCGATGACGGCGGCCACGCTCGACGCGGTCTCCGGGGGCCGGTTCCGGCTCGGACTCGGTGTCTCCGGTCCGCAGGTCTCCGAGGGATGGCACGGGGTGCGGTTCGCCCAGCCGCTGGCCCGGACCCGCGAGTACGTCGACATCGTCCGGCTCGCGCTGGCCCGCAAGCCGGTGCGGTACGACGGCGCGCACTACCAGCTCCCGTTGCCCGACGGTCCGGGCAAGGCGCTCCGGCTCAGCGTCCACCCACCCCGCGACCGGATCCCGCTCTACCTGGCCGCGATAGGGCCGAAGAACCTCGAGCTCGCCGGTGAGATCGCCGACGGCTGGCTCGCCGTCTTCTACGCACCGGACTTCGCGGCCGAGCAGCTCGCCGCCGTCGCCACCGGGCGCGCCCGGTCCGGCAGGACGCTCGCCGGCTTCGACGTCGTACCGACGGTGCCCGTGGTCGTCGGCGACGACGTCGAAGCCTGTGCCGACCTGGTCCGCTGGTACGCGGCGCTCTACGTCGGCGGCATGGGCAGCCGGGAACAGAACTTCTACAACCGGCTCGCCACCCGGATGGGCTACGGGGACGCGGCCCGCCGGGTGCAGGATCTCTACCTGGCGAAGCGTCACCGCGACGCCGCCGCGGCCGTGCCGCTGGAGTTCATCGACCGCACCTGTCTGCTCGGGCCGGTCGAGCGGATCGCCGACCGGATGCGCGAGTACGCCGAGTCCGGGGTGACCACCCTCTCGGTCAGCCTCTTCGTGACGGACACGGAAAGTGGGGTGCGGACGCTGCGCGCCTGCGCGGAGGCCCTGGATCGCGCCGGGGTGGGCGAGTGACCAGGACGGGTGGCCCGCCGGGGCCACGGACATCATCACGGACGTCATCGAGTGGGGGACAGGCTGTGTTGCGGAGTGGGGTGCGAGGGTGAGCTGGATCGAGGCGATCGTCCTGGGAATCGTCCAGGGCCTCACCGAGTTCCTGCCGGTGAGTTCGTCGGGCCACCTGCGGATCACCTCGGCGATCTTCTTCGACCAGGACGCGGGGGCGTCGTTCACCGCCGTCACCCAGCTGGGCACCGAGGCCGCCGTGTTGCTCTACTTCGCCAAGGACATCTGGCGGATCGCCCGGACCTGGGTGGTGGGGATCTGGGATCCCTCCGTCCGGTCGAGCCTCGACTACCGGATGGCGTGGTACGTCATCGTCGGGTCGATCCCGATCGGGGTCTTCGGTTTCCTCCTCAAGGACCAGATCCGCACCGCCGCCCGGAACCTCTGGCTGGTCGCCACCACCCTGATCGTCTTCGCCTTCGTGCTGGCCTTCGCCGAGTACTGGGGCCGGCAGACGCGGCGGATCGAACAGTTCACCCTGCGCGACGGCATCGTCATGGGGTTCGCCCAGGCGATGGCGCTGATCCCCGGGGTGTCCCGGTCGGGCGGCACGCTGACCGCGGGCCTCTTCCTCAACCTGACCCGGGAGGCCGCGGCCCGGTACTCCTTCCTGCTGGCCATCCCGGCGGTGGTGATGTCGGGGGTGTTCAGTCTCCCGGACGTCTTCGACACCAGCGGCGGCGGCTCCATCCCGACGCCGGCGCAGATGGTCGTGGCCACCCTGATCGCCTTCGGTCTGGGCTACGCCAGCATCGCCTGGCTGCTGCGCTACGTCGCACACCACAGCCTGTACGTCTTCGTCCTCTACCGGGTGGCGCTCGGCAGCCTGGTGCTGGCGCTGCTGAGCACGGGGACCATCTCGGCGACCTGACCCGGCGCCGGGGTGCGGTGGCGTCGGACGTGGGGTGGCCCGGGTCGGCCGCCCGCGCCGCCACCGGCGTCCCGGCGCCGTAGGGTGGATTCGTGGCAACCCTTCTGCTCCTCCGGCACGGCCGGACGACGGCGAACGCCGACGGCGGCCTGGCCGGACGCCAGCCCGTCGAGCTGGACGAGGTCGGCCGGGCCCAGGCGGTCGCGGTGGGCGCGCGGCTGCGCGCGCTGCCGCTGGCGGCGGTGGTCACCAGTCCGCTGATCCGGTGCCGGCAGACGCTGGAGCTGGCGCTTCCGGGCGCCACACCGGTCGTCGAGGACGGGCTGACCGAGTGCGACTACGGCGCCTGGCAGGGTCAACCACTGAAGAAGCTGGCCAGGGATCCACTGTGGCAGGTCGTCCAGCAGCACCCGAGCGCCGCTGTCTTCCCCGAGGGCGAGTCGATGGCGGCGATGGCGACCCGCGCGGTCGAGGCGGTGCGACGCTGGGACGCCCGGATCACCGCCGAGCACGGACCCGAGGCGGTCTGGCTGGCGTGCAGCCACGGAGACGTGATCAAGGCGATCGTCGCGGACGCACTCGGTGTCCACCTGGACCTGTTCCAGCGGATCGTGGTCGACCCGGGCTCGGTGACCGGGATCCGGTACACCCCGGTACGCCCGTTCCTGCTGCGGCTCAACGACACCGGCGGCGACCTGGCGGGGCTGGTGCCGCCGAAGCGGCCCCGACGCCGCCGGGCCGCCCGGGCGGCCGAATCCGACGCCCCGGTCGGCGGTGGCGTGGGCGCGGCGAGCGCGGGCACCGCGGCGGTCACCGCCTCGGCGGCGGGTGCGGACCGGCCCGGCACGGCCTAGACGACCGGCGGGCGCCGGTGACGGCACCGCCCCGGGCCGGCGCCCCATCAGGGCCGGGCGGGGATTCGGGTCGGTGGGCTGCACGGCGTGGTACCGCGCCGGATAGGGTCATGGGTATGACCCACCAGGTGCACGCATTCGAGCCGCCCGAGCGGTTCGTCGCCGGGACCGTGGGGCCGCCGGGCGACCGGACCTTCTTCCTGCAGGCGCGGGGTGGCGGACGCCTGGTCAGCGTCGCCCTGGAGAAGATCCAGGTGTCGCTGCTGGCGGAGAAGCTCGAGGAGCTGCTGAACGAGGCGCACCGCCGGTTCGGGATCGAGCTGCCGGACTCTCCGCCGGTCAGCCCGGACAACGAGCCGCTGGAGACGCCGGTGGACGAGGAGTTCCGGGTCGGGACCCTGGGACTGGCCTTCGACGTCGACACCGCCACGGTGGTGATCGAGGCGATCGCCGCCGGGGAGGCGGAGGTCGAACCCGGTGCCGCCGCAGGCGACGACGAGCCCTCCGACGGTCTGGACCGTCTGCGGGTCCGGCTGACCCCGCAGGCGGCCCGGGAGTTCATCGACCGTGCGCGGCGGGTGGTGGCCGCCGGTCGTCCACCCTGCCCGCTCTGCGGCCAGCCGCTGGACCCCGCCGGGCACCTCTGCCCGCGTCACAACGGCTACCATCGGTGAGCGGCCTGCTCTCCACCCCCGGGGGCGATCCGGTGACCTCGTCCGAGTTGCAACCCGTGCTGGACGAGAACGACGCACTGCGCCTGCTGCTCACCGGGGAGCTCGACCTGGAGGGGCGGCTCGCCGACGCCTCGAACACCACCCTGCGAGCCGTGGTGTCCCTGGACGGCGTCACCCGCCGCTGCGTCTACAAGCCCATCCGCGGAGAACGGCCGCTCTGGGACTTTCCCGACGGCACCCTCGCCTCCCGGGAGGTCGCGGCGTTCCTGGTGTCCCGGGCCAGCGGGTGGGACCTCGTCCCGCCGACGGTGTTGCGCGACGGCCCGCTCGGGCCGGGCGCCTGCCAGCTCTGGATCGACCAGCCGGAGCACGCCGAGCCGCTGGTCGGGTTCGTTCCCGCCGGCAGTCTCCCGCCACGCTGGTTCCGGGTGGCCGCGGCGCGCGACGACGACGGTACGCCGTACGCGCTCGCCCACGCCGACGATCCGCGACTGGCCCGGCTCGCGGTGCTCGACGCGGTGCTCAACAACGCCGACCGCAAGGGCTGCCACGTGCTCTACGGCCCGGACGACCGGATCTACGGGGTCGACCACGGCGTCTGCTTCCACGTGGAGAACAAGCTCCGGACGGTGCTGTGGGGCTGGTCGCGGCACCCGTTGCCACCGGACGCGCGGGAGATGCTCACCCGGCTGGCCGAGCAGCTCGCCGGCCCGTTGGGGGAGGCCCTGGGGGAGCACCTGACCACCGCGGAGGTCGCCGCGACCGCCCGACGGGTCGCCCGGCTGCTGGGGACCAACCGCTTCCCGACCCCGTCGAACGAGTGGCCGGCGATCCCCTGGCCGCCGATCTGACCACCGCCCGGCCACACCGCGGCGAAGGCGGGCCGGTGCGGTGCGGCCGGGGTCGACGGCCGCGGCGGGGGTCCGTTCCGGCGCCGGATCCCCGCGCACGTCGCGCCGTCGCGCGGCTGTCGACCCGATCACTCGCCCACCCGGTTGCGAGAGCCTTTCCTGTTGGCTGGCTAGGGTGGTGACCATGGAATCCTGGGTGGGGCACGAGATCCCTCGACTGCCGGGCAACGGACTGCCGCTCGCCATCTACGACTCCGCGCGCCGCGCGGTCCATCCGACCCGCCCGTCCGGCACGGCGACCATGTACGTCTGTGGCATCACCCCGTACGACGCGACCCACCTGGGGCACGCAGCGACGATGATCACTTTCGATCTCGTCCAGCGGGTGTGGCGCGACGCCGGCCACGCGGTCAGCTACGTGCAGAACGTCACCGACATCGACGATCCGTTGCTGGAGCGGGCGGCACGGGACGGCGAGGACTGGAAGGTGCTCGCCATGCGGGAGACGGCGCTGTTCCGGGAGGACATGGAGGCGCTGCGGATCATTCCGCCCACCCACTACGTCGGCGCGGTCGAGTCGATCCCGGCGATCGCCGAGAGGATCCGGGACCTGCTGGACGACGGCGCGGCGTACCCGCTCGACGACGGCAGCGGGGACATCTACTTCGACATCTCCGCCGCGCCCCGGTTCGGGTACGAGTCCCACCTGTCGCGGGAGCAGATGCTCGCGCTCTTCGCCGAGCGGGGTGGCGACCCCGACCGGGCCGGCAAACGGGACCCGTTGGACCCGCTGCTCTGGCGCGGCGCCCGGGACGGCGAGCCGGCCTGGCCGGGCGGAACGCTCGGCCCCGGCCGACCCGGGTGGCACATCGAGTGCACGGTCATCGCCCTGGGGCTTCTCGGGGACCACATCGACGTCCAGGGCGGCGGTAACGACCTGATCTTCCCGCATCACGAGTGTTCCGCCGCGCACGCCGAGCGGCTGACCGGGGTGACGCCGTTCGCCGGGCACTACGTGCACGCCGGCATGATCGGCCTGGACGGGGAGAAGATGTCCAAGTCCCGGGGCAACCTGGTCTTCGTCAGCCGGCTGCGCGCCGACGGGGTGGACCCGATGGCGGTGCGGCTGGGGCTGCTGTCGGGCCACTACCGCAGCGACCGGGAGTGGACCGACGACGTGCTCAAGGCCGGCACACAGCGGCTGGCGCGCTGGCGGGAGGCTGCCGCGGCGCCGCAGGGTGCCTCGGGGACCGAGCTGCTGGCGGGGGTACGGGAGCGGCTCGCCGACGACCTCGACACCCCGGGCGCGCTGGCCCTGGTCGACCGCTGGGTCGAGGCCACCCTGGCCGGGACGGGCCGGGATCCTGACGGTCCCCGGCTGCTGGCCGACACCGTGGACGCCCTGCTCGGCATCCGACTGTAGGTCCGGGCGGGCCCGGCGCCCGCGGTGGGCGGCCGTACCGTCTCCGGTGGCGGCGGTCAGCCGAGCACGAGTCCCGGATCGGGATCCGGGTCGGGGACCGGCGCCGGCACCTGGTACCGCTCGGTGAGCGTGGTCATCGGGCCGGGCCAGGTCGCCTGGGCCACCTCGATCGGTCGGTGCTCGGCGTCGTAGGCCACGTGCAGCAGGTGCAGCACCGGGGTGTCCGGCCGGATCTGCAGGAGTTCCGCCTCCTCGCGGGTCGGTTGCCGGGCGCTGAGCTGGTCCATGGCGGTGACGTAACGCCGCCCGATCGCCTCCTCCGCCTCCTGGTAGAGCGGGCGTCCGAACGCCTCCATCCGCTCCAGGCTGGTGCCGGCGGCGTCGCTGACCCGGAACCAGGAGGCACCCACCTCGACCGGGGAGTCCTCGGTGCGGACCAGGTGCCGCCGGACGATCAGTTCGGTGCCGTCGCGGACGCCGAACGCGTCGGCGACCTCGGCGGGGGCCGGGGCGCGCCCCACCTGGATGAGCTGCTGCCGGTACCGGGCGGCGAGATCGGTGTGGTAGCCCCGGCGGCCGCCGTAGCGCCCGCGGGAGAGCCGGTTGAGCCGCCGCCGGGTGCCCCGGACGTACGTGCCGGAGCCGGGCTTGGTGATCAGGACGCCCTCGACCCGGAGCTGGTCGATCGCCCGCTGTACGGTCTGCTTCGCCACGCCGAACAGTTCGGCGATGGCCGGGATGGAGGGGAGTCGTTCGCCTGGTGCCCAGTCGCCGGCCCGCACCCGGGCCCGGAGCTGTTCGGCGATCTGTCGGTGGGGGAACTCGGCGGCGCCCGGATTGATCTGCACGCGAGGCACTCCCTTCTCGACGTAGGTTCCTAGGATGATATACGCGTGGTGACCTCGTTCACGACAGCGACCCGACCATCTCTACTAGCATCCTAGGACGCCTTAGCGGTTATGAACCCAGCAACAACAGCCACAAAAGACCCCGCCCGCCGGGCCACGTCGTGGCCCGGCGGGCGGGGTGACAACGGGGTAGTGGTCCTACCAGGAACCGGCGGTCGGACCCGCGGACCCGCCGCGACGGCGCAGGTACTTCTCGAACTCCTGGGCGATCTCGTCACCGGTGAGCGGCTGGATGCCCGCGTCGCCGACCCGTTCCTCGAGTTCGCGGACGTACTCGCCGAGTTCGGCGTCCTGCTCGGCCGCGGCCCGGACCCGCCGCTCCCACTCGGCGGACTCCTCGGCCAGGTCCGACATCGGTACCGGAAGGTCGAGCACCTCCTCGACCCGGTGCAGGAGCGCGAGAGTCGCCTTGGGGCACGGGGGGTTGTTCGCATAGTGCGGCACGTGGACCCAGAACGACACGGCGTCGACCTCGGCCCGGGTGGCCGCGTCCTGCAACACCCCGACAATGCCGGTGGGACCGTCGTAGCGGGTCGGGGTGAGTTGGTAGCGCCGGGCGGCGTCCCTGTCCGACGCGCTGCCGCTGATCGGTAGCGGCCGGGTGTACGGCACGTCGGCCAGCAGCGCCCCGAGCAGCACGATGCGGTCGACCTCCAGGCTGTGGCAGAGCTCCAGCACCTGCTCGCAGAACGTCCGCCACCGCATGCTCGGCTCGATGCCCCGGATCAGCACCACGTCTCGGTCGGTGCCGGCCGGGCTGGCCACCATGAACCGCGTCGTGGGCCACTCGACCCGGCGGGTCTCACCGTCGGCCATCGTGATCGTCGGCCGGCTGACCTGGAAGTCGTAGAAGTCCTCCGGGTCGAGTGCGGCGACCTGGCGGGCCTGCCAGACCTGTTCGAGGTGTTCCACCGCCGCCGTCGAGGCGTCCGCCGCGTCGTTCCACCCCTCGAAGGCCGCGATCGCGACCGGCGAACGCAGTACGGGCAAGCCGTCGAACTCGGTCACGCCCTACCCCCAGCGTGCGTGGCGCCGCCGGGCTGCCGGGTGTGGCCCTGTCGTGCGATGGGTGCGATGGTTGCCCCGCGCTGCCCGGTGTAACCGTCCCTGTTATCCCTCACGCCCGTCAGCCTACGTCTCGGAACCGGGGCCGGCCCGTTGGCCGCGCCGGCCGGTTGCGGGTCCGTAACCGGTACGACCGGGGCCCCGGTCGGTCGTGCCACGGGGTGGCAGCGGAGTGGGGCAGTCGCCACCCAGCGTACACCCATCGCAATGGTGCTCATACCGTCGGTTACTGACACGTCCGTCGGCCCAGACGCCGGCCGACCGATCCGGGTGTGCGATGCGTCCGCCGACCACCGGCAACCCGAGACACCCCGCCGGGCCGGACGGTGCGGCCGGGGTCCCGGGCCCAACGTGGTTCCCGCCCGTCCCGGCGGGTTTGGCGGCGGCGGGAATACTGGTCCAGTCATCGGCGGTCAGCCCACCGCGCGGGACGTTCGCGGGCCGGCCGCCGCCGCTCGGGCGCCGGCGCCCGCCAGTGAGCTGGGAGGCTTGCATGCGTCCTCCGTCCCGTCGCACCGACCGGTGGTACCTGCTCGGGCTGGTCCTGGCGCTGCTCGTCGTCGGCGGCTGTTTCGTGGGACCGCTCCGGCCGGACCCCGAGCCCCAGGTGCCCGGGACATCGGTCGGAGCGCCGGCACCGGATTCCGAGGTCCGGCCGTCCGATACCGGTGACGACGTCGACGGCACCATGACGGTGGAGGAGTTCGAGCGGGACGTCGTCGGCGCGGTCCGGCTCGCCGAGCGGTACTGGACCGAGCGGTTCGAGGCGGCGGGCAGACCGTTCCGCCCGATCCGGCAGATCACCGCGTACCGACGGGCGGGTGAGATCACCTGCGCGGGGACGGGGCTGCCCCGCAACAACGCGGTCTACTGCTCCGCGGGCGACTTCATCGCGTACGACATCGTGTGGGCGGTGGCCGCGTTCCGGCAGATCGGTGACGCCTTCCTGTACTACATGCTCGGGCACGAGTACGCGCACGGCGTCCAGGTCCGGCTCGGCATCCGGTACGAGTACAGCATCAAGCAGGAGTTGCAGGCCGACTGTATGGCCGGGGCGTACCTCGGCGACACGGTACGGGCCGGCCTGTTGACGTTGGATGACGGGGATCTGGACGAGTTCCGTGAGGGACTGCTGGCGGTGGCCGACGACCCGGGGCAACCGTGGTTCGCCGAGGACGCGCACGGCACCGCCGAGCAGCGCGCCTCGGCCTTCTTCGGCGGCTTCCGGGACTCCCTGGAGTCCTGCGACCTGTGAGCTGCCGGTCTGCCGGGCGGCGCCGGGGCCGCGCCTGAGGCGTCCGCCACAGTCGACGGGTGGCGTAGGGGCGCGGCGGGTCGGGGTTGACAGGATCTACAGGTCACGATGGGAGTGTCCGCACCACGCGTCTGGAGGAGTCCTGAACGGCCAGTATCCCGCCGCCGTGCTCTTCGACATGGACGGCACCCTGGTGGACAGTGAGCGGCTGTGGGAGGTCGGGTTGCAGGAGCTCGCCGCGTCCTACGGGGGGACGCTGTCGAGGTCCGCCCGTCTGGCGATGGTCGGGTCCAGCATGGCCGTCTCGATGGAGATCCTGCACACCGATCTGGGGCAGCCGTGGCGGGATCCGGCGGCCAGCGCGCGGTGGCTGGAGAACCGGGTGGCGGAGCTGTTTCTCACCGAGCTGCGGTGGCGGCCCGGAGCGCTGGCCCTGTTGGAGGCGGTCCGCGCGGTGCCGATTCCGACGGCGCTGGTCACCTCGACCGCCCGCAGGATGGTCGAGGTGGCGTTGGAGACGCTGGGGCGGCACAACTTCGACGTGGTGGTGTGTGGCGACGAGGTGGTGGCGACCAAGCCGGATCCGGCGCCCTACCTGACCGCGGCGCGGCTGCTGGGTGTGCCGGTGAACCGGTGTGTGGCGATCGAGGACTCGCCGGCCGGGGTGGCCAGTGCCCTGGCCGCGGGTGCCGTCGTCATCGGGGTACCGAGCCTGGTGCCGATCGAGCCGGTCGACGGTGTGCACGTGCGGGAGAGTCTGGTCGGGGTGGATCCGGAGCTGCTCGGGCGGCTGCTGGACCCGCTGGACGTGCCGCGTTGACCGCGGGCCGCGTGGACGCGGCCGAGCGTGGGGTGCCGGTGGGACGGCAGCGGGGCGGCGTCCCCGGCGGACGCCGCCCCGCACCGGCTCGTGGCCATCCCCAGGGCCACGAGCGGGCTATTCGTGTGCGATGGCGCGGAGGACGTCGAGCCGGGCGGCGCGGATCGCCGGCAGGACCGCCGCGACGACTCCGACCACGGCCGCGAGGCCGAGGAAGACTCCCATCTCCGTCCACGGCAGTACCAGGTCGTTGATGCCCTCCTCGCGTAGGGCCCGGACCACCGCCGCGCCGAGCCCGGTTCCGACGGCCACGCCGAGCAGCGCCCCGAAGACCGAGATCACCACCGCCTCGACGGTGATCATCCGCATGGTCTGGGCCCGGCGCAGGCCGATGGCCCGGAGCAGGCCGAGTTCGCGGGTGCGCTCCAGTACCGACAGCGCCAGGGTGTTCACGATCCCGAGCACGGCGATCAGGATGGCCAGGGCGAGCAGGATCTGGATCATCACCAGGACCTGGTCGAGCTGGCTGGCCTGCTGTTCGATGAAGTCGGCTCGGCTGGCGACCGAGACGGTGGGGCTGTCCGCGAGCAGCGACTCGATCTGCGACATCACCTGGTCCGCCGAGGCGCCCGGGGCGAGCTTCAGGTAGGCCTGTGTGGGTTTGGGCACCGTGAAGTCGGTGACCGCCTCCGTCGGCAGCACGAACCCGCCGAACAGGTTCGACTCGGCGTAGATCCCGGTGACCGTGTGGGTTCTCGCGTCGCCTCGGGGTAGCTGTACCGGTACGGTGTCGCCGACCGACAGCCCGAGTTCTCCGGCGGTGCCCGAGTCGACCAGCAGTTGCCCGGGGCCGAGCGTGTCGATGCTGCCGGCGGTCGGGGTGGCCTGGAAGATCTGCCGGAGGGCGGACACGTCGTTGGTGGCGCTCACGGGGGTTCTGCGGCCCGCGATCTGCGCCTGGTCGACGTAGACTGCGGCGACCTTCGCCACGCCGGGTACCTCGGCGGCACGGTCCAGCACCGATGGTTCGAAGCTCGGGGGCCGGGAGCCGGTCGGGGTTCCGGAGATGACGAGTTCGGCCTGGATGGTGTTCTCGGCCAGTGTGGTGATGCTGCTCTTGACGGAGTCCAGGATCACGGTGACGCCGGTGACCAGGGCGATCCCGACCATCAGGGCCGCGGCGGTGATGGCGGTGCGGCGCGGGTTGCGGCCCGAGTTGAGCCGTCCGAGCTTGCCCGGTACCGACCAGGAGAACAGCCGGCCGACGGCGGAGACCACCGGGCGGCTGATGATCGGGGTCAGCAGCGCGACCCCGATGAACGACAGCAGGACGCCGCCGAACACGGTCCACAGTGTTGCGTCGCCGGTGCTGCCGCTCAGCCCGAGTGCCAGCAGGGTGCCGCCGAGCGCGGTGACCAGTGCGCCGCTGGTGGTGATCCTGGTCAGGGGCCGGTCGGGGGTCGCCACGTCCTGCATCGCGGCCACCGGGGGGATTCGGGCGGCCCGCAGCGCCGGTAGCAGTGCCGCCACGATGGTGACGAGTAGGCCGACGACGAACGAGCTGATCACGGCGCTGGCTGGTGTGCCGATGCCGGCCAGTTCCAGGTCGCCGACGAACCGGGCGAAGACGGATGCCAGCAGGGCGCCGACGCCGACGCCGGCGGCCAGCCCGACCACCGAGGCGATCAGTCCGATCACCACGGCCTCGGTCAGTACCGACCCGATCACCTGGCGGCGTGCGGCGCCGAGGGCGCGTAGCAGGGCCAGTTCCCGGGTGCGCTGCGCGACGATGATCGAGAAGGTGTTGAGGATCAGGAAGACCCCGACGAAGAGGGCCACGCCGGCGAAGCCCAGCAGGATGTTGTTGAAGAAGCTGAGTGCCTCGTCGAACTCGGCGGCCGCGTCGGCGGAGAGCTGTTCGCCGGTTTTCACCACGAAGCCGTCGCCGAGTGTGGCCGCCACCCGGTCGCGTAGTTCGGCTGGGCCGACCCCGTCGGTGGCCCGTATCGCGATCTCGGTGTAGACGCCGGGCCGGCCGAGCATCGACTCCTGCGCCACCCGTTCGGTGAAACTCACCTCCTGGGTGCCTCCCAGGCTGTCCCGGCCGCCGCTGTAGCCGAAGATGCCGACGAGGGTGAACTCCTGCTTCTCCCGGTAGGGGGTCAGCACCGCGACGCGGTCGCCGATGGACACCTTCGCCGCGGTGGCCACGGCCTGGTTGACCGCGATCTCGTTGTCGGCGGTGGGGCCGCGGCCCGCCCGGAGCTGGACGAGCTCGTTCTCCCCGGTCCAGTTTCCGCCGAACTGCGGCGGGCCGAAGGTGGTCAGTGCCTTTCCGTTGCTGCCGATGACCTGGGCGCCGTCGCTGGCGACGATGCCGGTGGCGGTGGCCACGCCGGGCACCGCCCGGACCTGTTCCAGGACCGTGGCCGGGATGGGGGTGGCGACCTGTTCTCCCTCGAACTCGGGGATGTCGATCTTCGGCTTGGCGCTGACCCCGACGTCGGTGGTGGCGTACACGTTGCTGAACAGGTTGTCGAAGGACCGGCTGAGGGTGTCGGTGAGGACGAAGGCGCCGGCGACGAACATGACGCCGAGGACGACGGCCAGTCCGGAGAAGACCAGCCGCAGGGTGCGGGCGAGCAGGCTCTTCAGGGTGGCGCGCAGCATCACCGGCCTGCCTCGGTGGTGAGTGTGTCGAGTTTCTTCATGGTGTCCAGCACGGTTTCTGGGGTCGGCTCGACCAGTTCGGAGACGATCTGGCCGTCGGCGAGGAAGACGACCCGGTTGGCGTAGGAGGCGGCGACGGGGTCGTGGGTGACCATCACGATGGTCTGCCCGTGTTCGGCGACCGAGCGGCGGAGGAAGTTGAGCACCTCGGCGCCGGCCCG
>CALGAM010000032.1 GCA_937951935.1 uncultured Micromonospora sp. | reverse complement strand
CTGATGATGGACTGCGACACCACCGGGGTCGAGCCGGACTTGGCGCTGGTCAAGTTCAAGAAGCTGGTCGGCGGCGGATCGATGCAGATCGTCAACCAGACCGTGCCGCGTGCGCTGCGCAGCCTCGGCTATCCGGAGGAGCAGGTCGAGGCGATCGTGGAGTTCATCGCCGACCACGGCCACGTGGTGGGTGCGCCCGGGCTCAGGCAGGAGCACTACCCGGTCTTCGACTGCGCGATGGGCGAGCGGCCGATCGCCCCGATGGGGCACGTCCGGATGATGGCGGCGATCCAGCCGTTCATCTCGGGCGGGATCTCCAAGACGGTCAACATGCCGGAGTCGGCGACCGTCGAGGACGTCGAGCAGATCTACTTCGAGGGCTGGAAGCTCGGCCTCAAGGCGCTGGCGATCTACCGTGACAACTGCAAGGTCGGCCAGCCGCTCTCCGCGGCCAAGAAGGGGACGGCCGCGACGGAGAAGGCGGCGGAACCGGAGAAGGTCGTCGAGTACCGGCCGGTGCGCAGGCGGCTGCCGAAGAAGCGGCCCTCGTCGACCGTGTCGTTCACCGTCGGCGGGGCGAAGGGATACCTCACCGCCTCGTCGTACCCCGACGACGGTCTCGGCGAGGTCTTCCTCAAGATGTCGAAGCAGGGTTCGACGCTGGCCGGGGTGATGGACGCCTTCTCGGTGGCCATCTCGATCGGTCTGCAGTACGGGGTGCCGCTGGAGACGTACGTCGCGAAGTTCACCAACATGCGGTTCGAGCCGGCCGGGATGACCGACGACCCGGACATCCGGCTCGCCACCTCGGTGGTGGACTACATCTTCCGGCGGCTGGCCCTGGACTACCTGCCGTACGAGCGGCGGGCGGAGCTGGGCATCTTCACCGCCAAGGAACGGGCCGCGCAACTGCGGGCGGAGGCGGAGGGCTCGGTGGACATGGCGGGCATGGCCGCCTCGGCGCCGGTGTCGAAGCCGGCGGAGTCGGCGGAGTCCGGTTCGTCCAGGCCGGGGCAGGCCGCCGGGTCGGGGTCGGCGGAGCAGCCGGCCGAGTCGGCGGCGGAGCGGCCGGCACCCCGGGTCGGCTCCTCCACGGAGCTGATGGAGGCGGTGCTCGGCAAGGCGGCCGACGCCCCGCTCTGCTTCACCTGCGGCACGAAGATGCGCCCGGCCGGCAGCTGCTACGTCTGCGAGGGCTGCGGTTCGACCTCCGGGTGCAGCTGACACCGGCGCGGCGGCACGGCCGCTACGCGGTCGCCCGCGGTGCCGGCCGGTGGCCGTGACCGTGACGGCCGCGAGGCTGGCCGTGCCGCCCGACGTCGCGACCGCCCGACCCCGCAGCGGGTCGGGCGGTCCTCGCGGCGGGGTCGTGCGCCGCGGTGTCCGGGCTTCCTCCGCCCCGGCGGCGGGTCGGTGCGGCACCTGTCGTGGGCGGGACTGCCGGCACTGTCCGTACGTCGACGACCCGTCCCGGCCGTCCCGCGCCCGTCGATCCGATGTCGACGGGCGCCGCGGACCACCGCGGACACGGCGCCGGGTGGTTCCGGGCCGGCCCCGCACGACCGTGGCCACGGACGGCGGTGTGCCCGCGACGGTGGACGGGCCGACCCGGCGGGTGGAGTTTCCCTCGCCCGCGTCGAGGCCGTACGGTGTGCGACGGGTTCCCGGCAGACGGCCGGGTCGGACGGAGGGTGACAGATGCGCGGGCGACTCGGCCTGATCGGCGCCGGACTGTTGCTGCTCGCCGGTTGTGGCGACGACTCCGCACCGCCCCCGGCGACCCTCCCGGCCCCGGAGGTGGTCCGGCTTCCGGCGGCTGCGGCCGGTGGCGCCTG
Organism: uncultured Micromonospora sp.; assembly: GCA_937951935.1. Lineage (GTDB taxonomy): Bacteria > Actinomycetota > Actinomycetes > Mycobacteriales > Micromonosporaceae > Plantactinospora. The sequence goes on along the minus strand of CALGAM010000032.1, from coordinate 2,272 downwards.
CCAGCTGCTGGACTATCCGGTGATCGAGGAGGCCATCGGCGTACGCTTCGAGGTCTCGGCGGCGAGCCGGCACGGCAAGACGGACACCTGCGTCGCCCGGACCGAGGCCGCCGGCGGGCCGGAACTCGCCCTGGCGGTGAGCCCGACCACGGCCGACGCCGGCGTCTTCGCCGACGAGGTGGTGCCGCGGGGCGGCAAGTCCGTCAAAGGGCTCGGCAAGGCCGCGTACCGGGCGACGATCAAGGCGGCCAAGAACTCGGGGCCCGGCGTGGAGGTCGGCTGGCTGACCGGTAACGGCCGCCTCGTCAACCTGCGCTACACCTTCGCCAAGGACGGCGAGCAGGCGGACCTCGACGAGTTCGCGGGCAAACTGGTCACCCTGGCCAAGAAGATCGACACCAGCAGCCTCTGAGGGAGCCGCAGCCCTTCCGGGGGCCGGGCTCGCCGGGGCGGGCCGGGCTCAGGCGGCGGTGACGAAGACCCGGGAGGCGACCTCGCGCGGCAGCCTGACCCTGTCCCCGGAACGGTCGATGATCACCCCGTCGCGTTCCTGGGCGACGGTGACCGTGGCCCCCGGGTCGACGCCCGCCGCGTGCAGCTGGCGCAGCACGTCCGCGTCCGTCTGGACGCTCTCACAGATCCGCCGGACGACCACCGGGCCGCTCAGACCGGGGAACGCGAGGTTGCGTTCACTCTCGCTCGGTGCCTCGGAGGCCACGTCGGCGTTGGAGACCAGTGCCTCCAGCCCGGGGATCGGATTGCCGTACGGCGACCGGGTGGGGCGGTTGAGCAGTTCGTAGACGCGTCGCTCCACCTTGTCGCTCATCACGTGCTCCCACCGGCAGGCCTCCTCGTGGGCCTCCTCGTACGGCATGCCGATCACGTTGACGAGCAGCAGCTCGGCCAGCCGGTGCTTGCGCATGACGGCGATCGCCTGTGCCCGCCCCGTCTCGGTGAGCCGCAGGTGCCGGTCGTCCTCGACGGTCAACAACCCGTCGCGCTCCATCCGGGCGACGGTCTGACTGACGGTCGGACCGCTCTGCCGCAGGCGCTCGGCGATGCGGGCACGCAGCGGCGGCACACCCTCCTCCTCGAGTTCGAGGATGGTGCGCAGGTACATCTCGGTGGTGTCAACGAGATCCGTCTTGGTCACCTTCACCCCTTCCCGCTGGCGAAGGTGACTGCACCCTCGGTGTTTTCGACAAGGTGGTTCACGTCCGCGGTCCTCCGGACACGATGGTACCCCGGGACACCGACACCCGGCCCTGGCGCGTCCGGGCGCCGCCGTGTCCGATGGTGTTGACTGGACCCCGTGTCCGAAACCATTCTCGTAGATCCCCACCACCTCGCCGCGGAGCTGGCCTCCGACACCCCGCCCACCCTGCTGGACGTCCGGTGGCGGCTCGGCGGACCGCCCGGCCGCGCCGACTACCTCGCCGGTCACCTCCCCGGCGCGGTCTATCTCGACCTCGACGCGGAGCTCTGCGGCGCACCGGGGGCCGGCGGGCGGCACCCGTTGCCCGACCCGGCCGCGCTGCAGCGTGCGCTGCGTGCCGCCGGGGTCCGGACCGACCGGCCCGTGGTCACCTACGACGGCGGCGACGGGCTGGCCGCGGCCCGGGCCTGGTGGACCCTGCGCTGGGCCGGGCACCGGCAGGTCCGGGTGCTGGAGGGCGGGTACCGGGCCTGGAGCGCCGCCGGGCTGCCGGTGACGACGGAAACCGCGGCGCCGCCGGAGGGTGACTTCACGGTACGGCCGGGCGGTATGCCGACCCTCGACGCCGAGGCGGCCGCGGCCCGGGCCGTCGACGGCGTGCTCCTCGACGTCCGGGCGGCGCCCCGCTACCGCGGCGAGACCGAGCCGGTCGACCCGGTCGCGGGTCACATCCCGGGCGCGGTCAACCTGCCGGCCACCGAGTACGTCGGCGAGGACGGCCGCCTGGCACCTCCCGACGCCCTGCGGGCCCGGTTCGCCGAGGCCGGGGTCCGACCCGGGGTGCCCGTCGGGGCGTACTGCGGGTCCGGGGTGACCGCCGCGCAGGCGGTGCTGGCACTCAACGTCGCCGGCTATCCCGACGCCGCCCTGTACGTGGGCTCGTGGAGCGACTGGATCACCGATCCCCGGCGTCCCGTGGCGACCGGAGAGGGGTGAGCCGACGATCCCACGTGGCGCCTCGACGCGCGCTCGCCGCCGACGGGCGGTCGGCGTGCGACGATGGGCGCCATGTCGGATGGCACGGTGGTGATCTGGGATGAGAGCCTGCTGGCGTAC
>CALGAM010000031.1 GCA_937951935.1 uncultured Micromonospora sp. | reverse complement strand
GCGCACGTCAAGGGTCCGAAGATCCGGATCCACAAGTTCAAGAGCAAGACCGGCTACCACAAGCGCCAGGGTCACCGGCAGCCGTTGACCCGGGTCAGGGTGACCGGGATCAGCAGGTAAGCGTCCAGCGGAAAGTAAGGTCGTCCTCAGATGGCTCACAAGAAGGGTGCGTCCAGCTCGCGGAACGGCCGCGATTCCGCGGCGCAGCGGCTCGGCGTCAAGCGGTTCGGTGGTCAGCTGGTCAACGCCGGCGAGATCCTGGTCCGGCAGAGGGGCACGAAGTTCCACCCCGGTGACCTGGTCGGTCGCGGCGGTGACGACACGCTCTTCGCCCTGGCCGCCGGCACGGTCAAGTTCGGCACCCGGCGCGGGCGCAAGATCGTCAGCATCGTGCCGGCCGAGCAGTAACGTCAGCTCTGCGGCGGAGCGGGCCACGGACCTGGTGTCCGGGCCCGCTCCGCCGTTTCGCAACCGGGTGTCGCCGGTGGCGGTCCGGCCGGTGCCGTCGGTGGTCCCACCCGTCCCGCCCGCCGTGCCCGCGCCGTCCGCGTGGCGGGGACACGGCCCGGTACCTCGGCGTCGATGAAAGGATTGCAGCGTGACGATGTTCGTTGACCGGGTCGTACTGCACCTGCAGGCCGGTGACGGCGGGCACGGTTGCGTCTCGATCCGCCGGGAGAAGTTCAAGCCGTTCGGCGGGCCGGACGGGGGCAACGGCGGACACGGCGGCAGCGTGTCCCTGGTCGTCGACCCGCAGGTACACACCCTGCTCGACTTCCACTTCCGCCCGCACGTCAAGGCGGAGAACGGCAAGAGCGGCGCCGGGTCCAACCGGGACGGCGCGAACGGTGCCGACCTGGTGCTGAAGGTGCCGGACGGGACGGTCGTGCACGCCATGGACGGGACCGTCCTCGCCGACCTCGTCGGGGCCGGCACCACCTTCGAGGCGGCCCGGGGCGGCCGGGGCGGCCGGGGCAACGCGGCGCTGGCCAACGCCCGGCGGAAGGCCCCCGGCTTCGCCGAGCTGGGTGAGCCCGGGGAACGGCGGGACGTCATCCTCGAACTCAAGAGCGTCGCCGACGTCGGGCTGGTCGGTTTCCCGTCGGCGGGCAAGTCCTCGCTGATCTCGGCCATCTCGGCGGCCAAGCCGAAGATCGCCGACTACCCGTTCACCACCCTCGTGCCGAACCTCGGCGTGGTCCGGGTCGGTGAGCACACCTACACCGTCGCCGACGTGCCGGGGCTGATCCCGGGCGCCGCCCACGGCAAGGGGCTCGGGCTGGAGTTCCTCCGGCACGTCGAGCGCTGTGCCGTGCTGGTGCACGTCGTCGACACGGCGACCATGGAGCCCGGGCGCGACCCGCTCGCCGACATCGACGCGATCGAGGCCGAGCTCGCCGCGTACGGCCGGGGCCTGGCCGACCGGCCCCGGATCGTCGCCCTCAACAAGGTGGACGTGCCGGACGGCCGGGACCTCGCCGAGATCGTCCGTCCGGACCTCGAAGCCCGGGGCCTGCGGGTCTTCGAGATCTCCGCGGTGACCCGGGAAGGGCTGCGCGAGCTGACCTACGCGCTGGCTGAGCTGGTGGAGCAGGCCAGGGCGGCGGCCCCCGCTCCGGAACCGACCCGGATCGTCATCCGGCCGCCGGCCGTCGACGACGCCGGGTTCACCATCGAGCGGGAGCCCGACGGGGCGTACGTGGTGCGGGGGCCCCGGCCGGAGCGGTGGGTCCGGCAGACCAACTTCGACAACGACGAGGCCGTCGGTTACCTGGCCGACCGGCTGGCCCGGCTGGGCGTCGAGGAAGAGCTCGCCAGGCTCGGTGCCCAACCGGGTGACCTCGTCCGGATCGGCGACCGGGAGTTCGACTGGCAGCCGACGCTCTACGCCGGGACGGACTTCGTACCGGGCGCGCGGGGGACCGACTACCGGCTGGCGGAGAAACCGACCCGGCCGACGGCGGCGGAACGGTTGGCGGCCCGGAGGGCCCGGCGGCAGCGTCCTCCGGAGGAGGAGGCGGCCGGGGTCAGCGACACGGCGCGCGAGGAGGACGTGCCGGACGACGGCGACCTGGACTAGCGGGTCCGGTCGTGCGCCGCACCGGTGCCCTCCGGGGAGAGCCACCTCGGGAAAGCCTTGCCGAAACGGCGCGTGGCCACGGTCCGGGAGGTCAGCCGAGCAGGCCGATGGCCCGCTTCGCCCGGTACACCGTGTCCGCGGCGGTCTCGCGGGCGCGCTCCACGCCCTCGTCGAGGACCCGTCGGACGTACCCGGGGTCGCGGGCCAGCTCGGCGTGGCGGAGCCGGATCGGTCGGAGCAGACCGTCGAGCGCCTCGACCACGGCGTCCTTGAGCTGGGCGCACGAGCGGTAGTCGGCGGCGAGCGCGGCCGGGGTGGTGTCCACGGCGGCGGCGAGGATGGTGAGCAGGTTCGCCACGCCCGGCCGGCTTGCCGGGTCGTACGTGACGGTCCGGCCGCCGTCGGTCACCGCGCGCGTCACCTTGCGCCGGATCACCTCGGGCGGGTCGAGCAGGAAGATCACGCCCGCGTCGTTGCCGTTCGTCTTGCCCATCTTCCCGGTCGGGTTGGTCAGATCCAGCACGCGGGCGGCGACGGCCGGGTGGACCGCCCGGGGCACCACGAACGTCTGGCCGTAGCGGGCGTTGAACCGTCGGGCGATGGTCCGGGTCAGCTCGAGGTGCTGACTCTGGTCCGCGCCGACCGGAACCTCCGTGACGCCGTGCAGCAGGATGTCGGCGGCCATCAACACGGGATAGCTGAGCAGGCTCAGCCGGACGTGTTGTCGGGCCGCCGACCTCTCCCTGAACTGGATCATCCGGTGCGCCTCGCCGTAGGCGGCGGTGCACTCCAGCAGGTAGTGCAGTTCGGTGTGCTGCGGAAGCTGGGACTGCACGTAGAACACCGTCCGGTCCGGGTCGAGGCCGGCGGCGAGCAGCGTGGTGGCCTGTTCCAGGGTCAGCGACCGGACCTGGTTCGGCTGGTGCGCCACGGTGAGCGCGTGCAGGTCGGCGAGGAAGACGATCGTCTCCGTCCGGTACTGGTCGGCGACGGCCGGTCGGATCGCTCCCAGCAGGTTGCCGAGGTGAAGGCGACCGGTGGGCTTGAGGCCGGTGATCCGGCGTACCCCGGAGGCGGTCCGGGTCGGCGTGGTGGACAGGGCGGTCGGGGTCATGGTCGGCTGCTCCGTGTCGGTACGGTGACCGCCCGCCCGGGGTGGGTGCGCACATGCCGAACGGCCGCCCCGGAGGGCGGCCGTTGTGCTGGTCTCGGGTATGCGGATGCGGGCCGCCCGTCAGGGCGCCCACCAACCGTTCGTGGTCATCCGCACGTCCGACAGGGTAGCAGAGGCGCCGGCGGTGTCGGTTCCGCCGAGCGCCGGCAGAGGTCGACGGCGGTGGGACCCCGGGCGGGGGACCCGCGGCCGGGGCCGGTCGACGTCGGCGTCAGTCCAGGTCGAACTCGCCGTCCCGCGCCCCGGCGACGAAGGCGTCCCACTCGGCCCGGGTGAAGACCAGGACGGGCCCGTCCGGATCGGCGGAGTTGCGCATGCCGATCAGGTCGTCGACGAAGGCGATCTCGACCGCGCCCTCCGAGTCGTCGCCCTCGGCGCGTTGCCACACGGCCCGCGAGAGGTCGAAGTCGCCCTTGGGATGCCGCACCATCGTCCGCTCCTCCACTGGTCAGTCTGCCCGGGGACCGGCCGTCCGCGAGCCCATGGTGCAGGATATGCGGATGCCGAGCCTCACCCGGGTAGCGGCGGCTGAGCGCGCCGCATTGCTCACCGTCGAGTCGTACACCATCGATCTGGACCTGACCGGCGACGCGACCACCTTCCGGTCCACCACCGTCATCCAATTCCGGTGTACGGCTCCGGGCGCCACCACGTTCGTGGAGATTCGGCCGGCGCGGCTGTGCGGCGTCCGGCTGAACGGGGTCGAGCTCGATCCGGCCGCGCTGACCGACAACCACTTTCCGCTGACCGGGCTGCGTGCCGAGAACACCCTGGTCGTCGAGGCGGAGATGGCGTACTCGAACTCCGGGGAGGGGCTGCACCGGTTCGTGGACCCGGCCGACGGCGAGGTCTACCTGTACGCGATGTCCGGAATGGACAACGCGCAGCGCGTCTTCGCCTGCTTCGACCAGCCCGACCTGAAGGCTCCGGTGACCCTGACCGTCACCGCACCACCCGGGTGGGTCGTGGCGGGCAACGGGGAACTCGCCGCGACGCCGGCGCCCGGGCGGTGGGAGTTCGCCCCGACCCCGCCACTGGCCACGTACGTCGTGACCCTGGTGGCGGGCCCGTACCACGTGCTGCGCGCGGAGCACGACGGTGTGCCGCTGGGCCTCTACTGCCGCCGGAGCCTCGCCGAGCACCTCGACCGCGAGGCCGAGGAGATCTTCACGGTGACCCGGCAGTGTCTGGACCGGATGCACGCGCTGTTCGGGGTGCGGTACGCGTTCGGCAAGTACGACCAGGCGTTCGTCCCGGAGTTCAACATGGGGGCGATGGAGAACCCCGGCCTGGTCACGTTCCGGGACGACCACGTGTTCCGGTCGACGGTCACCGAGGACGAGCGGGAGCTGCGGGCCACCGTCATCGCACACGAGATGGCGCACATGTGGTTCGGTGACCTCGTCACCCTGCGCTGGTGGGACGACCTGTGGTTGAACGAGTCGTTCGCCGAGTACTTCGGCACGCGGGTGACCGCCGAGGCGACCCGGTTCGACCGGGCCTGGACCACCTTCGGCCTGCGGCGCAAGGCCTGGGGCTACGCGGCCGACCAGCGGCCCTCCACCCACCCCGTGGCGCCGACGGAGGTGCCCGACGCCACGCGGGCCCTGACCAACCTCGACGGCATCTCGTACGCCAAGGGGGCGGCGGTGCTCCGCCAGCTCGTCGCGTGGCTCGGCGACGAGGCGTTCCTGGCCGGGCTGAGGGCGTACTTCACCGCGCACCGGTTCGGTAACGCCACCCTCGCCGACCTGCTCGCCGCCCTGAGCGGGGCGAGCGGACGTGAGCTGGGCGGCTGGGCCGAGGCCTGGCTGCGGCAGCCGCAGGTGAACACGCTTCGCGTGCAGGTACGTCGGGGCGACGACGGCCGGTACGCCGAGGTCGCCGTCGTGCAGACCGCCCCGTCCGGGTATCCGGTGCTGCGTCCGCATCGGATCGGGATCGGACTCTACGACCTTCCGGACGAGGCGGGGGCGCCCGAGCCGCCGCCGGGGCGGACGCCCGCGCGTCTGCGGGACAGGTTCGAGGTGGACCTCGACCCGGCCGCCGACCAGGGCCGTACCGTCCTCACCCGGCTGGCTGGCGAGCCGGCGGCCCGGCTGTTGCTTCCGAACGACGGCGACCTGACCTTCGCCAAGATCCGGCTGGATCCGGACTCGGCCGCCGCCGTGCCGGCGCTGCTGCCCGCGATGGCCGATCCGCTGGCCCGGGCGGTGCTGTGGGGCGAGACCCTCGACGCGGTCACCGACGCGGACCGGCCGGTGTCGGCACTGGTCGGGCTGGCCGAGGCCGCCCTGCCGGCCGAGACCGAGGTGATCATCGTCCGGGACGTGCTGGCCCTGACCCGGTCCCTGATCGACCGTTACCTCGACGTTCCGGCGCGCGAGGCGGCCCTGGCCGCGCTGGCGGCAACCTGCGACCGGGTGTTGGCCGGGGCGGAGCCCGGCGGTTCGATGCAGCTTGCCGCGGCTCGGGGGCTGATCTGGTCGACCCGGGACACGGCGCGGCTGGCCGGCTGGTTGGCGGGCCGGGACGTGCCGACCGGGCTTGCCGTCGACGCCGACCTACGGTGGACGGTGCTGCTCCGACTCGCCGTCCTCGGGGCGGTGGGTGACGCCGAGATCGCCGACGAGCAGGCCCGGGACCCGAGCGCCGCCGGCGCCGAGCGGGCGGCGGAGTGCCGGGCCGCGCTGCCGGAGCCGGAGGCCAAGGAGCGGGCGTGGCAGGTGATCATGAAGGACACCGGGCTCTCCAACCGGCTCGTGCTGGCCCACGCGACCGGCTTCTGGCAGCCCGAGCAGGCCGGGTTGACCGCGTCCTACGTGGAGCGCTACTTCGCCGACGTCGTCGAGGCGGCGGGGCGGCGTACCCCGTGGCTCGCCGAGCGTGTCGCGGCCGCCGCCTATCCCCGGTACGCCGTCGCCGAGCGGACCCGGGAGCTGGCGGCGACGCTGCTGGCCAGGACCGATCTGCCCACCGGGCTTCGTCGGGTGGTCGTGGACGCGGACGACGACCTGCGCCGGGCGCTGCAGGCACGGGCTCGGTGGGGGTCGTGACGCGGGGGCCGGCGGGCGGCGTGCGATGCGTCATGCCCGGGCTGCCGGGCGTGTCGACCGGCCTACGATCACATGCGTGGAGGAGGAGACGATCCGCCGGATAGGGATCATGGGGGGTACCTTCGACCCGATCCATCACGGTCACCTGGTCGCCGCCAACGAGGTCGCGGACCGGTTCGCGCTGGACGAGGTGGTTTTCGTACCGACCGGACAACCGTGGCAGAAGGCGGACCAACCGGTAAGCCCGGCAGAGGACCGCTACCTGATGACGGTGATCGCGACCGCCTCGAACCCGCGGTTCCAGGTCAGCCGGGTCGACATCGACCGGGGTGGGCCGACCTACACCATCGACACGCTGCGCGACCTGCACGCCCAGTACGGCCCGAAGGTGCAGTTGTTCTTCATCACCGGCGCCGACGCGCTGGAGAAGATCCTCTCCTGGAAGGACGTCGACCAGATGTTCGAGCTGGCGCACTTCATCGGGGTGACCCGGCCCGGCTTCGAACTCTCCGACGCGCACCTGCCGGCGGACACGGTCAGTCTGGTGCAGGTCCCCGCGATGGCGATCTCCTCGACCGACTGCCGTCGACGGGTGGCCGCCGGGGGACCGATCTGGTACCTGGTCCCCGACGGGGTGGTGCAGTACATCGCCAAACGCGGGCTGTACCGGTAGGTTTCGTCCAGTATGTCCGGCTGGCGCCGTCGACCGTCGGGCCACGCGACGGTCTCGTGTGAGAGGCTAGAGTGGTCCGACTGTTGATCGAAGGAGAATGGTGACAGCTTCCGAACGCGCCCGTGAGCTGGCGACGGCCGCCGCGCAGGCAGCCGCCGACAAGAAGGCGCAGGACATCGTCATCATCGACGTATCGGACCAGCTGGCGATCACCGACGTGTTCCTGCTCGCCTCCGCGCCGAACGAGCGCCAGGTGGTCGCGATCGTGGACGCGATCGAGGAACGGCTGGTCAACCTGCCCGAGAAGGCCAAGCCGGCACGCCGGGAGGGCGAGCGGGCCGGCCGCTGGGTGCTGCTCGACTACGTCGACCTCGTGGTGCACGTCCAGCACTCCGAGGAGCGGGAGTTCTACGCGCTCGACCGGCTCTGGAAGGACTGTCCGACGATCCCGTTCGTGGATCGGGACCTGGTCGAGGCCGAGGCGGGCGCCGCCGAATGACCCGCCTGATCGTCTGGCGGCACGGCAACACCGACTGGAACGCCGCCAACCGGGTACAGGGACAGCTCGACGTACCGCTGAACGAGCTCGGCCGGGAGCAGGCCGCGGCTGCCGCGCCGCTGTTGGCCGCGCTGCGGCCGGACGCCATCGTCTCCAGCGACCTGAGCCGGGCCGTCGACACCGCGGCGGCGCTGGCGGCGTTGACCGGGCTACCGGTCCGGACCGATCCCCGACTGCGGGAGCGGTACTACGGGCAGTGGCAGGGACTCACCATGACCGAGGTCGCCGAGCGGTTCCCCGTCGAGCACGCCCGCTGGCGGGCCGGTGAGCCGGACCCGGGCTGTGACGTGGAGAGCCTCGACGAACTGGGCAAGCGGGTCGGTACCGCGCTGGCGGAGGCGGCCGACACCGCACCGGGCGGGACCGTCGTGGTGGCGACGCACGGCGGTGGCGCCCGCCAGGGCTGCGGTTACCTGCTCGGCTGGGACTCGATGGTGCTGCGGGCCGTCGGTTCGTTGAACAACTGCCACTGGACGGAGTTGCGCCACGACGAGGTGCGGGGTTGGCAGCTTCGGGGGCACAACGTGGGGCTGATCGCCCAGAGCCCGCCACCGGCGGCCATCTGAGGTCCGGTTCCGGAGGGTGTGGCCTGCGGGCGCCGTGAGGACCCGGCGCCGACCCCGGCCGGTGTTCCACCGGAGGTCTCGCGGTGGCGGCGCCACACCTGACCGGGCGACCCGCGTCCCCGGGTCGGGGTGGGTGCTGCCGGCTGCCGGCCCGGCTGGTCGTCTTCGCCGCGGTGGTCGGCTACCGTGCCGGAATGGCCGTCGCGGTCGTCACCGACTCCACCGCATACCTGCCGTCCGAACTGGTCGTCCGGCACCGGCTCACGGTGGTGCCGCTCACCGTCGTCCTCGACGGGGTCGCGGGCCTGGAAGGAGTCGACGTGACCCCGGCAGACGCGGCCCGGGCGCTCGTCGGGCGGCGGGGCGTGGCGAGCACCTCACGTCCGGCACCGGAGCAGTTCGTCCGGACGTACCGTCGGCTGCTCGACGACGGCGCCACCGCGGTGGTCTCGGTGCACCTGTCGGCCGAACTGTCCGGGACGGTGGAGGCGGCCCGACTGGCCGCCGCCGAGGTGGGGCCGCGGGTGAGCGTGGTCGACGCCCGGTCGACCGGGATGGGACTGGGCTTTCCGGTCCTGGCCGCCGCGGCGGCGGCCGGGCGGGGTGCACCGGCGGCCGAGGTACGGCGGGCCGCGACCGACACGATCGACCGGACCAGCACGCTCTTCTACCTCGACACGCTGGAGTTCCTCCGGCGTGGCGGCCGGATCAACGCGGCCGGGGCCCTGCTCGGCACCGCGTTGTCGGTCAAGCCGATCCTGCAGGTCGTGCAGGGGACGATCACGTTGCGGGACCGGGTCCGTACCGCCGGCCGGGGCCTGGCCCGGCTGGTGGACCTGGCCGTCGAGGAGGCCGGGGAGGGCGAGGTCGACGTCGCGCTGCACCACCTCGCGGCACCCGGGCGGGCCGCCGAACTCGCCGCGGCGCTGGAGTCCCGGCTCGGGCCCCGGCTTCGGCGGCGGTACGTCACCGAGGCCGGCGCCGTGGTCGGTATCCACGTCGGGCCCGGGCTGGCCGGCGTGGTCGTCCACCGCAGAGGATCCTGAGGGCCGGTCTCTCCCGGGTCGGTTCGCCCTCGGGCCGGTTCCTCCCCGGGCGCCCGGTGCGTTGTCCGTCGGTCCCGGCGTACCCGGTGGCAGGCGGGGCCTACCACACCCGGCCATGATCAGGTGGTTGTCCACAGGGCCGTCCGTCGTCCACACCTCGCCCGATCAGGACCACCCGGATCAGGCTCGGCTGGTTAGCGTCGCCGCGTGTCCGACGACGAGGTCATGGTGCGGGAACGCCTGGTGCGGCTGCTCGGCTCGGCCGACGGCGGCGCGCGGACGCGGCCGGGTGCCGTGCCGCTCACCGGGCCCGGATCCCGCCGAAAACCGGCCGTGCGTGTTCAGCCGTCACCGCCGGAGGAAACCGGACGAGCCACGGGGCTCGCCCTCACGAAGCTCGGGTCACCGGGTGAGACCGGACCGGCGGAGGTGACCGGGGCACCGGGTGGGACCGGGGTGGCGGATGCGACCGGGGCGCCGCGACAGCCGCAGCCGTCGCCACACGGCGGATCGGGCCGGCTGGGCGGGCCGGGACCGTTCGATCCGGGCCGCCGCGGCGGGCGTGCGCTCGCCGTGGTGGCCGCCGTCGTGGTCGTCGCGGCGGCTGCCTGGGCGTGGTGGTCCCGTCCCCGGACCGAGCCGGTCGCGCAGCCCTCGGTTGGTGGGTCGGTGGGGGCGTCCGCGTCATCCGATCCCCGCCCCGCCGTGAGTCCTTCCGAGGTGGTGGTCGCGGTTGCCGGCAAGGTGCGCCGCCCCGGGCTGGTGCGGCTGCCCGCCGGGGCCCGCGTCGCCGACGCGCTCGCCGCCGCCGGTGGCGCGCAACCCGGCGTCGACACCGCCCTGCTGAACCTGGCTCGGAAGGTGACCGACGGTGAGTTGATCCTGGTCGGGGTGACGCCGCCACCCGGAGCGGCTCCGCCCGGCGTGGCCTCCGACGGTGCGGCTGGTGTCGCGCCCGGCACCAGCGGAAAGGTGAATCTCAACACCGCCACCGTGGCGCAACTCGATGCCCTGCCCGGAGTCGGACCGGTGCTCGCCCAGCGCATCATCGAGCACCGCGAACGGATCGGCGGCTTCCGCTCGGTGGGAGACCTCCGCCAGGTCAACGGTATCGGCGACGCCCGGTACGAGGAACTCAAGGATCTGGTGACGGTGTGATCGGCGACCGTTCACGCCGGTACCGGTCCGGCACTCCTCTCACCTGGCTGCGGACCGGTGTGTCCAGGGTGGTGGCCGCGACGGTGTCGGCTCGTCGGGCCGCTTCCTCCGGTGTGGGCCCGGCAGCGGTGGCCGCCGACCCGGCCGAGGCGCGTCGACCGCCACCGGACCTCCGGCTGGCCGGACCCGCCGTCGGTGCCTGGCTTGCGGCGTTGGCCGGCCTCCGACTCTCGGCCGGGGTGACGCTGCTGCTCGCGGCACTCGCCGCCGCAGCCGCGGCGGTGCTGGGGTGCCGGCTTCTCCGACCGTCGGCGTCCGCCCTGGACCGGTACGGCTGGGTGGCGGTCACGGTGCTGCTCGGGGTGCTCTGTGGCGGTGTCGCCACCGCCGCGCACGTCGGGGTCCGGGACGCCGGGCCGGTCCGTGACCTCGCCGCCTCCCGGGCCACGGTCTCCACCGAACTGGAGGTCCGGGACGATCCGCGAACCCTCGCCGGCGTGGCGGGCCGGCCGGCGACATACGTGCTGTCGGCCCGGCTTCGCTGGCTGGCGGGCCCGGACCAGGTGCGGCACCGCCTGCGAGCTCGGATCCTGGTGCTGGCCAGCCATCCCGCGTGGCGGAACCTGCTGCCCGGACAGCGGCTCACCGCCACCGGTCGGCTCGGGACGGCACGGGGCGGCGACCTCACCGCGGCCGTGCTGTCGGTCACCACCCAGCCCGTGCTGCGGGGCCGGCCGTCCTGGGCCCAGCGGGCCGCGGGTTCGCTCCGCGCCGGGTTGCAGCGGGCCTGTGCTCCGCTGCCCCGGGAGCCGGGCGGCCTGCTTCCCGGTCTGGTGGTCGGCGACACCAGCCGGTTGGAGCCGGCGGTCGAGGCCGACTTCCGGACGACCGGAATGACCCACCTGACGGCGGTGTCCGGATCGAACGTGGCGATCGTCGTCGGTGCCGTGCTGCTGCTGGCCCGCTGGGCTCGGGCCGGACCGTGGCTCGCCGCGCTGCTCTGCGCGGCGGCGTTGCTCGGATTCGTTGTCCTGGCCCGACCGTCGCCCAGCGTGGTCAGGGCCGGCACGATGGGTGCGATCGGCCTGGTCGCGCTGGCTGTCGGACGGCCCCGAGCGGCACTTCCGGCGTTGGCCGGTGCGGTCACGGTGCTGGTCGTCATCGACCCGGAACTGGCCGGCGACCCCGGGTTCGCCCTCTCCGTGCTGGCCACCGGTGGCCTGCTGCTGCTCGCCCCCCGCTGGCGGGACGGGCTGCGCCGCCGGGGTGTCCCGGCCGGGCTCGCCGAGGCGGTGGCGATTCCGGCCGCGGCGCACGTTGCCTGCGCACCCGTGGTGGCCGGGCTCTCCGGCACGGTCAGCCTGGTGGCTGTGCCGGCGAACCTCCTGGCGGCCCCGGCGGTCGCGCCGGCCACGGTGCTCGGGGTCGGGGCCGCGGTGGTCTCTCCACTCTGGCCGGCGGGTGCGCAGCTGGTCGCCTGGCTCGGGCACTGGCCCGCCTGGTGGCTGGTTCTGGTGGCGCGGTACGGCGCGCGGTCGCCGGCCGGCGCCCTGCCCTGGCCGGACGGTGCGGCCGGCGCTCTGCTGCTCGCCGCGTTGACCGTCGTCCTGCTGGTCGCCGCCCGGCACCCGGTCGTTCGTCGCCTCGTCGCGGTCGTCGCCGCCGCAGCGGTTGTCGGTGCGCTTCCGGTGCGACTGGTCGCCACCGGCTGGCCGCCGCCGGGCTGGGTGGTGGTCGCCTGCGCGGTGGGTCAGGGCGACGCCCTGGTCCTCCCCGTCGCCGCCGGCCGGGCGGTCGTGGTGGACGCCGGCCCCGACCCGACCCCGGTGGACCGCTGCCTGCACCGGCTCAACGTGCGCACGGTGTCCCTGCTGGTGGTCAGCCACTTTCACGCCGACCACGTGGGGGGTCTGGCGGGCGTCTTCCGCAGGCGGACGGTCGAGGCCGTGGTCGTGCCGCCGTGGCCGGAGCCGGCGGAGGCGCGAGACGCGGTCCACCATACCGCCGCCGCGCACCGGGTACCGGTCACGGAGGTGGCCCCGGGCTGGCGTCACACCGCCGGATCGGTGGCGTTGACGGCGCTGGGCCCGCCCCATCCGATGCGGGGTACGCGGTCTGACCCGAACAACAACTCGCTGGTCATCCGGGCCGAGGTAGCCGGCGTCGACATCCTGCTGGCCGGCGACGCGGAAGCCGAGGAACAGCGGGCCCTGCTCGACCGGGCCCCGCCCGAGACGTTCCGCGCCGACGTGCTGAAGCTGCCGCACCACGGATCGGCGTACCAGGAGTGGTCCTTCCTGAAGGCGGTGGACCCGGCGGTGGCGTTGGTCCCGGTCGGGGCCCAGAACGGGTACGGCCACCCGAACCCGGGGGTTCTGGACCGGCTGGTCCACTCCGGGGTGCGGGTGCTGCGGACCGATCGGGACGGCGACGTGGCGGTGGTCGGCGGCGGACGGCACCGGCTCGCGGTGGCGGTCCGCGGCCTGCCACCCGGCGAGGACCGGGGTGGACGGTGAGGAGAAGGACCTCACGGCACCGACCACCACGTGCACCCCCGGGGACGGGTGGAACAGCCGGGTGCGACGAGCCGAGCCCACACCGTACGGCCGCCGGGACCAGCAATCCGTAATGCCTGCATTGACATAAATGTCTGGATTTGCGCCAAGTGCGGGGTCCGCCGCAGCCAGCCGGGCGACCAGGCCCGACACGCCGACGTCGCGTGCGACGATGACCCCGTGACCCCTGCCGACCTCGCTCCTGTCCTGCTCGTCCTCGGTGACGAGGAGCTGCTCGTCACCCGGGCGATCGCCGGTGCCGTCGCGGCGGCCCGGGCCGCCGACCCGAACGTCGACGTCCACGATCACGAGGCGGGCGCGCTGACCCCCGGGGAGATCGCGGAGCTGCTCAGTCCGTCACTGTTCGGCGGTCGGCGGGTGCTGGTCGTCCGGTCCGGACAGGACGCCCGCAAGGACCTCGTGGCCGAGCTGCTGGCGTACGCCAAGCACCCCGACCCGGAGGTGCATCTGGTCGTGGCGCACGCGGGCGGGGCGAAGGGCAAGGCGTTCGCCGACGGTCTGCGGGCGGCGGGCGCGGTGGTGGTGCCGGCGGCCAAGCTCAAGGGACACCGTGAACGGGTCGCGTTCGTCCGCGACGAGATCCGGCGCGGCGGTGGCCGGTGCACCGAGGAGGCCGCCGAGGCGCTGATCGCGGCCGTCGGCACCGACCTGCGCGAACTCGCCTCCGCGTGCTCCCAGCTCCTGGCCGACACGGACGGCCGGATCGGGCCCGACACGGTGGCCCGGTACTACCGGGGCCGGGCCGAGGTGAGCGGCTTCACGGTGGCGGACGCGGCCATGGCCGGAGACGTGCCGGGTGCGCTGGAGGCGCTGCGTTGGGCCCTGCACGTCGGGGTCGATCCGGTGCCGATCGCTGACGCGATCGCCGACGGGGTCCGGACGGTGGCCCGGGTCAGTGCCGCGGGTCGGGGCAACCCGTACCAGTTGGCGAGCAGCCTCGGCATGCCGGCGTGGAAGATCGAGAAGGCGCAGCGGATGGGGCGCGGCTGGACCCCGGAGGCCCTGGCCGAGGCGATGTTTGCGGCAGCCGAGTGCAACGCCGCGGTCAAGGGCGGTGCCGAGGACCGGGGCTACGCCCTCGAACGCGCGGTGGTCGCCGTCGCGGCGGCCCGGAGGGCAAGCGGGCAACGATGACCGGGGCGGTGGCGCAGTCGGCCGAGGAGGAGCGGTTACGGCCGCTCTACGCCCGGGTTCTCCGACTACGCCACGTCGATCCGGGCGGGGTGCTCTGCTTCGTCTACTTCGAGGGCATGGTGTCGCTCGGCCTCCTGCTCGCCCTCGCCGAGCTGGTGAGCTGGTGGCAGGTGCCACTCCTGCCGGTCTGCGTCGCGGGCATGGTGAAGGCCAACGACCTCGTGGCCGCCGCGGTGGCCCGCTCCGCCGCCCGGGTGCCGGCGCAGGAACGCGACCGCTTCCGGCGTGAGCTGCAGCCCGCGGTCGGCCGGGCCCGGGTGGTCGGGCCGTCGCGCGCCGATCCGGAGCTCGACGTACGCACCGAGCCGGTCACCGGCCGCGCCGGTCCGGCGTCCGGGCGCACCCACGCCCCGGCATCCGGCCGGGGCAGCCTCCCGACATCCGGCGCGGGCGGCCTTCCCGCCCGTCAGACTCGCGCGGATGGCGGGCGTGCGGCGCAACCAGGCGGCGTTCCGGTCGGTGTGGCCCGCGTCGGGCGGCGGACCGGCGGAACCGTGTGGCGGACGGGGTCCGGGCGGCGCTCCTCCGGGCCCGGCTGGACCGGTGGGTTCGCGCCCGGGGTGTGGGAGGTCGCCGGCCGGCTCGTGGCCCGGCTGGTTCCCGCGGGGCGTCCGTTGAGCGTGACGGCGGTGGTACGGGCCGGGCTCGCGGCCGGCGCCCGTCCCCGGCCGGAGCCGGACCTGGAGCGTCGACCGGATCTCGGTTTCGCGGAGCGCCTCCGGGGTGGGGCACCGGGCCCGTCTCCGCTGGTGGCCACCCGCGTACCCACGGGCACACCGCAGCCGTACCGGCCGTCGCGCGGCATGCCGCGGGGGACCGGCGGACCGCCGCCGACCACCGAACCGGCGGCGCGGTCGGACACCGGTGAGCCGACGCACCACCGGGCATGGGCGACCACGACCGGATCCGGCACCGTCCCACCGGTGGATGATCGCCGGGCCGATCGGCACGTCTGGCGCGCGAGCGCCCGGCTGTACCCCGCCGACGGTGCCCGCCGGCGCGTTCGTCCGTCGTCCGTCCAGCGGTACGAGTGATCGCCGCGGGCCGGGCGCGGCGGAACCGGGTGCCGCCCGGCCGGCCGACGGACGAGGTCGACGCCGACGGACGAGGACAACACCGTGGCCCCGAAGCCGACCGGCTTCGGGGCCACGGTCAGATGTCCGCGGAACGCGTCAGGAGGCGGACAGCGAATGCAGGCGCTTGGCGATCGACGACTTGCGGTTCGCCGCCTGGTTCCGGTGGATCACGCCCTTGCTGACCGCCTTGTCGAGCTTGCGCGAGGCATCCCGCATCAGCTCCGTGGCCTTGGCGAGGTCACCACTCTCGGCCGCCTCGTGGAACTTGCGGATGGCGGTCTTCAGCGACGACTTGACCGACTTGTTGCGCAGCCGACGCTTCTCGTTCTGCCGGTTGCGCTTGATCTGGGACTTGATGTTCGCCACGCGACA
>CALGAM010000030.1 GCA_937951935.1 uncultured Micromonospora sp. | reverse complement strand
TCGCCGGCCGGACTGCGCCACCGGCGCAGCCAACCCGCGTCCGGGGCGCCGTCGAAGACGCCGCCGTCGGGGTCGTCGTCGTAGGTGGCCCGGACCGGGTCACGCTCGGGGTTCAGGATGTCCCGGATGACCAGCCGGCAGAGGACGAGCACGGTGACCAGCCGGAGGGTGGCGGCGAGGACGAACACCCCCTCCGGGAAGACCGTCTTGCCGGAGGCGTTCAGGAGCTCCCCGTAGAACGCGACGAAGTAGCCCACCTCGGCCAGCTGCCAGGCCAGGAAGGCACCCCAGCGGGGCCGGGCCAGGACGATCAGCGGCAGCAGCCAGAGGGTGAACTGCTGGGACCAGACCTTGCTGAAGACCAGGAAGGCCGCGACCATCAGGAACACCACCTGGGCCAGCCGCGGTCGGCGCGGCGCGAACAGCACCAGGGCGCCGATACCGAGGAACGCCAGCGTGATCAGCGCGTACGACAGCGTGTTCAGCGTGGGGACGTGGTTGCTGAGCCACTGGAAGGGCCCCTGGTCACCCGGACCGCCGCTGTTCCACTTGCCGTCCAGGTAGCGACCGATGTACCAGAGCGTCCCCCAGTCGATCGGGCGTTCGCTGTTCAGGTCGAAGAAGCGCCGCCAGTTCTCCGGGTAGAGGATCGCGACCGGCAGGTTCACCGCGAGGATCGTGCCGAGGGCGGTCGCGACGGTCGCCAGCGCCTGCCGGATCCGGAGGGTCCGCAGGGCGAGCAGCGCCAACGGCCAGAGCACGAAGAGCGGCCAGAGCTTCGCCGAGGTCGCCAGCCCGAGCAGGATCCCGGCGACCACGGGTCGTTGTTTCGCCCAGGCGTACAGGCCCATCGCGGCGAGCCCGATGACGAGGAAGTCCCAGTTGACGGTGGCGGTCAGCACCAGTGCCGGGGAGAGCGCGAACATCGCGGCGTCCCAGGGTCTGCGGCGGCGCAACGCGAGGATCATCGCCACGGTCGCCACCGCGAGGGAGCTGAGCACCAGCGCGTTGAGGTTGTAGAACCAGCGCGCCTGGTTGATCTCCGGGCGCTCCTCGCCGAGATCGTGCACGGGCAGGCCGATGGCGCCCATGAAGAAGCCGGTGACGACCGGGTACTCGACCGGGTGGTCCCGGTACGGGACCTTCCCCTCGTGCAGCCCCTCCGCGTAGTAGAGCGCGAGGACGTCGGTGTAGCAGAACCGGGTGTACTGCATGTAGTCCTGCCAGGCGCCGGTCTGGCAGGGAGACTTCTGGACCCAGTGCAGGGCCAGGGTCAGACAGGTCAGGGCCAGCACGATCCGGGCCGCGGTCCAGAACCGGCCGCCCCACTGGGTGCCGCGCCGTTCGAACCCGGCCGCGTGCTCCCCGATCGGGCCGCCGATGGCCTCGGAGAGCCCGCGGACGAACCCGTCCGAGCGGGACGGGTGGTCCACCGTTTCAGACCTGTCAATGCCAGCCGTCGACTGAGCGCTCATGAGAAGGCATCCTGCCGTACCGAACCCGGTTCCGTCTGGCCCGGTTGCGGTCGTGTCCGCGAAGGGTACGGAAAACGCCGTCAGCGGTCGGGTGGCCCCGACCGCTGACGGCGTTCATCGATCTCTACCGGCTCCCGGCGAGCGGCTAGTCACCCACGCCGCGGTTGTTGTTTCCGCCCGGTGTGGGCCCGGTGCCCGGCCCGGGTCCGCCCGGGTCACCCGGACCACCCGGTCCGCCCGGGCCACCGGGTCCGCCCGGACCACCCGGCCCGTCGCCCGGCGGGCAGAGCAACGGGTTGGTGCAGGTACCCGGGTTACCCGGTCCACCCGGGTTGCCGGGGTTCGTGGGATGCGTCGGGTCCGTCGGCTCGGTCGGTGTCTGAACCGGCTCCTCACCGTTGCCGGCGTTCTTGTCACCGATGTACTTGGCGTCCGGAAGCGGGAGCGCGGGCTCGCCCCGGAGCGCCTCCTTCATGAACCGGTTCCAGATGCTGGCCGGCAGGCCGGAACCGTTGATGTTGGCGCCGTACTTGTCCTTGATCTCCGGTCGCTTGGGATCCTTGCTGCCCACCCAGACCGCGGTGGCGAGCTGGGGTGTGTAGCCGACCATCCAGGCGTGCGCGTTGAACTTGGTCTTGTTGTACTCCCAGGTACCGGTCTTGCCGGCCGCCTGGCGGCCGCCGAGCTGGACGGCGGGGAGCTTCTTCAGCACCCCGGTGACCTCGTCGGCCACCTCCTTCTTGATCCGCCGCTTCGGGTTGAGCTTCTCACCGTTGATCCGCTTCCACTTGCCGGTTTCCCTGTCCTGCTGCTCGATCGAGAGGATGAAGTGGGCCTTGTTGTACACGCCGCCGTTGGCCAGCGTCGCCAGGCCGTTGGCGTGGTCGAGCACCGTGATCGGGTACTGGCCGTACGCGATCACGTTGAAGAACGGGTCCGGCGTGAGCTTGTCCGGGTCCTCCTTGGTCAGGTCGTAGGACTTCGGCGGGTTGTTCTTGGTGTCCCACATCCGGGTGACGCCGGCGGCCTTCGCCATCCCGAGGACCTTGTCCGCGCCGATCTGCTCCGTGATGTGGTAGAAGGGCACGTTGAACGACTGGATCGTGGAGTACTCCAGGGTGCACCAGTTCTTGCACTGGGCGTTGCGGCCGGCGTTGACCACCTTGATCTCGGTCCCCGGCACCGTGTAGTTCTCGGTCTTCCAGTGCGAGTCGACGGCGATGCCCGCCTCGATCGCCGCGGCCAGGGTGTAGACCTTGAAGCTCGACCCCGGCGGATGACCGCCGCTCAGGTAGCCGTTGACCATGTTCTGGCCGGCGTAGTCGATGTCCGCGCCGCTGTCGCCGCCGTAGTAGGCCAGCACCCGCCCGGTCTTGGGCTCGACGGCGACCAGCGCGGCCATCAGGTTCGACGGCTGGCCCTTGATCTCCGATCCGGCCTTGCGCTGGGCGGCGTTCTCGGCCGCCATCTGCATGTCCCAGTCGATCGTGGTCTTGATCCGGTACCCGCCGTCGCGCAGCGCCTCGGAGCAGTTCGGCTTGCCGTTCGGCTCCGCCTGGCCGAGGGTGCAGATCCCCATCGCGGCCATCTCGGACTTGACGTAGTTGATGACGTTACCGCGCGGGGTCCCGACGCCGAACGCCTCGTTGGCGTTCTTCCTCGGCTTCACCTTCGGGTACTGCAGCGCGGCCCGCTCCTCCGGCGAGAGCCACTTCTTCTCGACCATGCCGTTGAGGACGTACTCCCACCGGTCCCTGGCCGCCTCGGGGTTGTCCGCCGGGTCGTAGCCCTTGTGCCCGGTGTTCCGGTCCGGCTCCGGCTGCTTGATCAGCGCGGCCAGCACCGCCCCCTCGGCCACCGTCAGATCCTTCGCGGACTTGCCGAAGTACGTCTGCGCGGCGACCTCGATGCCGTAGGCGCCCCGGCCGAAGTAGACGATGTTGAGGTAGTGCTGGAGGATTTCCTCCTTGCTGAACTGGTCGTTCAGCTTCGAGGCGAGGATCGCCTCCTTGAGCTTGCGCTGGTAGCTGTCGTCCTGCAGGTTCTCGTACGCGTTGCGCGCGTACTGCTGGGTGATGGTCGAGGCACCCTGCTTGCTTCCGCCGGTGAAGTTGTTCCACGCGGCCCGGGCGATGCCGATGTAGTCCACGCCGTCGTGGTCGTAGAACTTCCGGTCCTCGGCCGAGACCACCGCGTGCTGGACGTGCTCCGGGATCTGGCTGATGGGAACGATCTGCCGGTTCTGCTCGCCCAGCTTGGCGATGACGTTCTTGTTGTTGCTGGCGTAGACCGTCGTGGCCAGCGGCACCGGAAGCTCGTCCGGCATCACCATCTTGGTCGAGTACCAGGTCACCCCGACCACGCCGCCACCGGTCAGGATGATGAAGACCGCGAAGGCGGCGATGAGGATGTTCACACGCCGGCGCTTCTTCGCCCGTCGCGCCGCGGCCGAGTCCGGGTCATCCGCGGCGCCGCGCCGTCCCCGGCGTCCGGGACCGGTCGGGCCGCCGGGGCCCCTGGACCCTCCGGAACCGCCGGAGGCACTCGGCCCGGCCGGGGAGACCGGGACCGCCGCCCGGCCGACCGTCGCCCGGCCCGCGGCACCACCGGCGCCCGCGCCGCTCACCGACGCCGCCGCGACGCTCGCCCGCCCGGCGGAGGCCCGTCCGGCGGAGCGGCCCGCACCGTACTCGCCGCCGGTGCCCGTCGCGGTGGGCACCGACGCACTGCCGACCCCGGCCCGTCCGCCGACCCGGGCCCGGCCGGAGGAGGCCGAGCCGACCGACGCCGACCCCGAGGCGGAACCGACCGACGCCGACCCGGAGGCGGGCGAGACGGGTGACGCCCGACCCACCCCGCTGGCCCGGCCCGGTGGTGTGGCCCGGCCCGTCGAGGCACGCCCACTCACGCTGGCCCGGGCCGAGGCGGACCCGGCCCGGCCGCCGTCGGCGGACCAACCGGCGCCGTCTCCGGCGTAGGAGCGGCCGCTCGCGGCCTGGTCGTCCCAGGGCGGGCGCTGGTATGGATCGTCCGTTGCTCCCCCGTGGTCACCGTTCGCGCCCGGGAACGAGGCCCGACCGCGCGCGGAACTAGGATCGCCGTACGAGTTCATTCGTCACACCCTGCCGGTCGCGGTGCGGGACGTCGCCGTCCCCACCGGGTTGCCGTGAGCTAGAACACGCCACTTCCAGAGTCGGACACGCGAGAGCGTGGGTGGCGTAACACCGGAAATAATCGGATTCATCCTTTTCGTCGGGTGAAACTCGTCCCGCCCGAGCCGAGGAGTCCGGGGATCGGGGAGACGAGCCATGGTCACCGCCCCGCCTCGCGCCTTCGGCGGACGGTCGAGCCGTCGGCGGTCATCGCCGAGGTCGCCACCGCCGCCCCGTCCGCCTGCCCGTCACCGGCGCCCGCCTCGTCGTCGGAGAGGCCGTCCCGGCCGAGCAGGTACTGCTCGACGAGATGGTTCCAGTCGCAACCGCGACACACCTCCACCACGTACACCTGAAACTCACGCAGCGTCATCGCCAGCATCGACAGCTCGGCCCGGGTACGGGCCTGGCCGGCCGACTGCCTGAGCTCATCGCCGTAAATGTAGTGCACGTGGGTGAGGTTCTCCCGGCGGCAGACCGGACAGAGGATCTCGGTCGGCTCGCCGTGGAACCGGGCAGCGCTCTTCAGGTACGGCGAGGCGTCACAGACCTCGTACCTGCTCACCCGACCCGAATGCACCTCGCGCAGCAGCGCCCGCCTCTGTAGCGAGTAGTCGACGACCTGTCGCTGCGTACGCATGCGGGAAAGAGTACGCGCTCCGGTGGCGAGTGGCGACCGCCGTCACACAACGTAGTTGACATCAATCCGGGGGAAGGGTTTGCCTCGCCGGCTCCGAGGGTTTACGGTGCGATGTATCGGACCGATACATCGGGCCGGCACCAGGGCCGGAACGACGGCCGCCAGGATCCTGCGGAGGGCGAGAGGGAGTGGGCGCGGTGCTCGAGCTCGCCATTCTCGGTCTGCTGCAGGAGTCCCCGATGCACGGCTACGAGCTCCGCAAGGAGCTCGTAGCCAAGCTCGGGGCGATCCGGGCGGCGATCAGCTACGGCTCGCTGTACCCGACACTGCGGCGACTGCAGGCGGCCGGTTGGATCACCGAGGCGGGCCAGACGCCGGCGACCGCCGAGGAGGTCCCGGCACTGACCAGCCGACGAGGCCGGGTCGTCTACAAGATCACCGCAGAGGGCAAGGAGCGCTTCGCCGAGCTGATCGCCCAGACCGGCCCGGAGACCTACGAGGACACCGGCTTCGGGGTCCACTTCGCGTTCTTCGCCCGCACCGACCGGGCGACCCGGCTCCGCATCCTGGAGGGCCGACGTCGCAAGGTCGAGGAGCGCCGCGAAGGACTGCGCGACGTGTTGAGCCGTGCGGCCGAACGGCTCGACGCGTACACGCTCGAACTGCAGCGTCATGGCCTCGACGCCTGCGAGCGCGAGGTGCGTTGGCTGGAGGAGCTCATCGCCAACGAGCGCTCCGGCCGGACCCCGGCGGGGTCCACCCCGGGCACCGACCCGGGCCGCCCGGGCACCGACCCGGGGTCGTCAGTAGAGAACATCCCGCCTCCGCCTGGGCAGTCCAGGAATGAGCCGGAGCAGCCGTGATGAACAGCAAAGGAGGCAACAGCGATGGGCTCCGTCCGCGTCGCCATCGTCGGTGTGGGTAACTGCGCCTCGTCCCTGGTCCAGGGCGTCGAGTACTACCGCAATGCCGACCCCAAGGACCGGGTCCCGGGTCTCATGCACGTGACCTTCGGCGACTACCACGTCTCGGACGTGAAGTTCGTCGCAGCGTTCGACGTCGACGCCAAGAAGGTCGGCATGGACCTCGCGGAGGCGATCGTCGCCAGCGAGAACAACACCATCAAGCTCTGCGACGTACCACCGACCGGTGTGATCGTGCAGCGCGGCCCGACCCTCGACGGTCTGGGCCACTACTACCGGGAGATCGTCGAGGAGTCCGACGTCGAACCGGTCGACGTGGCCCAGGCGCTCCGCGACGCCAAGGTCGACGTGGTGGTGTCGTACCTGCCGGTCGGTTCCGAGGAGGCCGACCGGTTCTACGCCCAGGCGGCGATCGACGCCGGCTGCGCCTTCGTGAACGCGCTGCCGGTCTTCATCGCCTCCGACCCGGTCTGGGCGAAGAAGTTCGCCGACGCCGGGCTGCCGATCATCGGTGACGACATCAAGAGCCAGGTCGGTGCGACGATCGTGCACCGCGCCCTCGCCAAGCTCTTCGAGGACCGCGGCGTCGAGCTGCTGCGCACCTACCAGCTCAACTTCGGCGGCAACATGGACTTCATGAACATGCTGGAGCGCAGCCGGCTGGTCTCGAAGAAGATCTCGAAGACCCAGTCGGTGACCTCCCAGGTGCCGCACGAGATGGCCAAGAGCGACGTCCACATCGGCCCGTCCGACCACGTGCCGTGGCTGGACGACCGCAAGTGGGCCTACATCCGGCTGGAGGGGCGCGCCTTCGGTGACGTTCCGCTGAACGCGGAGCTGAAGCTCGAGGTCTGGGACTCGCCGAACTCGGCCGGGGTCATCATCGACGCGATCCGGGCCGCGAAGATCGCGCTGGACCGGAAGATCGGCGGGCCGATCCTCTCCGCGTCGAGCTACTTCATGAAGTCGCCGCCGGAGCAGTACAGCGACCACGACGCCCGCCAGGCCGTCGAGGACTTCATCGCCGGCAGGATCGAGCGCTGAGCCGCGAGGCGCCGAGCTGACGGACCCGGCGGACGGGGCCGTACCGGATTCCCGGTACGGCCCCGTCGTCGCTTCTGTCACAGAATCTCCGACGTCGCCGGACCCCGACGTGACGGGCGGTTCCCCCGGCGTCGCCGGACGGTCAGGTCAGGTCAGGTCAGGCCCAGGCACGCTGGAAGGCCACCCGGGCCTCCAGTTCGAGCAGGTGGCGTTTGCGGGGTAGCCCGCCGCCGAAGCCGACCAGTCTGCCGCCGGCCCCGACCACCCGGTGGCAGGGCACGATCACCGGGATCGGGTTGCGGTTGCAGGCCGCCCCGACCGCCCGGGCCGCACCCGGATCGCCGAGCGCCGCCGCGATCTCTCCGTAGGTCCGGGTCTCGCCGTACGGGATCGTGGCCAGCGCGGCCCAGACGGCGCGGTCGAACTCCGACCCCCGCCGCACGTGCCACGGCACGGTGAACACGGTCAACTCCCCGGCGAAGTACGCCCGCAACTCGGCGATCGCCGCGGCCAGCCCGGGATCGGAAACGGGCGCCACCGCCTCGACCGGCCCGAAGCGCACACCGCAGACCCCGGCGTCGTCCACCCCCACCGAGAGGGCACCGATCGGGGTGTCGAGGACGCTCCAGCGCACCCGCCCATTCTTCACCAGCCCCGATGGTCGTCGGCCGGCCTCCTGATCACCGACCGGGCGCGCGTGGCCGGGGCCCCGACACGTTGCCCGCCTCACAGTCTGACCGATCGGTCAAGATCTGACCGTTCGGTCAGGCATGCTGGGTGGCGGAGGTGGTCGGGGAGATGGTGCGGAGCAGGACCCGCGACGAGATCCTGTCCGTGGCGGCGCGGCTGTTCAGCCAGGTCGGCTTCAAGGGCACGTCGTTGCACGACATCGCCGTCGAGGTCGGCTGCTCGAAGGCGACCCTGCTCTACCACTTCGACAGCAAGGAGGCGATCCTCCTCGAACTGGTCGCCCCCGCCGCCCGGGACCTCGCCGCGCTGGACGCCAAGACCAGCGAACTGGACACCGCCACCGCCCAGGAGGCCGCCATCGAGGGCTTCGTGGACCTCGTGCTGGCCTACCGGCGGGAGGTCGCGCTCATCTACGCCGACCTTCCGCACCTGCTCGAACACCCCGCCTTCGCCGACCTGCAGCCGGCCACCACCCGACTGGTCACCACGATCGCCGGCCGGTCGGCCGACCCGGCCGCCCAGATCGCCGCGCGGGTGCTGCTCGCCGGGATCACCGCGGTCGCGATCGAGTGCGACGACCCCGCCGAGCTACGCCCGGCGTTGGTCCGGGTCGCCCGGCGCGCGCTCGTGCCCGGCGCCTGACCGACACACCGACACCACCCCGACCGCCGCTCGAATCCGTCGACAAGCCGCGATCACCAACAAGGAAGCGACCGACATGGCGACACTCCTCCACCGGCTCGGCCGGGCCTCGTTCCGGCGCCGCCGGCTCGTCGTGGTCCTCTGGCTCGTCGCGCTGGCCGCGCTCGGCGGCGCCGCGTACGCCTTCATGGGCCCGACCGCGACGAACTTCTCCATCCCGGGCACCGAGTCACAACGCGCGATCGACACGCTGAAGCGGGAGTTCCCCGAGGCGAGCGGCGCGACCGGCACGATCGTGGTCGCCGCCCCCGAGGGCGAGCAGCTCACCACCCCGCAGCGGCAGGCGGTGGTGGCCGACCTGGTCCGGGAGGCGTCGGCGCTGCCCGGCGTGCTGGGCGCGGTCGACCCGTACACCGCCGGAGCGATCTCGCCGGACGGCCGGTACGCGCTCATCCAGGTCCAGTTCGCCGAGCAGGCCGACAGTGTCACCGACGCGCAGCGCGACGCGTACGTCGGCAGCGGCGCGGCCGCGCGGGCGGCGGGTCTGCGGGTCGAACACGGCGGGGAGGTGATGTCCAGCGTCCCCGAGGTCGGCAGCACCGAGGGCATCGGCGTGCTCATCGCCCTGGTGGTGCTCGTGGTGACCCTCGGCTCGCTGGTCGCGGCCGGGATGACCATGCTCAACGCACTGCTCGGGGTCGGCGCCGGCATGGCCGGGCTCTACGCGCTGAGCAGCGTGGTCGAGCTGACCAGCGTGGCGCCGGTGCTCGCGCTGATGCTCGGCCTCGCCGTCGGCATCGACTACTCCCTGTTCATCACCTCCCGCTACCGGCAGAACCTGCTGGACGGCCTGGAGCCGGAGGAGGCGGCCGGGCGGGCCATCGGCACCGCCGGCTCCGCCGTCTTCTTCGCCGGGATCACCGTGGTGATCGCACTGGCCGGGCTCGCCGTCGTCAACATCCCGTTCCTGACCGTCATGGGGCTGGCCGCCGCCGGGACCGTCGCGGTCGCCGTCCTCGTCGCGCTGACCCTGCTTCCGGCGCTGCTCGGCTTCGCCGGCCGGTGGGTCCTGCCGCGCCGGCTCCGCCGCGCCGACGGCGGCGACACCGCCGGGCGCCGGGAGGCTCTCGGGTTCCGGTGGGCGCGGCTGGTGATCCGGCTGCGCGTACCGGTGATCCTGGTCACCGTGCTCGGGCTCGGCGCGCTCGCCCTCCCCGCGGCCGACATGCGGGTCGCGCTTCCGGACCAGGGCAGCGAGCCGAAGGGCACGCCGCAGCGTGAGGCCGCCGACCTGATCACCGAGGGTTTCGGACCCGGCTTCAACAACCGCCTGGTACTGGTCGTCTCCGCCGACTCGGCGGAGCGCACCGGCGCCGCCGCCCAGCAGGTGACGGCGGCGGTGCAGGGCACGCCGAACCTGCTCGCGGTCACCCCGCCGAACCTCAGCCGGGACCAGCGGACCGCGCTGCTGGCGGTCATCCCCACCACCGGGCCGACCGATCCGGCCACCGAGAGGCTGGTGCACGACATCCGGGACCGGGTCGCGGCGATCGACGGCACGGACGGGGTCGAGGTGGCGCTCACCGGGCGGACCGCGGTCGGGATCGACGTCTCGGAGAAGCTCTCCGCCGCGATGCCGTGGTACCTGCTGCTCGTCGTCGGGCTGTCGGTGCTGTTGCTGATGCTGGTCTTCCGGTCCCTGCTGGTGCCGCTGAAGGCGGCGCTCGGCTTCCTGCTGACCGTCGGCGCCACCTTCGGGATCACCGTACTGATCTTCCAGAAGGGCCACCTGGCCGACCTGGTCAGGATGGACACGCCCGGCCCGCTGGTGAGCTTCCTGCCGATCCTGCTCATCGGCATCCTGTTCGGGCTGGCGATGGACTACGAGGTGTTCCTGGTCTCCCGGATGCGGGAGGACTTCGTGCACGGCGACACCCCGGTCCAGGCCACCGTCAACGGCATGGGCCACGGTGCCCGGGTGGTGACGGCGGCGGCCCTGATCATGACCTCGGTCTTCGGCGGCTTCGTCCTGATGGACGACCCGATCATCAAGTCGATGGGCTTCGCCCTCGCCCTCGGGGTGGCGATCGACGCCTTCGTGGTCCGGATGACCCTCGTGCCGGCGGTGATGTCGCTGCTCGGGCGGGCCGCCTGGTGGCTGCCGCGCTGGCTGGCGGCGGTCCTGCCCCACGTCGACGTCGAGGGGGAGCGGCTGCGCCACCACCTGGCGGAGGCGCCGCCACAGCGGGAGCTCGTCGGGGTCTGACCCCCGCCCGGCGGCCGGGACCCGCGCCACGGCCGGGTCCCGGCCGCCGCCCTCCGGGCTCACCGCAGCGCCCAGAAGAACGCCCGTACCTCGTCGACGAACTCGTCCGGCAGTTCCAGGCTGGCGAAGTGGCCGCCCCGGTCGAACTCCGTCCACCGCCGGATCGTCGGGTAGGTCCGTTCCGCGATCGGTCGGACGGCCCGGGTGATGTCGTGGGGGAAGACCGCCACACCGATCGGCACCGGGCAGGGCAGCGGTCCGCCCCGGCCGCTCTCCCGGTGCAGCCGGGCCGATGAGCCGGCCGTGCCGGTCAGCCAGTAGAGCATCACGTTGGTGAGCAGCCGGTCGTCGGAGATCGTCGAGGACGGGTCGGTCCACTCGTCGAACTTCTCGGCGATCCAGGCGAGCTGGCCGACCGGCGAGTCGGTCAGGGCGTACGCCGGGGTCTGCGGCCGGGTGGACTGCAACACCATGTAGCCGGGGCGCTGGGCGAGGTAGCGCCGGATCCCGGCCAGCCGGTCGCGGTCCTCGTCGGACAGCTCTGCCTCGCCGGCCCAGCCGGGCGGGGGCGGGGTCGGCAGGTAGGTGAGGTGAACCCCGACCACCTGCTCCGGGGCCACCTGCCCGAGCGCCCGGGAGATCGCCGAACCCCAGTCGCCGCCCTGGGCGCCGTACCGCCGGTAGCCGAGCCGCCGCATCAGCTCCGCCCAGGCCCGGGCGACGCGGTGCACGTCCCAGCCGCGTTGCCGGGTCGGCCCCGAGAAGCCGTAGCCCGGGATCGACGGCACGACCAGGTGGAAGTCCTCCGCCAACGGTGTGAGCACGTCGAGAAACTCGACGACCGAACCGGGCCAGCCGTGGGTGAGAAGCAGCGGGAGGGCGTCCGGGTTGGTCGAGCGGACGTGCAGGAAGTGCACGTTCTGGCCGTCGATCTCCGTCACGAACTGCGGGTACGCGTTCAGCTCCGCCTCCCGGGCCCGCCAGTCGTACGTCGTGCGCCAGTACTCGGCGAGCTGGCGTACCCGGGCCAGCGGGATGCCGTAGTCCCGGCCGGCGTCCGGCAGCTCGTCGGGCCACCGGGTGCGGGCCAACCGGTCGGCGAGGTCGTCGAGCTGCTCCTGGGGGATGTCGATCCGAAACGGCCTGATCATGTCGTCGTCTCCCGGCCTCGGGTGCGGTCCGTCACGCGGATTCGTTCGCCGCACTAACGTTAGTTGCACTAACGATAGCGCCGTCGGAGTCGTCCGAACCATTGGTGCGACCAACGAACTTGTTAGGCTGGCCACATGGACACCCCGGCCGACGACGGCACCCCCACCCGGCTGGCCGGGCTGCCGAGCTGGCTGCTCACCCAGACGGCCCGGTACGCCCACCGGCTCGTCACCGACGGGTTGGCCGAGATCGGCGCGCGGGGATACCACTACCGGCTGCTGGCGACCCTGGACGAGTACGGCCCGGCCAGCCAGGCCGACCTGGGCCGCCGGACCGGCATCCACTTCAGCGACGTGGTGGCGGCGACCAACGACCTCGCCGGCCACGGATTCGTCGAGCGGACCCCCGACCCGACCGACCGGCGACGCAACATCGTCACCATCACCCCGGCCGGTCGCCACCGACTGGACCAGTTGACGCAGCGGCTGGCGCGGATCCAGGAGGAGTTGCTGGCCCCGCTCTCGGCGCCGGAGCGTGACCGGCTCGTCGGGCTGCTGACCCGGCTCCTCGCCCACCACCGCCGCGGCGACACCACCCGGCCCTGAGGCGGGAGAGCCCGGATCGCGGGCCAGGCCGGGTCCGGGGTGGGTGTTGCCCGTGCCGGCTACCGTGCAGGCGTGGCAACGGCGACCTGGATATTCCTCATCATCGGCGGTGCGGGGGTCGCTGTCCTCGCGCTGGCGCTGTTCGGCACCGAGCTGGACCTCGGTGGCCAGGACGTCGACGGGCCGATCACGCTGGAGGCGGTGGCCGCGTTCGCCGGCGTCCTCGGTTTCGGCGGCGCCATCGCCAACGAACTGATCGGCGGGCGCACGGTCGTCCAGATCGCCGCGGCCGGTGGCCTGGGCTCCCTGGCCGCGCTGCCGGCCGGCTGGCTGGCCGCGCGGTTCTCCAGGGCGGTACGGAACATGCCCACCGACACCACCCCGACCCGCAGCGACCTCGTCGGCGCGATCGGCGTCGTGGTGACGCCGATCCCCAGTAACGGCTACGGCGAGGTCCGGGTACAGCTCGCGGGCCAGCCGGTCAAGCTCAACGCGCGGGCCGACCGACCGATCGCCAGCGGCACCCAGATCTTCGTCGTCGAGGCGCTGAGCGAGACCAGCGTCCACGTCGAGACCTACTGACCCCGGGCCGCCCGGCGGCCGCCACCCACCCCATCCCCCCACCCACTGCTGAAACCCCACACCAGAACGGACGTTGCGATGCTGATATTCGCCGCGATCGGCGGAGCGGTACTGCTCGCCTTCCTGCTCGTCCTCTTCGTGCTCTCCCGGATCAGGGTCGCCGGGCCCAACGAGGCGTTCATCGTGACCGGCCGCAAGGGCCGCACCACCCAGAGGGCCGACGGCACCCGGACGACCGACATGTCCGGGCAGAAGGTCGTCCTCGGCGCCTCGGTCTTCGTCCTGCCGGTGGTCCAGAAGCTGCAGTCCATCGACCTCTCCAGCCGGCGCATCGACGTCAGCATCAAGGGCGCGGTGAGCAAGCAGGGAATCCGGACCGACCTGCACGGCGTCGCGATCGTCAAGGTCGGCGGGACCGAGGACGCGATCCGCGCGGCGGCGCAGCGGTTCCTGGACCAGCAGGACGAGATCGAGGACTTCACCCGGGAGGTGCTCGCCGGCGCGCTGCGGTCGATCGTCGGCCGGCTCACCATCGAGGAGATCATCCGGGACCGCGCGGCCTTCGCCAGCGCGGTCGCCGAGGAGGCCGAGCACTCGATGACCAACCAGGGTCTGGTGCTCGACACCTTCCAGCTCCAGGACATCGTCGCCGAGGGGTCGTACCTGCAGGACCTCGGTCGGCCGGAGGCGGCCCGGGTGCTCAAGGACGCGGCGATCGCCGAGGCACGCGCCCGCCAGGCGGCCGAGCAGGAGCGGCTGCTGGCCGAGGAGGCGATCGCGGAGGCGAACCGGAACCTCGCGCTCAAGCAGGCCATGATCCAGGCGGAGATCGACGCGGCGAAGGCGAGGTCGGCCGCGGCCGGCCCGCTGGCCCAGGCCGAACGGGACCAGGCGATCCTCGCCGAGCAGCAGAAGGTCGCCGAGCGCAACGCCGAACTCAAGCAGCGGCAGCTCGACACCGAGGTCCGCAAGCCGGCCGACGCGGCCCGGTACAAGGTGGAGCAGGAGGCCGAGGCGGCCCGCAACGCGGCGGTGCTCCGCGCCGACGCCGAGCGGCAGGCCGCCATCGCCGCCGCCCAGGCCGCCGCCGAGCACGCCCGGCTGATCGGTGAGGGTGAGCGGGCCCGCCGGGCCGCGCTCGCCGAGGCGATCGAGCGGGAGGGTCAGGCCGAGGCCGCGGCGATCCGGGCCAGGGGCGAGGCCGAGGCCGAGGCGATGGCCCGCAAGGCCGAGGCGTTCGCCGCGTACGGCGAGGCGGCCGTGCTCGACCTGCTGCTCAAGGTGCTGCCGAAGGTGGTGGAGGCGGCGAGCGCCCCGGTGAGCGCGATCGACAAGCTCACCGTGATCTCCACCGACGGCGCCAGCTCATTGACCAAGTCGGTCGCGGCCAACGTGGCCCAGGGGCTGCAGCTCGGCAGCGACCTGACCGGTGTCGACCTGACCGCGCTGCTGGCCCGGCTCGGCGCCCTCGGCGCCGGCAAGAACCAGGGCGGGAACCAGGTCGTCGAGGCCACGCCGGCCGCCGCTACGCCGGCGGGCGACAGGCAGGACTGACCGGAGGACGGGCGGCCGGAGCCGCCCGGGAGGACGACGCGCCCCGGACACCGCCACACGGCCCGGCACCGACCCCGGTGCCGGGCCGTCGCCGTGTGTCCCGGTGCCGTGTGTCCCGGTGCCGTGTGTCCCGGTGCCGGGAGGTCGTCACGCCGCCCGCGGCGAAGCCACCGCCGGCCGGCACGGCCCGCCGGGATCCCGGCCACGCCGGCCGGCGCCGGTCACCCCCGACGCGGCGCGGTCGTCACTCCTTGATGACGCCCTGCTCGCGGGCCCAGCGCAGCAGCTCGGCCTCGGCCTGTTCACGGCCCAGCGGCCCCCGCTCCAGCCGCAGCTCCTTCAGGTGCCGCCAGGCACGGCCGACGATCGGACCCGGCGGTATGCCGAGCAACTCCATGATCGCGTTGCCGTCGAGGTCGGGGCGAACCCGGGCCAGGTCCTCCTCCGCCCGCAACCGGGCGATCCGCGCCTCCAGCGCGTCGTAGTCGGCGGCGAGCTGCGCCGCCTTCCGGCGGTTGCGGGTGGTGCAGTCGGAGCGGGTGAGCTTGTGCAGCCGGGGCAGCAGGTCCCCCGCGTCGGTGACGTAGCGGCGTACCGCGGAGTCGGTCCACTCGCCGCGACCGTACCCGTAGAAGCGCAGGTGCAGCCCGACCAGCGTGGACACCTGGCTGATGACGTCCTTGGGGTAGCGCAGCGCCTTCATCCGCTGCCTGGTCATCCGGGCGCCCACCACCTCGTGGTGGTGGAAGCTGACCCGCCCGTCCGGCCCGACGGCCTTGGTCGCCGGCTTGCCGACGTCGTGCATCAGCGCCGCCATCCGGAGCACGAAGTCGCAGCCGGAGTCCCCCTCCAGCCGGATCGCGTTGTTCACCACGGTCAGGGTGTGCTCGTAGACGTCCTTGTGCTGGGCGTGCTCGTCGATCTCCAGCCGCAGACCGGACAGCTCCGGCAGGAACCGGTCGGCCAGCCCGGTGTCGACCAGCAGGCGGAGCCCGGTCACCGGGTCGGCGCCGCACAGCAGCTTGGTGAACTCGTCACGGATCCGCTCGGCGGTGATCCGGTCCAGGTCCGCCGCCATCGCCCGCATGGCGTCCTTCACCGCCGGGTGTACGGCGAACCGCAGCTGCGCCGCGAACCGGGCGGCCCGGAGCATCCGCAGCGGGTCGTCGCCGAACGACTCCTCCGGGGAGCCGGGTGTCCGGATCACCCGCTCGGCGAGATCGTCGAGCCCGCCGTACGGGTCGGTGAACTCGTGCCCGGGAAGGCTGACCGCCATCGCGTTGATCGTGAAGTCACGCCGCCGCAGGTCCTCGACGAGGCTGGTGCCGTACTCGACGACAGGGTTGCGGCTGACGCGGTCGTACGACTCGGCGCGGAAGGTGGTGATCTCCAACCGGAGTCCGCCGCGCTGGGCCCCGATGGTGCCGAACTCGCGCCCGGTCTCCCAGGTCGCCTCCGCCCAGCCCGAGAGCAGCCGCAACGTCTCGTCGGGGTGCGCGTCGGTGGCGAAGTCGAGATCCTCGCCGAGCCGGCCGAGCAGCGCGTCCCGCACCGAACCACCGACCAGGTGCAGCTCGTGACCGGCACGGGCGAACCGCCGACCGAGTTCGTCGGCGACCGGCGAGACCCGCAGCAGCTCCGCGACGGCGTTGCGCTGGGCGGCGCTCAACCGGCTCGCGGCGGAACCCCGGCCCGAGGTCACGGATTTCCGGCCGGCGGTTCCGGTGTCACGGCCCGCGGTCGCGGACCCCCGGCCCGGGGTCACGGCGTCCCGGCCCGCGGCCGCCGCGCCTGCACCGCCGTGGCCCGACCGGGCCGAGGAGCCGGCCGGCGGGGTGGCGGACGGGGCACCGGCCGGCCGGTTGGCGGACGGCGCGGAACGGGCTGCCTGCGGAACGGATGAGTCGGACATGGGACCGCCAGCCTAGCGGGCCGGCGCGGGTCCGGTGGCGGCGGGCGCACCAATTGACGGGCGACGCCCTCCGGCGGCCCCACGCCAGGAGGACTAAGGTCTGCACCAGTGTCGGCGGGTGCCCTGCCCGCCGTACCCCTTGGGAGGCTGACATGGCAGGCGGGCTGTACCGCAGCGCGAACGCCATGCCCGACGGGGTTCCGCCGCCCCGGGACGGAGCCACGCTGATCTCGACCAGCCC
This sequence comes from uncultured Micromonospora sp., assembly GCA_937951935.1. GTDB lineage: Bacteria > Actinomycetota > Actinomycetes > Mycobacteriales > Micromonosporaceae > Plantactinospora. The sequence goes on along the minus strand of CALGAM010000030.1, from coordinate 15,177 downwards.
GATCGTCGAGAGCACCAGCCCACCGCCGGAGACGGCCGAGGGAAGCGCGGCCGGCAACAGCGCGATCATGGCTCTCGGCAGCCTGGTGAGCCGCGGCACCGGCTTCCTCCGTACGTTGATGGTCGTCGCCGCGCTCGGCAACTTCGCGGTCAACGACGCGTACGCCACCGCGCTGATCATCCCGCAGATGGTCTACGAGTTCCTGCTCGGCGGGATCCTCACCAGCGTCGTGGTGCCGGTCCTGGTCCGGCGCCGCAAGCTCGACCCCGACGGCGGCCAGGCGTACGCCCAGCGCCTGCTCACCCTGGCCGGGCTCGCCCTCGGCATCGCGTCGGTGCTGGCCATCCTCCTGGCCGGGGTGCTCAGCGAGATCTACGCCAGCGGGCGTGGTGACGACTACCAGCGGCTCGTCACCGACCTCTCCCGGCTGATGCTGCCGATCATCTTCTTCTCGGGCATCAGCGCGTTGATCGCGGCGGTGCTCAACACCCGGGGGCACTTCGCGGCGCCGATGTGGGCCCCGATCCTCAACAACCTGGTGATCATCGCCGCCTGCGCGCTCTACATCGCCATCTACGGCGCGAAGGTGATCGAGCCGGCCGAGATGACCCGGGGACAGATCCTGCTGCTCGGCGGCGGCACGCTGCTCGGCATCGTGGTCCAGGTCGCCGGGCTGCTGCCGGCGCTGCGCCGGGTCGGGTTCCGCTGGCGACCGCGGTTCGACTTCCGGCAGCTCGGGCTCCGCGAACTGGGCCGGCTCGGCGCCTGGATGTTCTGCTACGTCGCGGTCAACTCGATCGGCCTGGTCGTCCTGTTCAACCTGCTCAACCGGGTGGGGCGGAAGGCGGCGGGGCCGGCGATCTACAACAACGTCTTCCTGCTGCTGATGATGGCGCACGGCATCATCGCGGTCTCGATCATCACCGCGCTGATGCCGCGGATGAGCGCGGCCGCCGCCGACGGCCGGTTCGCCGACATGGCGGCTGACCTGTCCCGGACCGTCCGGACCGTCACCGCCGTGCTCGCCCCGATCGCGGTCTGCTACGCCGTGCTCGCCGAACCCATCGCGGTGGTCCTGTTCAACTACGGCGCCGGGACGGGTGACGCCGGTGCCGTCTCGCCGGTGCTGCTGGTCGCCGCGCTGGCGCTGGTCCCGTTCGCGGTCAGCCAGGTCTTCACCTTCGCGTTCTGGGCGCTGCCGGACACCCGGACACCCGCGCTGGTCAACATTCCGGTCGTCCTGCTCCGGGTCCTGGTACAGGTGCTGGTCTTCGCCGTGCTTCCGCTGTCGTTCCTGGCCTCCGGCATGATGATCGGCAACGGGATCTCGTACGTCGCCGCGGCGGTGATCTCGGCCTGGCTGCTCCGGTCCCGGATCGGCCGGCTCGGGCTCGGCACGATCGCCAACACCTTCGGCCGGGTCCTGGTCGCGGCCCTCGGCGCGACGCTCGTCGGGCTGCTCATCGTGGCGCTGCTGCCGGGAGACGCGCTGTCGAACCGCTGGCTCGGTTTCGTCGAGGTGGCCCTCGGCGGGGCGGCGATCGGTGGCACGTACCTCGGACTCTCCCTCATGCTGCGGATCCGGGAGATCACCGACGTCGTCGTCATGGTCCGGCGCCGGCTCGGCAGGTGACCCGTGGGCCCGCGTACCCGCGGGCCGGTGTCACGCCGTCGGCGGCCCGGGTCGGTGTCGGTGCCGGCCGTCGTCCCGGGTCGGCATCGCGCCGACCAGTGCGACCGCGATCCCCAGGCCCGCGAGAGCCTGGGGATATCGCTGTGGATAACCTCGGCGCCTGAGCCTGAAGTGCTGGTCAGACGCTGTGGATAACTCCGGGTCCTGATCACCTGACACCCCGTCAGGATGATCTCCTCGGACGGTCCGACAGCGACCCGGCCAGGGCGGTGCCCCGGGGCATACTTCCGTCCCTGGCGGGAAAGGCCCACGGGCACGCCGGCCGGCGGACACGATCACGTCGGCCGCGACCGGTCGTCACACATCGACCTGCACAAAATTGCCTAAACCTACTTGATTGCTCAATACCCATGCCGCCCAGGCAGGCGAGAGTGGTCGTTCCCGGCGCCTATCACGACATCTGCGGCAGCTGGTGGCCTTCGGCCGCAAGATGGCGTGTCGGGGATCAGTCAGACCCGGGTAAGGTCGCTCTCGACGGATACGGCGAGCACCTAGGCTAGAAAGCGGTGGGCGTCCGGATCCGGTGACGGGCCGGAACGGAGGCCAGGTGCCCAGCAGCACGGGTCCAGCGATCGACACGATCACCGAGGGAGGACGGGTGACCCAGGTCGGCGAAGGTCAGGAGGCGGACGAAGTCACCCCGCCGGTCATGACCTTCGGTTCCCCCGCCGTCGGTGAGATCCTGGCCGAGCGGTACGAGCTCGCCGAACACATCGACAACGACAGTGCCGGCCGCCAGGTCTGGCGCGGTGTCGACGTCGTGCTGCGCCGACCCGTCGCCGTCGTGTTGCGCTACCCCGGTGGCGAGTCGGCGAGCGAGATGCTGCAGGCCGCCGTGGCGGCCAGCCGCGTCATCCACCCCAACCTCGTCGGCGTCTACGACGCCATCGACGAGGAGGAGCGGGCGTACGTCGTCCGGGAGTGGGTCGACGGCCAGTCGCTGCGCGACGTCGTCGCCACGGGCGTACTCGACCCGACCCGGGCCACCGCCGTCGCCCACGCCGTCGCCGGGGCGATCGCCGCGATCCACGCCACCGGAATGGTCCACGGCAACGTGCACCCGGGCACGGTGATGATCGCCGACGACGGGCGGGTGGTCCTGGCCGACGCCCCCCGCACCGACGGGGTGGAGACCCAGGAGACCGACATACGGGCCGTCGGCGGCATCCTCTACTACGCGCTGACCGGTCACTGGCCGCACGCCGAGGCGGCCCTCGGCGGCACCGCCGACCGGCGGGCCCGCATCGCGCTGCCGGACGCGGTCCGGGACGCCAGCGGGTCGATCGCCGCTCCCCGACAGGTCCGGGCCGGCATCCCCGCGTACCTCGACGACCTGACCATGGACCTGCTGGACCCCCAGCTCGCGGTCCCCTCCGCCGACGCCCTCGCCGCCGAGCTGGGACGGCTGGACGCCGCCGCGGAGGAGCAGTACCTCGACAGCGGTCCGCTGCGGTTCACCACCGGCGACGGTGCCCCCGACATCCCCGCCACCGGTGGGCGGAAGACCCTGATCGGGGTGGCCGCGCTCCTGGCGATCGCGCTGATCGGGCTCTTGGTCGGAATCAACGTGCTCTCCGACGGCGGCGAGCCCGCCGGCGGCCAGGCGGCGCCGCTCCCGTCCGCCTCGGCCACCGAGCAGCCGGGCGCCGCGAGCGAGACCGACCCACCGCCCAGCAAGCCGGTGAAGCTCGACCTCAAGCCGAACCAGCTCCGGGTGATCGACCCGGAGGGCGACCGGACCGAGCTGGACGGCGTGGAGAAGGTGGTCAACGGTGACCCCAACGACGGCTGGGAGACCGACAGCTACAACCGCGCCGCCTTCGGCAACCTCAAGGACGGCATGGGAATCCTGATCAACCTCGGTGAGCCGAGGGAGGTCACCAGCGTCAGGGTCGAGTTCTCCGCACCCGGGTTCTCCGCCGAGCTGCGCTGGGGCAGTCGGGACTACCCGTCGACCAGTTCCGGCGACCGGCAGCTCGTCGACTCCTACCACCGGATCGGTAACCCGTTCGAGAAGGCCGACGGCTCCACCGTCACCTTCAGCGACTTCGTTCCCGGCCAGAAGTACCAGTACCTCCTGCTCTGGATCACGTACCTGCCCCAGAACGAGTCGGGCCGTTACAAGATCGGCGTCCAGGAGATCACGGTCCAGGCGCGATGAGCCACCGGCCGCGCCGGAAGTGACAACAGTCGGTATCGTGCGGCCATGACCGGCGCACGGAGTTCCGACGCGGCCGGCCCGACCCGTTCGTCGGCCACCGGTCCGTGGCCGCGCACCCAGCCGGTCCGGTCGGCCGGCGACGAGGCCATGCCCGGCGGTGGCCCCGTGTCCGGGGACGGTGACATCGTGCCCGGGGACGCCGTGTCCGCGGGGCTGTCGGACCCGGTCGCCGAAACCCGCACCGTGCCGGCCGACGCGGACACCGGCAGGACCACCGTCGGCACCGGATCGGAGCCCACCGACGCCGCGCTGCTGCGCGCCCACGTGGACGGCGACCCCACCGCCTTCGCGACCCTCTTCCACCGCCACCGGGACCGCCTGTGGGCCGTCGCGCTGCGCACCCTCGGCGACCGGGAGGACGCCGCGGACGCCCTGCAGGACGCGCTGCTCGCCGCACACCGGGCGGCGGCGCGGTTCCGCGGCGAGGCGGCCGTCACCACCTGGCTGCACCGGATCGTGGTCAACGCCTGCCTCGACCGGATCCGCCGGCGACAGTCGCACCCCACCGTGCCACTGCCCGACAGCCCGCGGCCGGACCGGAGCGGCCACCGGGTCGGCGGCAGCGAACCCGCCGCACCCACCGTCGACCACGACACCACGCTCGTCGTACGGCAGGCCCTCGCCGCGCTCCCCGTCGAGCAGCGGACCGCCCTCGTCCTGGTGGACCTGCAGGGCTATCCGGTCGCCGAGGTCGCCGAGATCCTCGGCGTGGCCGAGGGCACCGTCAAGAGTCGGTGCGCCCGGGGCCGGGCCCGGCTCGCCGTCCTCCTGGGGCATCTGCGGGCACCCGTTCCCGGTACCGGCTCGACCGGCGGCGACGCCGCCCCGCCCCCCGGGGACCCGGGTGTGTCGCCCGGTGGCGACCCGGAGGCCGGTGCGCCGTCGGTCACCAGGGGGAACCGTGGCTCCGGCTGCGACGTCCGACCTACGTCACGGTCGGATCGCGGCCGGACGGCCCGGTCCGGAGCCGAACAGCGATGGGCGGGGCCCGACCAGAGGCCCCCACCAGGCCAGGAGCAGGAGGAATCGTGACCGGCGGCCAGTTCAGGGAGGTCGACTTCGACCTGCTGGCCGACTATGTCGGCGGTGCGCTGGACGGTACCCCGGACGAGGCCGAGGTCGCCCGGTTGATCGCGGAGGACCCGGCCTGGGCGGAGTCGTACGCCGCGCTGACGGCCGGCGTCGACGCCGTCCGGCTCGACCTGGCCGCGCTGGCGGCGGAGCCGGAGCCGATGCCGCCCGCGGTGGTCGACCGGCTCGACGCGGCCCTGTCCCGGCCGGCGTCGACCGGCGCCCCTGCCGATCCGGGTGTCGTGGCGGGGCGGCCAAACCCCGACGCTCCGGCATCCGAGGAGAGTCCGGCCCGATCGGCACCGGACGGCAGCCCGGAGCGGGAGCCCGGCGCGGTGCCCCGCCGCCCGGGGCGTCCGCCCGCCGGCATACCCGTCCAGCCCCGGACCGCCGCGGCGCCCGCCCCCCGACGGCCGGGCCGACGGCGGCGTTGGACGCGTCGGGTCGCCGGTCCCGTCCTGGCCGCCACCGTCGTGGCCGGCTTCGGCGTGTTCGCGATCAGCCGCCTCGGCGCGGTCGGCGACGAGAGGACCGTCGCCGACTCGGCGCACACCGTGAGCAGCTCGCCCGAGCAGGCCCCGATGCTCGGCTCCGGGGCACCCCAGCCGGTCCCGCAGCCCTCCGCCCAGCGGGTGCTGGCCACGGGCACCGACTACACCTCCGGGACCCTGGCCGGCGCCGTCATCACACTCACCCGCCGCGGCCCGACCCCCGACGGTGGCACGTTCGACACCGGAGCGACGGACGAGAGCACGGTCGGAAGCCCCACCGCGACCCCGGGCCGGCAGGAGGGCGAGGGCCCCGGTGCGTCGGGCGCCACCGTCGACACGGCCGCCCCACCACGGCAGGTGCCAGGGCTGGAGCGGCTCGCCGACCCGGAGGTTCTCACCCGCTGCCTGGAGGCGGTCGCGTCGGCGCACGGCCGGGGGCCGATCAGGGTCGACCTGGTCGACTTCGCCTCCTTCGAGGGCCGGGCCTCGCTGGTCATCGTCTTCTCCGACGCCGCGTCGGCCCGCTGGGCCTGGGTGACCGGTCCGGGTTGTGGAACGTCCCCCGCAGGCGCCGACGTCACCTATCGGACCCGGGTAGGGTGAAACAGCGCCCCAACGGCCGTTTCGGCGGGACAGTGGCCTGGCCCACCGGATGACCGGCTCGGGAATCCCCGGTTCGTACGATGACGTTCTGGCTTGCAGGTGCCGGTACGCGTTCGGTGGCCGGCGCTCGGACCGCCGTCGGCGCAGCACGCTGAAGGCGCAGAGACACATCGGGAGACGGCAGTGGACGAGGTCCGCAACCTGATCATCATCGGCTCCGGGCCGGCCGGCTACACCGCAGCGATCTACGCTGCCCGCGCCAACCTCACACCGCTGGTCATCGAGGGTGTGGAGTCGGGCGGCTCCCTCATGACCACCACCGAGGTCGAGAACTTTCCGGGCTTCGCCGACGGCATCATGGGCCCGGAGCTGATGGACGCGATGCGCAAACAGGCCGAGCGGTTCGGCGCCGAGTTCGTCACCGACGACGTCACCCGGGTCGAGCTGGTGAACACCGGCGTGCCGGGCTCGTCCGCGCACCACACCGTGTACGTCGGCGAGACGGCGTACCGGGCCAAGGCCGTGATCCTGTGCACCGGTTCGGCGTGGCGCCCGCTCGGCGTGCCGGGTGAGCAGGAGTACCTCGGCCACGGCGTCTCCTCCTGCGCGACCTGCGACGGATTCTTCTTCCGCGGCAAGGACGTCGTGGTGGTCGGCGGTGGCGACTCCGCGATGGAGGAGGCGACCTTCCTCACCAGGTTCGCCAGCAAGGTGACCATCGTGCACCGGCGCGACGAGTTCCGGGCCAGCAAGATCATGGCCGACCGTGCGCTGGCGAACGACAAGATCCAGGTCGAGTGGAACAGCGTCGTCGAGGAGATCCTTGGCGACGACGGCCGGGTCACCGGGGTCCGGCTGCGCAACGTGCACACCGGGGCGACGAAGACGCTGGCGACGGCGGGCGTGTTCGTGGCCATCGGCCACGACCCGCGCAGCACCCTCTTCCGCGGCCAGGTCGAGCTCGACGAGAACGGGTACGTCAAGGTGCAGTCGCCGAGCACCCGGACCAGCGTCCCCGGCGTCTTCGCCGCCGGGGACCTCGTCGACCACACCTACCGACAGGCCATCACCGCCGCCGGTTCGGGCTGCGCCGCCGCCCTCGACGCCGAGCGGTTCCTCGCAACCTTGACCGAAGACTGAGACACCCGGAGGAGGGGCTAGTGGGAGCAACGAGCGTCGTCACCGACGCGAGCTTCGCCAGTGACGTGCTGCAGTCGGACAAGCCGGTGCTGGTGGACTTCTGGGCCGAGTGGTGCGCGCCGTGCCGCAAGGTCGACATCCTGCTGGAGGAGATCGCCAGCGAGATGGGCGACAAGGTCCGCATCGTCAAGCTGAACATCGACGACAACCCGGAGACGACCCGGGCGTACCGGGTGATGTCCGCGCCGACCCTCACCGTCTTCAAGGACGGGGAACCGGTCCAGTCCATCGTCGGCGCCCGGCCCAAGAGCGACCTGGTCAAACTCATCGAGTCGGCGTTGTAACCGCACGCCGCGCCGACCGTACGTGCCCGCATCCGTGACCGGCGGATGCGGGCACAGCCGTCTGACGGCCCCGTCCCAGCCCGGCCGCCGCAGCCGCCGTGACCCCCGCAGGGTCGTTTGGTGCTCCCGCTGCCGGCAACCGCGCCCGGCAGGAGACGGGCCACGATACGCTCCGGAAGCGCTCCTCGCCTCAGGTCCGGGGCGGCAGGTGGCTGGCACGCTGCACGCAGAGGAGGTTGTCCGTGCGCCCGATCCGACGTGGTGACCGCGGACCCGCGGTGACGGAGATCCGCGCCGTCCTGGTCAGCCTGAACCTGCTGCCGGCCGGAGGCCCTCCCGGTGCCGACGAGTTCGACGCGGAGACGGAACGCGCGGTGCGCGCCTTCCAGCAGGACCGCGGGCTGAGCGTCGACGGGCTGGTCGGCCCGGAGACCTGGCGGGCCCTGGACGCCGCCCGGTGGCGCCTCGGTGCCCGCACGCTCTACCAGGCGATCCCCGAGCCGCTCATCGGCGAGGACGTTCGGGCCCTGCAGGAGCGCCTCCTGGAGATGGGCTACGACGTCGGCCGGGCCGACGGGATCTACGGCGCCCGGACAGCCCGGGCGGTGGCCCAGTTCCAACGCGAGGTCGGGCTGGTGCCGGACGGCGCCTGCGGGCCGCAGACCATGAACGCGCTCCGCCGGCTCGGACGCAAGGTCGTCGGCGGCCGCCCGCAGTGGCTCCGGGAGTCGGAGGCGTTCCGGCAGTCCGGCCCGAACCTCGTCGGCAAGGTCATCGTCATCGACCCCGGCCACGACCCCTTCGATCCCGGGTTCGTGGTGACGGACGGCGCGCGCCAGTGGACCGAGGCGGAGCTCACGTACGACCTCGCGGCCCGGCTGGAGGGCCGGTTCGCCGCGGTCGGCGTCCGGGTCCACCTCACCCGCAGCCCCAACCCCACCGCGCCGCTGTCCGACCTCGCCCGGGCCGAGTTGGCGAACGAACTCGGCGGAGACCTGCTGATCTCGATTCACGTCGACGGCCACGCGAATCCCGCGGCGGAGGGCGTCGCGACGTACCACTACGGCACCGCGAACGGGGTGACCTCCACGGTCGGCGAGCGGCTGGCCGGTCTGGTACAGCGGGAGATCGTGGCCCGGACCGGGCTGCGTGACTGCCGTACCCACGCGAAGTCGTGGGAACTGCTCCGGCTGACCCGGATGCCGGCGGTCCGGGTGGACGTCGGCTACCTCACCTCACCCACCGACCGCGCCAGGCTGACCGACCCGCGCTTCCGGGACACGGTGGTGGACGCCATCGTCGCCGCGGTGCAACGGATGTACTACCCGATCGAGCACGACGTTCCGACCGGGTCGATCGACGTCGGCGAACTGCGGGCGATGGTCGCCGCCGGTTCGAGGTCGTTCGACTGAGCGCGCCCGGTCCGCACCACCCCGCCGCGAGCGCCCCCGCGCGCCGCGGGTCGGGTCAGCCGGCCGCCGACGGGCCCACGGGAGCGGTGGCCGACCGGGTCGCGGGGCGGACCGGACGGAGCAGACCCTCCGGGCTCATCGAGCCGAGCAGCTTCTCCAGGGCGTACTCGACGTCGGACTTCCAGGACAACGCGGTCCGCAGCTCCAGTCTCAGCCGCGGATAGCGCGGGTGGGGACGTACCGTCTTGAAGCCGACCGAGAGGAAGTAGTCGGCCGGAGCCACACAGCGGCTCACCCCCTCCTCGCCGGCGTCGCCGAACTTCGCGTCACCGAAGGCCTCGATCGCCTTGATCCCGCGCTTGGTCAGCTCCCGGGCGACCCCCTGGATGAGCATCCGGCCCAACCCGCCGCCGGCGAAGGCGGAGACGACGTGCGCGGTGGTCAGCAACGCGGCGTCGGCGGAGACCGGTGAGGTCGGGAACGCCATCGACCGAGGAACGTAGGCCGGCGGCGCATACATCACGAACCCGGCGGGCATACCGTCGACGTAGACCAGCTTGCCGCAGGAGCCCCACTCGAGCAGCGTCTGGGAGACCCATGCTTCCTTCTCCAGGCCGGGATCGCCCGCCGCGCGGGCGCGTTCGGCCGCCACCGGGTCCAACTCCCAGTAGACACACTGGCGGCAGGGCCGGGGCAGGTCTTCGAGAGTGTCCAGGGTCAGATTGACCAGCCGTCGCGACATCGGCTATCCCCAAGTCCTCTCGGAGGTCCAAAGACCGCGAATATCGCCATCCCCGGGTCTCTTTCCCCAACCAGCGATCGTACGCCGGAAGAGACCGCCCGGGGAGAGGACGCCCGAACGGTCGACAGGCCACCCGTACGACGCATCGCCACCGGCACCAACGGCCACACTCCGGCCGGTCCGGCATGTGGACCATCCATGAAGGTGAGGACCGTACGAGATCAGGGGGATTACGATCGACCGACAAGCCGCCGACCGGCCCGGGATCGGCGAGGCCCGCCGGGACCCCCGGCCCTCGCCCCCGGCGGACCGCGAGACGGCGGTCGGGTGCCCGACGGTCACCGAGGTGGGTGGGACGAGCCAGACGACGACACGGTTGCCGACCTCGGCCGGTGGTAACCATGGCAACGACGAGCGAGGAGAGGGCATGACCGGCACGACGCTCGACGACTACACGGATCGCTACGCCCGACGGGTGCGCGGCATGACGGCCTCGGAGATCCGAGCCCTCTTCGCCGTGGCCAGTCGGCCCGAGGTCGTCTCGCTCGCCGGGGGCGCCCCCTACATCGCCGCGCTGCCGCTGGACGCGGTGGGCGAGATGCTGAACCAGCTCGCCGCCGAGCAGGGCACCACCACCCTGCAGTACGGCATCGGCCAGGGCACGCCCGAACTGCGGGAACGCATCTGCGAGGTGATGTCCCTCTCCGGGATCGACGTCGGCTGCGGCGCCTCTCCCGAGGACGTGGTGGTGACCGTCGGCGGCCAACAGGCGCTCGACCTCGTCGCCCGGCTCTTCCTCGATCCGGGTGACGTCGTCCTCGCCGAGGGTCCGACGTACGTCGGCGCGCTCGGCGTCTTCCAGAGCGCCCAGGCCCAGGTGGTGCACGTGCCGATGGACGCCGACGGGCTGATCCCGGAGGCGCTGGAGGCGGCGATCGCCGACGTCGCGCGCTCCGGGCGGCGGGCGAAGTTCCTCTACACCATTCCGACGTTCCAGAACCCGGCCGGGGTGACGCTGTCGGAGGAGCGCCGGGAGCGCGTCCTCGACATCTGCGAGCGTGCCGGTCTGCTGGTGGTCGAGGACGACCCGTACGGCCAGCTCTGGTTCGACGGCGAGGCGCCGGCACCGCTGCGCGCCCGCCGCCGGGACGGCGTCTTCTACCTCAGCACCTTCTCCAAGACCTTCGCCCCCGGGTTGCGGGTCGGCTGGATCCTGGCGCCGCACGCGGTCCGCGACAAGCTGGTGATCGCCACCGAGGCGCAGATCCTCTGCCCCAGTGCCTTCGCCCAGGCGGCCGTCACCACCTACCTCTCCACGATGCCCTGGCGGCAGCAGCTCAAGGTCTACCGCGAGGTCTACCGGGAGCGGCGGGACGCCCTGCTCGACGCGCTGGCCGACTACATGCCGGCCGGGACCAGCTGGACCCGGCCGGGCGGCGGCCTGTTCGTCTGGGCCACCCTGCCGGACGGCCTCGACGCCAAGGCGATGCTCCCGCGTGCCATCGCCGCCCGGGTCGCGTACGTGCCCGGCACCGGCTTCTACGCCGACGGCACCGGGGGCGGCCACATGCGACTCAACTTCTCGTTCCCGTCGCCGGAGCGCATCCGGGAGGGAGTGCGCCGGCTCGCCATGGTGATGGAGCAGGAGACCGCGATGCGGCAGGTCTTCGGTGCCGTCGGTGGACGGCCGACCCGTCGCCGGGGCCAGGCCGGCGCCGACGTGCCAGGTCCTGACTTGGCATGATCTCCGGCATGGGCACGCACTCCCCAGCCGAACCACCCACCACCGACCGGCCGACCACACCGCCCCGTGAGGCAGCCGAGGAGCTGCGGGTCATGGTGCTCGCCGGCGGCCTGTCGTACGAGCGGGAGGTCTCGCTGAAGTCCGGCCGTCGGGTGCTCGACGCACTGCGCTCCGTCGGGATCGAGGCGGAGCTGCGGGACGCCGACGCCACCCTGTTGCCGATCCTGACCCAGGATCCGCCGGACGCGGTGGTGATCGCCCTGCACGGGGCGACCGGGGAGGACGGCTCGCTGCGCGGCGTACTCGATCTCTGCGACGTTCCGTACGTCGGGTGCGACGCCCGGGCGTCGCGACTGGCCTGGGACAAGCCGTCGGCGAAGGCGGTACTCCGGGAGGCCGGCATCCCGACGCCCGACTGGGTGGCACTGCCGCACGACCGCTTCTCCGAGCTCGGCGCCGCGGCCGTCCTGGACCGGATCGTCGACCGGCTCGGCCTGCCGCTCATGGTCAAGCCGGCCCAGGGCGGGTCGGGTCTGGGTGCCGCCGTGGTCCGGGAACCGGCCGCGCTGCCGGCGGCGATGGTCGGCTGTTTCGGGTACGACTCGACCGCCCTGGTGGAACGCTACGTGCCGGGCATGGACGTCGCGGTCTCGGTCGTCGACCTGGGGGAGGGCCCGCAGGCCCTCCCCGCCGTCGAGATCGTTCCCCGCAACGGCGTCTACGACTACGCCGCCCGCTACACCGCCGGCCTGACCACCTGGCACGCCCCCGCCCGACTCTCGGCCCAGGCCGCCGCCCGGGTCACGGAGACCGCCCTGGCGGCGCACACCGCGCTCGGACTTCGCGACCTCTCCCGGGTCGACCTGATCGTCGACGAGGACGACCAGCCGCACGTGCTGGAGGTCAACGTCTCGCCCGGGATGACCGAGACCTCTCTGTTGCCGCTGGCGGTCGGCGCGGCCGGCCTCGACCTCGGCGAACTCCTGCGCACGTTGGTGGGCCGCGCCGCCCGGCGCCGCGGCCGGGCCTGAGTCCGGCGGGGGAGCGTCCCCGGCGTCGGGCTCACCCGTCCGGTGGTGTCCGTTCGTCGCGACGGGCGGCCGGGTGCCCGGCCGACGCTCGCGTTGACCCGGGCACCCGGCCGCTTCGGGTCACCGGGTTCCGGGATCGTCCGGGCGCGCGGCGCCGTCACCCCCGGCCGGGTCACCCGGTTCGACGGCGTCGGCGGCGTCCGGCCCGGACGGTACGTCACCGGTCACCCCGCCCTCCGGCGTCAACTGGTCCAGGCTCGACGGCGCCTGCCACTGGATCCGCGGCGGTTCGGCCAGCGGGCGGCCGCCGAACTCGGCCAGCCAGGCCGCGACGAGGGCCAGGTTCTCCCGCCACTTCTCCTCGGGAATCGGCGGGAGAATGGTGTCCCAGAGGGGCAGGAACGTGCCACGCAGCTGTAGCTGCCCGTACGGGCGGGCCAGGAACCACAGGTGCAGGTGCGCGGCTCCGTCGCCCCAGCGGTTGACGTGCACCCGGGCGACACCGTCCAGCGATCGGATGGCGCGTTCGAGCCGTACCGTCATGACGCCCAGCTCGGCGGCGAGCAGGTTGGGCAGATCCCCCAGGTCGAGATGGGACCGGGATTCGAGGATCAGGACCATCGGCAGGCCGGTGGGTCGGTCCATGGCGCGCACCCGCCATCGCTCACTGACCCAGATGTACGCCTCGTCCGGCGCGCTGCAGGAAAGGCATTCACTGGTGCCCTCGCCCTTGCGGGGCGGCTCGACCGCCACCGGGTCGTCGAGCTTCTTGACCCGGAACTCGCCTTCGAAGGGGAACGAAGGCCACCTCGTGAAGTCGGGGAGTGGAGGAGAGGTGTGGGGCACGACGCAGACCCTAATCGAGTTCGGGACGGCTGTCCCTACCCGATTCGGCCGTCGCGCCTCGGCCGTCGTCCGGTCCGGACACGGCTTTCGGCAGCGGTTCTGAATCCCTCTGGGAGGTCCGCGGCTACGGCCCGGGGCGCATCGCCCGACCGCCCCCACCGCCGTTCCGTACTCCGCCGTGGGCGACCTGTCGTTGTCCCCGGCCCGGTCGCCCACACGCCCCACCCGCGCCTTCCCGCGCTGTTTCACGTGAAACAGGGGCCGGCAGGAGCGACGGTGGACGGCCCGAACCGCCGGAGTGCCGAGCGGGCGGAACTCCGCATCCGGCGCCGAGTTCGTCCGGCCGGTCGGCACGCGCACCCGCCGCCGCCGACACTCACGCCGGGCGCCGGACGTTCGCGGGCCCTCGTTTCACGTGAAACACCTCCCAGCCGGGACCACCGGAGACCGTCGGCGTCCGGGCCGCCCGTCTCGACCCGCCCCAGTCAGCACGGCGACCAGTCGGCACGGCGACGACGACCTCGGGTACGACGGAACCGGCCCGGGTCTGTCCGATCCCCGAAAAGCCGGTGGCCGCGCCCTCCCCGGGCGCGGCCACCGGTCACGCACGTCGACCGTTCAGTCCAGCGATTCGCGATCCGGTCCGGGCATACCCATGATGCTGATGATCCGCTCCAGGTCGTCCACCGTGGCGAACTCGATCGTGATCTTGCCCTTGTTCCGCCCGATGTCGACCTTGACCCGGGTCTCGAAGCGGTCGGAGAGGCGCTCGGCCAGGTCGGCAAGCCCCGGAGCGTGGACCTTGGCCCGACGCTTCGCCGGGCTCGCCTTCTTCGGCGCGCTCTCCGCGAGCTTGACCACCTCCTCGGTGGCCCGTACCGAGAGTCCTTCGGCAACGATGCGCCGGGCCAGCTCCTCCTGCGCCGTCGGGTCGTCGAGGGCCAGCAGTGCGCGGGCGTGGCCGGCCGAGAGCACCCCCGCCGCCACCTTCTTCTGCACCTCGGCCGGGAGATTCAGCAACCGGATCGTGTTGGAGATCTGCGGACGGCTCCGGCCGATGCGGCGGGCCAGCTCCTCGTGCGTCGCGCCGAACTCCTCGAGCAGCTGTTGGTAGGCCGCCGCCTCCTCCAACGGGTTGAGGTTCGCCCGATGGATGTTCTCGAGCAGCGCGTCCCGGAGCATCGCGTCGTCCCGGGTGTCCCGGACGATGGCCGGAATCGTCGACCGCCCGATGGCCTTCGCCGCGCGCCAGCGCCGCTCGCCCATGACGAGCTCGAACTGGTCCTCGGCGAGCTGCCGCACCACGATCGGCTGGAGGAAGCCGACCTCCTGGATCGAGATCTTGAGTTCCTCCAGGGCCTCGTCGTCGAAAATCTGCCGGGGCTGCTTGGGATTGGGCCTGATCGCGTCCAACGGGATCTCGGCGAACCGGGCACCGGGCACCGGAGCCAGGTCCGGCTCGCGCGGTGGAGTCAGCCGGGTGGTGTCAGCGGTCAACCCCGCCGACGCCTCGGCCAGGCCGACCGGAGGCGCCGCCACCGCTCCGGCGGCCAGCGCGGGCCCGGTCGGAATCAGGGCACCCAGACCCCGGCCGAGTCCACCTCGCGGACGGTTCTTCATGCCACGCCTCCCAGCCATCTTCTCGACGAGCTACCCATTGCGGCCCACAGCCTGCCTGGCGCCACGCATCGCGATCTCCCGGGCCGCCTCGAAGTAGCTCGTGGCGCCCCGCGATCCGGGATCGTAGGTCATGACGGACTGGCCGTAGCTCGGCGCCTCCGACACCCGGACGTTCCGCGGGATCACCGCCTGCAGGACCTTGTCACCGAAGTGGTTCCG
>CALGAM010000029.1 GCA_937951935.1 uncultured Micromonospora sp. | reverse complement strand
GGTGCCGAGCCGGATCCCGGACGGGTCGAACGGCTTGCGCGGGTCGTACGGCACGGTGTTGTAGTTCAGCTCGATGCCGGCCCGGTCCAGCGCCTGGGCGGCCGGCTTGCCGCCGATGCCCTTGTTGGTCAGGTCGACCAGGATCAGGTGGTTGTCGGTGCCGCCGGAGGTGAGGGTGAAGCCCCGCTCGACCAGCTCGGCGGCGAGGGCGCGGGCGTTGGCGACGACCTGGTGGGCGTACCGGCGGAAGTCCTCGGTGGCCGCCTCCCGCAGCGCGACCGCGATGCCGGCGGTGGTGTGGTTGTGCGGGCCGCCCTGCAGGCCGGGGAAGACCGCCTTGTCGATCGTGGCGGCGTGCTCGGCGGTCGTCATGATCATCGCGCCGCGCGGGCCCCGCAGGGTCTTGTGGGTGGTGGTGGTGATCACGTCCGCGTGCCCGACCGGCGAGGGGTGGGCGCCGCCGGCGACCAGACCGGCGATGTGCGCGATGTCCGCCACCAGGATCGCGCCGACCTCGCGGGCGATCTCGGCGAAGCCGGCGAAGTCGATGATCCGGGGCACGGCGGTGCCACCGCAGAAGATCACCTTCGGCCGTTCCCGGCGGGCCAGGTCCCGGACCTCGTCGAGGTCGATCCGGCCGGTCTCCCGGGAGACCTGGTAGCGGACCGGGTTGAACCACTTGCCGGTGGCCGAGACCGACCAGCCGTGGGTGAGGTGGCCGCCCATCGGCAGGGCCATCCCCATCACCGTGTCACCGGGGGAGAGGAACGCCAGGTAGACCGCGAGGTTGGCCGGCGACCCCGAGTAGGGCTGCACGTTGGCGTGGTCGACGCCGAAGAGCGCCTTCGCCCGCTCGACGGCGAGCGTCTCGATCGGGTCGATGTACTGCTGACCCTCGTAGTAGCGACGCCCCGGGTAGCCCTCCGAGTACTTGTTGGTCAGGACCGTGCCGCTGGCCTCCAGCACCGCCGTGGAGACGTAGTTCTCGGAGGCGATCATCCGCAGCTTGTCGTGCTGCCGCTTCGCCTCGCCCTCGATCAGCGCCGCCAGTTCCGGGTCGGTGGCGGTGAGGCTCGGAATCGGTGGTACGTGCACGGCGTCGTCCTCCTGGCTGGGTCGGGCCCACGGGTCCGGCTGGGTCGGGCCCGCGGCCGATGCTATCGGTTGCCCCGAGGTCCGCCGTACGCGACGCCGCCGCGGACCTGCGTCGGTCACCTGTCGGGAGTCACGCCGGCCCCGGCGGACCGCCCCGCGGTCACCGGGGGGAGGGCGGCGCCGTGCTGCCCCGCGGGATCAGGTGCGCCGTCTCGTCCTGGTAGTCGCCGAGCGGGTTGCCGGCGATGGCGGCGAGCAGCCGCTCGGCGGCGTGCGCCCCGTACGCCGGGATGTCCCGGCTGAGCGCGGTCAGCGCCGGGTGCACGAGCTGGCAGAGCGGCGAGTCGTCCCAGGCGACGATCGAGACGTCGGCCGGCACGCCCAGCCCCATCTCCTGCGCCACGGCGAGCCCGGCGATCGCCATCACGTCGTTGTCGTAGACGATCGCGGTCGGCCGGTCGGCGGAGCTGAGCAGGCGCCGGGTGGCCCGCGCCCCCTCCTCCCCGCTGTAGTCGGCGGAGACGGTGACCGCCCGGTCCAGACCGAGTCGGCCGCAGACGTCGCGGAACGCCTCGGTGCGGATCTCGGTGTGCAGCAGGCCGGCAAGCCCGCCGACCCGTGCGATCCGCCGGTGCCCGAGCGCGACGAGGTACTCCAGCGCCTCGGTCAGGGCCGCCGCGTCGTCGGACCAGACGTGGTTCAGCCCGCCACCGTGTCCCGGGCTGCCGATCACCACCGCCGGCAGGCGCAGCTCCTCCAGCACCGGGACCCGGCGGTCGTCCACGCGCAGGTCGCAGACGAGGACGCCGTCCACCCGCCGTTCCCCCCACCAGCGCCGGTAGACGGCGATCTCCGCCTCCGGGCTCTCCACCACCTGGAGCATCAGCGCGTACGACCGGGCGGAGAGCACCGACTCGACGCCGCTGATCAGCTCCATGTAGAACGGCTCGATGCCGAGGATCCGGGCGGGTCGGCACAGCGCGAGCCCGACGGCGTTGGCGGTGGCGCCGGAGAGCGCCCGCGCCGCGCTGTTGGGGTTGAAGCCGATCTCCCGGGCGATGGCGAGGATGCGCTGCCGGGTGGCGTCGGAGACGCCCGGCTGTCCGTTCAGCGCGTACGAGACGGCGCCCTTGGACACTCCGGCCCGGCGGGCCACGTCGGCGATGGTCGGCCGCTTCACCCGTCGCTCCTTGTCTGCGGGGCCCGCCTGGGTCCGTGGGCGGGGAGTGGTGCGAAACACCTTCAGTGTGCCCGGCACCCGCCCCGCCCGGCGGGGCCGCCACCGTCGCCCCCCGGCACCCGCCGGCGGTGAGCGTGGGGACGCCTGTGGATGTGGTCGTCTACGCTGGACGCCACCATGACGGGCGACCATTTTGCCGGATAAGAGAGTGATGGCCAGTTGGATGTCCGTGTTCGTCCCCGAACCACCACGGGAAGCACGAACCGCTGAGGCTGCATCGGCCCCTGGTCGACGCCGAGCCTGTTCGCCGCGTCAAGGCGCCGCACCCCGCCTCGGCGTCGGCGCGACCTGTACGGAGAACGTGTGAACGCGGGTCGTCTCGTCCTACGCGACCTGACGAAGGCATACGGAAACGCCTTCACCCTCGGGCCACTCTCGCTGACCCTGACGGAGGGTGTGACGTGCCTCGTCGGACCCAACGGTGCGGGTAAGTCGACGTTGTTCCGCGTCGCCGCCAAGGTCGATCGCCCCACCTCCGGGTCCATCACGGTCGAGAACGGCGCGGGATCGGCAACGTTGGGCTACCTTCCACAGGAACCGCTGCTGCCGCCCTCGGCGACCTGCGAAGACTTCTTGTACCACGTGGCCTGGCTGCATCGCGTGCCCCGACGACAGCGGAAGGACGCGGTGTCGTCGGCCCTGGCCGCCGTGGGCCTCACGGACCGTCGCGCGACCAGGATCCGCAAACTGTCCGGCGGCATGCGTCGACGCCTCGGCATCGCGCACGCCATAGTCCACGACCCCGCCATCGTCCTGCTGGACGAGCCGACCGTCGGTCTCGACCCGGTGCAGCGGGTCAGCCTGCGCAAGACCATCGACACGGTGAGCCGGAACCGTATCGTGCTCGTCTCGACCCACCTGGTCGAGGACATCCGTGGTCTGGCCGACCGGGTGATCATCCTGAACAACGGTGGGGTCGTCTACGACGGAGACATCTCGACCCTGGAAAAGCGTGCCGCACCCGGTGCGCCTGGTGACACGGACCTCGAACGTGCCATCGCCAGCCTGATGGGGGAGACGTCGTGACGTCCCGGGTGCGTTTCGCCCTGTCGACCCTGGCCGGCCCGTGGCTTCTGCTACCCGCACTCGGTATCGAGATCGCCACCTTCCTCGTACGCGGTATGCCCTGGCGCGGCGAAGGCATGTGGACCGTCGACTGGTTCGCCATCTCGCTGTACCTCGTCGGTCCGTTGGCCGCCGGCGCGGCTGCCGTGGACGCCTCCCGCCTCAGCCGCCCCGGCAACCTGCACCTCGTCGTCGGGGTTCCCCGGTCCTGGCGGGTGTACGCGCGCGCCGCTGCCTGGAGCGCGATCCCGCTCATGGTCCTGCATCTGGTGACCATCGTCGTCGCCCTGCTGGTGGGGGATGTCCGGCAACCGGGCGCCGGCTGGCTGATGATGTCGGTTGCCGCCGTCGTGCAGTGTTTCGCGATCCTCTGGTTCGTCGCGCTCGGTTCGGCCATCGGGCGGTTCGTGAATCCACTGTTGGCGGGCTTGGCCGGTGCCGCAGCGGGGTACGTCCTCAACTATCTGGTCAGCGACGCACTCGATGGCGAACCACGCTTCCGTCTCCTCGCGTTGGGAGCCGCGACGGTCACCCTGGTGGGTCGTGGGTACAACCCGGGCTACCTGGTCGGCCAACTCGCCGTACTCGGCATCACATCCGCGCTTTTCGTCGTCGTCGCGATGCGCGTTCGCTCGGGTGTCCGGCTGCCCAGCGCCGCTGGTGCGGTGGCGGCCGCCATCTCGGTGGTGATGATCGCGTTCGCCCCGGCGGTCCTTCCCGACGACAGGCGGATCGCCGACCCGCGGCCACCGGGTCACTGCCTGGGTGAGGGCCCGGAGATCTGCTTCTACTACGAACACCGTCGGTACGCGGAGCTGATCGAACCTCGTATACGCACACTCACCGACGCCGCGTTGGAAAAGGGTTACCCTGCCTTCGTGCCGGAACGGATCATGGAGGTGAGCCACGGCTACCGGCCCGACCCCGCCGAGGCGCGGCCTCTGTGGTTGCCCAGCCAGGTGTACGAGGAAGGCAGGTACACGCTGGAGGACGCCGCCTACGACCTGCTGTTACCGGCGCACTGCGAGTTTCTGAACGGCCCGGCGCTCACCCCGGAAGGGTATGACGAGGTCTTCTTCTCGCTGCTGGGTACCTGGCTGGAGATCGCGGGCGCGAAGCTTGTCGATGCCCCGGTGGAGCACCGTACGTTGACGCCGGCGGAGGTGAGCCGAGCCCTGGACGGCCTGGCTGCTTGCGAAGTCCGTAAGTGACCAGGTGGCGGTGGCTTTCGTGCGTACGGTTCGCGCCTGGGCGGCGGTCCACAACACGGGAACCGGTCTGCTCACCCTGTCGGTCGTGGCGTTGGCCTCGCTGCTGTTCGCCGACACGACCATGGCGGGTATCGGTCCTTTTCGCTTCCTGACGCCGGTGTCCACACTTCTGCTTCTTCCCGCCGTCGCGGGAGTCGGTGCCGCCGTCGCGTGCGTCAGCGGTCATCGCTTGCCGCTGCCCGACCCGGCGAGGGCCCATGCCGCGCGTGCCGCATGGGCCCTCGCTTGGACCGTGCTGGCCATCCTCGCCGCGAACGTCGGCCTGGTGTCCTCCTCGGGCACATCCTTCTCGGCGATCACCCGCAACGTGGTCATCTACCTGGCACTCAGCCTCGTGCCGGTGTCCTTCGGGCAGGCATCCCTGGCCTGGGCGCCGGTGTTCGCCTACACCATGGCCGCCATGCTGTTCGGGCACGCCGCGAACGCCGACAGGTTCTCGTACTACTGGTGGGCGGTCGTGATGCGGGGCGAGTCGACCGCCGCACAGATGATCACCGCGGCATCACTCTTGGCCCTCGGGCTTACCGTCTATGTGCTCAACCCTGGGCGACGAATCCGAACCTGAGGTTGGCCCGGTCACGCGGC
>CALGAM010000028.1 GCA_937951935.1 uncultured Micromonospora sp. | reverse complement strand
GGCGATCTTCCTGGTGCTCAGTCTGGTCACCCGGCGGCCGGTGCTGCTCGGCCTGGTGTACGTGCTGATCTGGGAGGGGCTGCTCAGCAGCCTGCTGAGCAGCACCGGGGTCCTCTCGGTCCAGCAGTACGTGCTGACCGTGGCGGACCGGGTCGCCCCGACGTCCCTGCTGACCCCGACGGTGTCACTGCCGGTGGCGCTGGCGCTGAGCGTCGTCCTCACGGTCGGCGGCACCGTCCTGGCGATCGATCGACTTCGCTCGTTCAGCGCGGCCGGCGAGACGAGCTGACCAACGGGGGGCTGCGCGGGTTCGGGCGTGCCGTGGGACGGCGGGGCGCCCGAACCCGCGTCGCGCCGGTCACGCCCCGCCGCCGTCCGCGGGCGGGCCAGCCGTGCGCGGAGGTGGGTCAGCCGGTGTTGCGCATCCCGGCGGCGATGCCGTTGACGGTGGTGAGCAGGGCGCGTTCCAGGGCGGCGCCGTCGCCGGGGGCGCGGCGGCCACCGGGGGCGGTCGCCACGGCGCGGTTGGCCAGTCCCGATTCGCGGTACTGCCGCAGCAGCGCCACCTGGAGGTGGTGCAGCGGCTCCAGGTAGGTGTCCCGGACCGCCAGGGTGCGCTGCAGCACCGGCGAGTTGTCCAGCAGCGCGGGGGAGTTGGTGATGGCGAGCACCTCGCGCTTGGTCAGCTCGTACTCCGCCTCGATCTTGTGGAAGATCGGGTGCAGCTTCTTGGGTACCAGGGTCTCGACGTACCGCCGGGCGATGTTCAGGTCGGTCTTGGTCAGCATCATCTCCACGTTCGACAGGAACGTGCGGAAGAAGTGCCAGGCCCGATGCATCTCGGACAGGATGTCGCCGAGCCCGGCCTCGCGAGCCGCGGCGAGCCCGGACCCGACGCCGAACCAGCCCGGGACGATCTGCCGGGTCTGGGTCCAGCCGAAGACCCACGGGATGGCCCGCAGCCCGGCCAGCCCGGCCCCGGTGTTCGGCCGTTTCGTCGGCCGGGAGCCGATGTTGAGGGCACCGAGCAGCTCGGTCGGGGTGGAGGCCCAGAAGTACGCCGGCAGGTCCGGGTCCTCCACCAGCGACCGGTACGACCGGTACGCCGCGTCGGACACCACGTCCATCGTCGAGTTCCACCGTTCGAGCGCCTCGGCCGGCTGGCGCGGCTCGGTGTGCAGCAGGGTGCTCTGCAGTACGGCCGCCAGCATCAGCTCCAGGTTCTCCCGGGCCAGCGAGGGGAGGCTGTACTTGTCGGAGATGACCTCGCCCTGCTCGGTCACCTTGATCTCGCCGTCGAGCGTGCCGTACGGCTGGGCCAGGATCGCCTCGTGGGTGGGCCCGCCGCCCCGTCCGACCGTGCCGCCTCGACCGTGGAACAGCCGCAGCCGGACGTTGTGCCGGGCGGCCACGTCCCGCAGCGCGCGCTGGGCGCGGTGGATGGACCACTGTGAGGTGGTGATCCCGGCCTCCTTGTTGGAGTCGGAGTAGCCGAGCATCACCTCCTGCACGTCGCCGCGGGCTGCCACGATCGCCCGGTAGGGAGGCAGGGAGAGCAGCTCGTCGAGCAGCTCGCCGCCGGCCTCCAGCTCGCTCGGGGTCTCCAGCAGCGGGACGAAACCGATCCGGGCCCGACCGGTGTGCACGTCCACCAGCCCGGCCTCCCGGGCCAGCACCACCGCGGCGAGGACGTCGTCTGCCCCGAGCGTCATCGAGATGATGTAGGACTCGATCACCTCGACGCCGAAGCGCTCCTGGAGGTCGCGGATGGTGTGGAAGACCTCGAAGGTCTTGCGGGCCGAGTCGGTGAGCGGGGTGTCCATCGTGGAGAGCGGACGCCGGCCGGCCAGCTCCTCGGCGAGGAGCTTGGTCCGCTCGGCGCGGCTCAGCCCGGCGTAGTCGGTCACCTCGCCGACCGCGGCGTAGAACTGGGCCAGCACGGCGTGGTGTGCCTCGGCGTGCTCCCGGATGTCCATGGTCGCCAGTTGCGGCCCGAACGCGGCGACCGTGCGGATCACCGAGGCGAGCCGGCCGACGGCGGTGAGCTGACCGGAGTTGCGGGCCAGCGAGGCACGCATCAGCTCCAGATCGGCCAGCAGCTCGGCGGTGCCCCGGTAGTCCCGCCCCGGCACGTGCGGGGTGCCCTGCTGGAGGCGGCGCCGGGTGTTGGCCAGCTTGGCCTTGATGCACCGGGCCTTGAGCCGGTACGGCTCCTCGGCGTTGACCCGGCGGAACCGGGGTGCCACCTCGGGCAGCGCGTCCAGGTCCTTGGCCAGGCTGGCGGAGAGGTCGAGCGAGACGCTGCGCAGGCGCCGGGAGACGGAGATCTCGTTGATCAGCGTGTCCATCGCCGCCTCGGTCGCCTGGATGCCGTGCTCGAACTGGATCATCAGGACGTCCCGGGTGACCTGCGGGGTGACGAACGGGTTGCCGTCCCGGTCACCGCCGATCCAGGTGCCGAAGGTCAGCGGGCGGGCCGTCGGCGCGGTCTCCACACCCAGGCTGCGCAGGGTGTCGGTGAGGTCGTCGAGGACCTGCGGCGCCGCGACCGCGTAGAGGTCGCGCAGGTAGTAGATGGCGTTGCGGGCCTCGTCGGTCGGATCCGGCCGGTCCAGCCGCAGCTCGTCGGTCTGCCAGAGCAGGTCGAGCAGTTCGGCGAGACGCCGGTTGGTCGGGCCCTCGTCGGTGGCGCCGTAGAGGACGGCGGCCGAGGCCTCCGCGTCGAGCTCGTCGGCGACGGCCCGCAGCTTCGACAGGATGGAACGTCGGGCCGCCTCGGTCGGGTGGGCGGTGAAGACCGGCCGGACGGCGAGCCGGCGGGCGGCGGCGGCGATCTCCTCCGGCGGCACGCCGCGCTCCCGGATCAGCCGGGCGGCCTGGTCCAGCCAACCGCCGTGCGCGGCACGCTGCCGGCGCAGCTCCCGGGCCCGGTGTACCTGTTCGGTGATGTTGGCCAGGTGGAAGTAGGTGGAGAAGGCGCGGGCCAGCTTGGTGCCGGTGGTGACGTCCAGCGCCGCGAGCCGCTGCGCGGCCGCCTCGGCGTCGTGGCGGACCAGGACGCGGATCTCCTCGACCAGGTCGAGCAGTGGACGACCCTCCTGGCGGGCGAGGGTCTGGCCGAGTAGGCGGCCGAGGCGGCGGATGTCGGCCCGAAGGGCGGCGTCGGGCCCGTCGTGGTCGTGCTGGTCAGTCACCGTGCACTCCTTGATCGATTCCAGAGGACGGCGCTGTCCCGACACGCTGGATCGTATCCGTGCCGGCTGGTCGACGCGAACGAGTCCACGCCGTGACGGTCGCCGCCCGCGGCGGGTGTCCGACACCGCGGAGCGCCTGGTGCACCCCGCCGACGGCATGCGGGTCGGGGAGGAGTCGCCGGGCCCGGACCGGGTGGTCCGCCTCACCGCGTCCGGGGCCGCCCGAGCACGGCGGTGGCGGCGAGCAGCACGAGCATGCCGGCACCGGCCCAGATCCCGAGCGTGGCGGCCGGCCACCGGGCCGCCCCGGGTGGAAAGTACAGCACGGACCTGATCAGATCGGTGGCGAGGCCGGGGATGTTCCAGCGGTGCATGTCCCGGAAGAAGGCGGGCAGGAACTCCGGTGGGTAGATGCCGCCGGATCCGGGGTTGCCGAGCACCACCAGCAACAGGATGACCAACCCGGTGCCGACCAGCCCCAACCAGCCCTGTACGGCGGAGGCGGCCATCGCGGCGGCGAAGGCCACCAGCGCCCCGGCGCCGACGAGGCTGGGCAGGTGCCGGCTCCAGACGCCCAGGGCGGGGCCGGTGACGAGCGCGCCGGCGAGCCCGAGCAGGGCGGCGTACCACGCGAGACCGCCGATCCGCAGGACCGCCCGGTACGGGGTGTGGGGCACCGTACCGAGCGAGATCCCGATGGCTGCGGCGCCGAGATAGCCACCGAGCACCAGCCCCACCGCCAGGTAGAACGGCGTCAGGCCGCGCGGGTCGGCGGTGGCGACGGGGACGGCGTCGGTGACGGCGAGCGGGATCTGCGCGCGTGCGGCCGCCGCCGTCACGATCTCGGTCACCGTCGTGGCGGCGGCCGGCGAGGCGGCGGTCGCGGTCGTCAGGGTCAGCCCGGGGGCGTCCGGCCCGGTGGTGAGCAGCGCGTAGATCTCACGCCGGTGCAGCGCCGCCTCGGCGGCGTCGCGGTGGGCGTACCCGACGGGCCGGAGTTGGCGGCCCTGCTCCCGCACGCCGGCGAGGAGAGACCGCGCGGGCTGGTCGTCCCGCACCACGCCGACCGGGACGTCCCTCGGTCGCGGGTCGTGCAGGGCACCGACGTGGGTGGCGACGAACGCGGTCGCGATCGCCAGGGTGCCGAGGAGCAGGGCGGCGGCACGGACGACGCTCCGCCGCAGCGGCTCGCCGTGCCGCGGCTCCCCACGCGGGCGGACGGCCCTGCCGATGCGCTGGTCCTGCCCTGCCGGGTTTGTCTCTGATTCGCCCACTTCATCAGCTTATGAAAGGTCGGCCCCGGCGCTGGGCGAACCCGGCCACCGCTGTCACCGCCACCCACGAGGTGGGACGGTGTGTCCAGGAAGTGGGACGTGTTGCCCCGGTTCCCGATCGCACGCCGGCGGGACGCCGCGCGATCGGGAACCGCCCGTGGGTCGCGTACGCCCGACGGCCCTCAGTCGAGCACGGCGAAGGCCCGGACCGGGAAGGTGCCCATCCCGGCGACCATCGGAGGGGCGGCGGTGAACCGGAAGCCGTCCGGGGGCAGCGCGGCCAGGCCGCGCAGGTGCTCGACGATCGGGATGCCGGCCGCGAGCAGGAGGCTGTGCGCGGGGCGGGTGCCACCGCTGGCCGGGGAGGAGTCGTCGATGTTCACCGAGTCGATGCCGACCAGCGCCGCCCCGGCGGACACCAGCCACTCGGCCCCGTCCGCGGTCAGGTACGGGTGGTCCGGGGCGCCGTACCTCGGGGTGCCGAAGTGCACGTCCCAGCCGGTGTGCAGCAGCACCGCCCGCCCGGCCACCTCGTGGGGAGCCAGCAGCAGCCGGTCGACGGCGCGGACCCCGGCCGGCACCCGGACCACCACGCCGGGCAGGTCGGCGAGCCGCTCCAGGGGGACACCGGCCAGGTCGGCGCCGTCCGCCCAGCGGTGCGCCGGGGTGTCGACGTACGTCCCGGTGTTGGCGACCATCGTGATCTCGCCGATCTGGAACTCGGTGCCCGGGGCGTACCGCTGCCGGGACGCCTCCCGGCTCAGCCAGTCGGTGATCCGGGGCGCCGGCAG
>CALGAM010000027.1 GCA_937951935.1 uncultured Micromonospora sp. | reverse complement strand
CCACCCCCGGACCTTACACGTGAATTTTCCATTTTCTCTGGTACTGGCGAATTGCCGCGTCAGGGGACAGAATCCCCGCATGGGTGTTGGGGGGTTCCACACGCAGGTCATCCGGCGCGCGCGGGGAATCCGCGCCGTGCTCGGCGCGCCGCCGTACGTCAGCCCCGGTCACTACTACTCGCCGGTGACCGCCCCGGAGGACCGGGCCACCGCCGTCGGCTGGCGTGACCTGCCGCCGGTCGGAGTCGACCTGCGCGAGGCCGACCAGCTGCGCCTCGCCGCCGAACTCGCCCCCTACCTGCGCGAACTGCCGACCGACCGGTGGCACGACCACAACGGGATGTACGGCCGCGCCGACGCCGCCGTGCTGCACGCGATGCTCCGCCACCTCCGGCCGGCGCGGCTGATCGAGGTCGGGTCCGGCTACTCCACGGCGGTCGCCCTCGACGTCGTCGCCCGGTACCTGCCCGAGCTGCAGATCACCTGCGTCGAGCCGTACCCGCAGCGGCTGCGCTCCCGGCTGCGGCCCGGTGACCGCGTCGAGCTCATCCAGCGCCGGGTCCAGGACGTCGACCGGGACACCTTCGCCGCACTCGGCCCCGGGGACATCCTGCTGATCGACTCGACACACGTGGTCAAGGCCGGCTCGGACGTCGTCTGGCTGCTGCTGCACGTGCTGCCGACGCTGCGTCCCGGCGTCGTCGTCCACGTGCACGACATCCACTGGCCCTTCGAATACCCCGAGAAGTGGCTCCGGGAGGGTCGGGACTGGACCGAGGTCTACCTGCTGCGCGCGTTCCTCACCGGCAACACGGCGTGGCAGGTGCTGCTCTTCACCTCGTGGCTCTGGTCGCAGCGGCCGGACGCCGTACCGGCCGAGCTGCGGGGCCTGCCCACCGGCGCGTTCTGGATGCGCCGTACCGGCTAGGCACCGGGGACGGACCAGACCGGCTACACCGCCCGGCCGGGCAGCACGGGCACGGGGCGACCCGGGGGCCGGTTCCGGGCCCGCCACTCGCGCGGGTATCCGAGGGACACCTCGGTGAAGCGGACCCCGTCGAACCAGTCCACCTTCGGAATGTGCAGGTGTCCGTAGACCACGGCGGCGGCCCGGTACCGGACGTGCCAGTCGGCGGTCCGGACCGTCCCACACCACTGCGCGAACTCCGGGTAGCGCAGGATCCGGGTCACCTGCTGGACCAGAGGCCAGTGGCTGACCAGCACGGTCGGCAGGGCCGGGTCGAGCTCGGCCAGGCGCCGCTCGGTGAGCTCCAGCCGCGCCGCACACCAGTCCTGCCGGGTCGGGTACGGGTCGGGATGCAGCAGGAACTCGTCGGTGCAGACGACCCCGGTCTGGTACGCCAGGGCGAGCGCCTCCTCCCGGCTGGTGACGCCCGGCGGCCAGAAGGTGTAGTCGTACAGCAGGAAGAGCGGCACCACGGTCACCGGGCCACCGGGGCCGGTCCAGACCGGGTACGGATCCTCCGGCGTGAGGACACCGAGCCGCCGGCACAGTTCGACCAGCAGCTCGTAGCGGGCGACCCCACGCAGCCGTACCGGGTCCGCCCGGTGGGTCCACAGCTCGTGGTTGCCGGGGACCCAGACCACGGTGTGGAACCGCTTCTTCAGCAGCCGCAGCGCCCAGTAGATGTCCTCGACCCGCTCGCCGACGTCACCGGCGACGAGAAGCCAGTCCTCGTCGGAGCCGGGGACGATCGACTCGACCAGCCGCCGGTTCTCGGTGTAGCCGACGTGCAGATCGCTGATGGCGAGCAGTTCCCCGCCGGTTGTGTTCCGAGTCAGGGCTCCACCCAGCCGTGCGCCCGGGCGAGATTGACGACCTGCTGCCGGATGGCGACGATCTGGGCGCCCGTCAGGCTCGGCACCTTCTCGATCAGCAGCTCCGTGACCTCACCGCTGAGTTCGGCGCCGGAGAGGACGTCGCACAGGTCGTCGCTGTCTCCGGCCGGCCGACTCGGCCGGAATCTGGTGATCGTGGGGCGGTCGATGATCCGGACGGTGGTGGCCTTCAGCCCACGTTCCCCCTGCTCGACCTCGTACTCGAGGCGCATCCCCGGATGGACCAGGTGCTTGTCCTCACCGAAGTCGTTGGCGTGGACGAAGACGTCCTCCCCGCCGCCGTCGGGTGCGATGAACCCGTAACCCCGTACCTCGTCGAAACGCAGCAACTTGCCGGTCGCCACAACACCACCGCCACTCGTCACCCAAACCGACACCACGGCACGTCGGCGGTTCCTGCCCCGCCACCGCGGATCACGGGGAAAGACGCGACGACCGTCAGGAACACGATAGCGCCTTCGGCCACGTTCCCGGTGTCCCGGACGGGCCGGCCGGCCCGCCGCACAGGCGGGCCGGCCGCTCGGTCCCGCGTCAGGTGGAGATCGACTTGGCCCAGGGCACCACCAGCCGTTCCAGCCACACCACCAGGTAGAACAGCACGCCTCCCATGATGGCCAGCAGGGTCAGCCCGACGAACACCAACGGGGTGTCGGCGGCCTGCGGCGCGGTGGCCACCACCGAGCCGAGACCGCGCTCGGGCTGGATGACCTCGCCGATGCAGGCACCGATGATGGCCAGCGAGATCCCCACCTTCAGGCCGACGAAGATCTGCGGCAGCGCCCAGGGGAGGCGGACCCGCCGGAAGGTCTGCCACCACGAGGCGGAGAGGGAGCTGGCCAACTCCCGCAGGTCGGCCGGGGTCGAACGGAGGCCGGCGATGGTCGAGACCAGGATCGGGAAGAAGGAGACCAGCACCACCATGACGATCTTGGGCGGGGTGCCGAACCCGATCCAGACCAGCAGCATCGGGGCCAGCGCCACCTTCGGCACGGCGTTGAACGCGGCGATCAACGGCATGGTCATCCGGTCCACCGCACGGAACGCGGCGAGAACAACCGCCAGGACCAGCCCGCCGACCACGGCGATGCCGTAACCGACGAGCACCTCGTACAGGGTGATCCAGGTGTCGTGGAGCAGGGTGCTGCCCAGCCGGGTGAACGCGTCGAGCACGTCGGGCGGGGCCGGGAGGTAGAAGGGGTCGATATCGAAGATCACGGCGATCGACCACCAGAGGGCGATCGCCAGCACCACGCCCAGCAGGGGCAGTCCGACACTCGATCTCAGCTTCGACAGTGTGCTGCCGCGGCCCTCGGTCACACGTCCTCCCCACAGTTCGGCCGGGGTGGCGGACGCCTGGTCCGCCACCCCGGTACGGATATCGTCGCTGCCGCTACGCCGTCAGGCCTTGGGAACGAAACTGAGGTCGACGACCTTGTCCGGGGTCAGCCCCTGCGGGATGAGGCCGGAGGCCTGCATGAGGGCGATCGTCCGGGCCACCCGCTGCTCGTCCATCGAGCCGATCGGCGCGCCGCCGGCCGGCTTGACGTACGGCTTCATCGCCTCGATCTCGCCCACGCCCGCCGCGACCGGATAGGTCGGCTTCACCTTGTTGAGGATCGTCGCGGCCTCCTCCGGGTGGTCGATGGAGTACTGCAGTCCCTTCAGGAGGGCGCTGGTGACGCGCCGGACCAGGTCGGGGTCCTTCTCGATCAGTTCAGGGGTCGTGATGATGGCGTTGCCGAACAGGTCCCGCAGGTAGTCGCTGTAGGGCAGCACCACCACCTCTTTCTTGGCGGCGTTCTGCAGCGCGGTCTTGCTCAGCAGGAAGGTGCCGAGGGCGTCGACCTTACGGCTGGCCATCAGACCGTTGAGCGCGGTGGTCTGGGCCCCCTGGATCTTGACCTTCTTGGCGTCGAAGCCCGCCAGCTGGGCGTACGCCGGGAAGAGCAGCTCGGTGACCGACCCGGCGCCGGTCGCCATCGTCTTGCCCTCAAGGTCCTTCGGCGTGGTGATGTTGGTGTCCTTCGTGGTCATCACCGCGACCAGGGTCTGCTGGTGCACGGCGGCGACCGCCCGCCACTCGGTGAACTGGCCCTTGCCTGCCTGGATCACGGCGCCGGTGAAGTCGAGGGCGGCAAACTGCGCCTCGCCCGCCTTCAGCGCCGTCAGGTTCGGCACGTTACCCGCGCCCTCCCTGATCTCGGCCTCGACGCCGACCTCCGCGAAGTAGCCCTTCTCCTTCGCGACCCAGGCGAAGGCGTCCCGGCCGACCGCGCCGAACGCCGTCACGTAGGTGATCTTCTGGGTCGGTTTGTCTCCGGCGCCGGCGGAACCGTTCGAATCGGATTCGCCACACCCGCTCGTCATCGCCAGCGAGCCAGCGAGCAGCGCCGCCGCCAGCACACGAGAGCGCCTGACCATCACATGCCTCCAGACTGTGAGTCGATGACGAGGGCGGGCGTCGGCGGCCCTGTCGTGGTCGCCGTCCCCGAACCATCAGCGCCTGCCCGCCTCCGGCCCTCGCCCGGTCGAGAATCGTAAATGACCCATATCGGGGATGTCACCGACAAGATCCGGTCAAAACTCGGGCAAGCGGTCGGCAACCTCTGTGGAGAGTCTTAAGTTTAAGCAGCTCATAAGGCTTGACAGGTGTGATCCACAGCAGACATCCTCCGGGCAGGATTGTTGATGATTTTGGAGACAACGTGGCCTCGGAGCTGCTGTGCCAGGATGGTGGCGCCACCCCGCCCGCCACGACCACGCCGCCGGCAGCCGGTCCGGCGGACGCCGGCACCCCGTCCCCCCGGCCGGTCGCGGGTCGGCGCCACCACGGTACGGCGTCGTGGCGTTCGCGCAGATCATGGGGTCCCCATGCCCCGAGAGACGGGGCGGTGTCGGGTGCCGGCCTCCGCGACGCGGCCGCCGGCGCGTCCGCAACCGACGGGTCGACGTGCGTGCGGCGGTTAAGGTCCCACGCGTGAATTCTCCCGTCGACACCTGGACCGTGCGGACACGAGGTACCAGTCTCGTCTCCGCGCCTGTCTCCGTCGCCGTCGCTGGCGAAACCGCCCAGATGTTGACCGACGACCGGAAGGCGACAGACTTCCGCCCAAGTCACTGTGGACGTCTCCCCGCGGCGGTGGCCCGAGGATGAGCGACGACCCGAGCACGAGTGACTCGTACCCGGACGAGCACGCCGCGACGCCAGGAGACGCACCCCCGAGGCGACGCCGGGCATCGACGTCGACATCGGTCCAGCACCGCGCACCGACCACCGCGCCGGCACCGGCGGACACCGGGACGCGTACCGGGCGGCGGCGGTCCGGCGGGCGGACCGCGGACGAGGCGTACGAGGAGCTGCGCCGGGCGATCGACCGGGGCGAGCTGATGCCCAACGAACGGCTCATCGAGGTCGACCTGGCGGCCCGGCTGCAGGTCAGCCGGGCCGTGGTCCGGACCGTGCTGGTCCGGCTCGGGCAGGATGGTCTGGTCGTCCTCACCCCGAACCGGGGTGCGCACGTCCGGCTCGTCACCGAGGCCGAGGCGGTGGAGATACTCCAGGTCCGGGCCGTGCTGGAGGCGCTCGCCGCCCGGCACGCGGCCCGCAACGCCACCGCCCGGGAGATCGCGTCGATCCGGCGCATCCTCGACCGGATGGCCCGCAAGCTCGACCAGGACGACCTGCTGGGCTACTCCGAGGTCAACGCCAAGCTGCACGCCGCGATCATCGCGGCGGCCCGGCACGACACCGCGGCCCGGCTCATCGCCGGCCTGCGGGCCCAGCTCGTCCGCTTCCAGTACCGCACCATCCTGGTGCCCGGGCGGCCCGCCCAGTCGTACGCCGAACACACCGCGATCGTCGACGCGATCGCCGCCCGCGATCCCGACGCGGCCGAGGCCGCGATGCGACGGCATCTCGGGCACGTCGAGTCCACGCTGGCCCGGACCGTGACGGCGCAGCGCCGCCGCGGCGGTGCGTCCCGTACCGGATGAGCGGGTCACCCCCAACGTCACACGTCCACGAAGGAGCAGGATGTCCGAGCACCCCGTCCCCTCAGCCCGCGCCCGTGCCCTGGTCGCCGGGGCGTACGACACCCACGTGCACGTCGCCCCGGACGTGATGGAGCGGCGGATCGACGACCTGGACCTGGCCCAGCGGTTCGCCGAGGTCGGGCTCGCCGGGTTCGTGCTGAAGTCCCACTACGTCTCGACCGCCGAGCGGGCGATGGTGGTCCGCAAGGTCCGCCCCGAGGTCGACGTCCTCGGCTCCGTCACCCTCAACGGCGCGATGGGCGGGATGAACCCGGCCGCGGTGGAGATCGCCGGCCGGCAGGGCGCGCGGTTCGTCTGGATGCCCACCGTGGACTCCGGCAACCAGCGGCGCAGCACGGCGACCGACCTGCCCGGAGCCAAGCCGGCGATGTGGGGGGCGCTCCAGGCCGACCTGCACGCCCAGGGCATCGTCCCGGACGTGGTCGAGGTGGTCGACGCCGACGGGCGGGTCCTCGACCGGGTCCGCCAGGTACTGCGGGTGATCGCCCGACACGACCTGGTGCTGGCCACCGGGCACCTGGCCGGCCCGGAGATCCTCGCGGTGGTCCGGGCCGCCCGCGAGGAGGGCGTACGGCGGATCGTCGTCACCCACCCCGAGTTCACCTCGCAGCGGCTGAGCGTTGCCGAACAACGCGAGCTGGCCGAGGCCGGGGCGCTGCTGGAGCGCTGCTTCACCACGCCGTACACCGGAAAGGTCGCCTGGGCCGACCTCTTCGCCAACATCCGGGCGGTCGGGCCCAGGCACTCGGTGCTCTCCAGCGACCTCGGCCAGCCGTTCAACCCGCCGGTGGAGGACGGGCTGCCGCTGTTCGCCGACCGGCTGCTGGAGGCGGGCTTCACCGAGGCGGAGGTCCAGACCATGGCGGTGGAGAACACCCGCTGGCTGGCCGCCCCGGCGCAGGCCACCGTCCCGGCCTGACCCGGGAGACCGGTCCGGGCGGCGGGAGCCTGCCGCCCGGACCGGCGGGCGGTGCCGGGCGGCGCCGGCGGTCCCGGTCGGAGCTCAGTCGTGGCCGGCGACGAGCACGACCGGTTCGTGGCGGACCGGGAAGGCGACCGACCTGGCGATGAAGCAGATCTCGTGCGCCCTCGCGTGCAGCGCCAGGGCGCGCTCCACCGAATCCGGCGTGGCGACGGTGACCCGGGGCCGGAGCACGACCTCGGTGAAGGCTCCCCCGCCGTCCCCGGTCTC
Organism: uncultured Micromonospora sp.; assembly: GCA_937951935.1. GTDB lineage: Bacteria > Actinomycetota > Actinomycetes > Mycobacteriales > Micromonosporaceae > Plantactinospora. The sequence continues at coordinate 3,686 of CALGAM010000027.1, read as the reverse complement.
GGCCATCGTGCCGACCGGCTCGTCGGTGTACGCCGTCACCACGACCCGCCCGCGGGCGCACAGGCTCAGGTACGACAGCATGTGGCACTGGGCGAGCGCGGCGACGAGGAGCTGCTCCGGGTTCCAGCGGCTCGGGTCGCCCCGGTACGTCGGGTCGGCGGAACCGAGCAGGGGCGGCGGACCGTCGGCGACGACCTCGTGGTCACGGCCGTACGACCGGTAGTTGACGGTGCCCTCCGCTCCGGCTCCGGTCCAGGTGAGCCTGAGCCGGTACTCGTGTGTCCGCGCCATACGCGGATTCTCCGCCCCGCCGCACCGGTCGCTGTGTGGCGGGACCGATCCTCCGCCCCGCCGGGTTCGTCGGTGGGTGTGCGGCGGGACGGAGAACCCCGGCCTGGTCCCGGCCCGGGACGCCACCGGGCGACGTGCGGGACGCCGGACGGGCGGCACGGGCGGTCAGGCGATCTCGGCCGCGGAATCCGTCCCCGGATCCGGCCCGTCCTGGTCGGGCCGGCCAGCGGCCGGGACGCCGTTCGGCGACCCGGGATTCGGTGATGCCGTGTTCGCCGGTCCGGGGTTCGCCCCGGCGCCCGAGGCGGACGGCGGCGGTGCGGTCGCCAGCGGGGACGGCGGCAGCACCGCCGGGGGCGACAGCAGCGGCGACGGGATCGGAGTGACCGTCGGTACCGGCCGGGGACCCGGAACCACCGTCAGACCGGGTGTGCCACCGGCCGGACCGCGCTCCGGGCCGCCGGGCCGGGGCGCCGGCAGCAGCCGGGGCGGGCCCACGTCCGCTGTCGCCACCGGGGCGAGTCCGGCGACGAGCGTGTCGACGATCTCGGCGGCGTAGGCCCCGTCCGGGTCGTAGTCGGGATCGAACACGGTGAGTTCCATCCCCAGGCAGTGCGGGGTGTCGACCAGACCAGCCAGCAGCAGCTCCAGCTCGGCGAAGGCGATCCCGCCCGGATCCGGCGCGTCGACCGCCGGCATCACCGCCGGATCGAGGACGTCGACGTCGACGTGGACCCAGTAGCCGACGCAGTCGCTCAACTGTTCACGCGCCCACTGGGCGGTCCGGGCCGCACCCTCGGCGCGCAGCGCCGGCACCGACCGGTTCAGGATCCCGGCCGCCTGGAGGTCGAGCCGGTACTCGTCGTGGGCGCGGATGCCGAGCACCACCACGTCGATGTCCCGGAAGTACGGCCGGCGCCCCTCGATCGCGGCCAGGTCGGCCTGTCCCCGTCCGGTCGCCAGGGCGAGGTCCTCCCCGGCCGCCGCGCCCACGTACGAGGCGTTGCCGGGATGCCGGAAGTCGGAGTGACCGTCGACGAAGACCAGGCCGATCCTGCCCCCGACCGCCTCGCCGAGCCGGTGCATGGCCAGCGCCGCACCGAGAAGGATCGAGCAGTCACCCCCCAGCACCAGCGGGAACTCTCCCCGGTCGATGATCGCGCCGATCCGGTCGGCCAGCGCCACCGAGTAGGCCGCGATCAGGGGGGCGTGGCACACCCCGTCCCCGGGACGCCAGTCGCCGGGGTCGTACCGGGGAGGGGTGAGGCAGCCGGCGTCCCGGGCACCAAGCCGGCTGACCAGGTCATGGTCACGCAACGCACCCGGTGCCTTGGCACACCCGGGCACCGACGTGGGCGTCGGTGGACGCAGACCCAGGTTGGACGGAGCGTCCAGGACGGCGATCCGGCGCACGACGTGCCTCCCGTCCCGTGTCACGGCTGCCAGCGGGGCCATGTCCGCTGCTCGTACTCACATTGTTCTAGAAGAGCGCACGGGAGAGCGCCCGCCGGGCGGACGCCACCGCGGGATCGTCCGGACCGGCGATGGTGAACAGGGACACCAGGTGTGCCCGGGCCGACTCCCGGTCGTCCCCGGCCGTCCGGCGAACCACGTCGACCAACCGGGCGTACGCCTGCTCGGCCTGGCCGCTGAGCACCTCGACGTCGGCGGCCAGCAGCTGCGCCGGTACGTCGTCGGGCTTCGCCTCGGCCGCGGCGAGCGCCGCCGCCGGGTCCACTCCGTTCACCCGCCGGGCCAGGGCGACGTGCGCCAGGCCCGCCTCGGCCGCCGCGTCCGCCGGGCTGTCCGCCAGGATCTTCTTGTACGCCTGCTCGGCGGCGTCGAGGTCGCCGCGGAGCAGCGCCTCGTCGGCCTCGACGAGCCGCGGGTCGGACGGGGGTTGCATGGTGACACCAGCCGCCTTGAGCAGCGCCCCGATCCACTGCCGCAGCTGCGCCTCGGGGTGTACCCCGGCGAACGCGTCCACCGGCTGACCGCCGACGATCCCGACCACCATCGGAATGCCCTGCACCCGGAACATCTGTGCGAGCCGCGGGTTGGCGTCGACGTCGATCTTGGCCAGCACCCAGGCGCCGCCCCCCTCGACGGCGAGCTTCTCCAGCACCGGGGAGAGCTGCTTGCAGGGCTGGCACCACGAGGCCCAGAAGTCGATCACCACGGGCGTGGTGAGCGAGCGCTCCAGCACCTCGGACTGGAAGGTCGCCTCGGTGACATCGATCACCGTGACCCCACCCGACCGACCGGCGGGCGACGCGCCGCCGGGCGTCGGGCCGGCGGACGGGCTGGCCGGAGATGGTGCGGGTGCCTGGGCGGTGGTGCGCAACGCGCTGAGGTCCACCGCACCGCGGGTGAAGATCGACGAGGTCATCCGTGGGTCGCTCATGGTTGTCTAGTCTTGCACGCGCCGGGCCCGTTCCCGGCAAACCGCCGGTGGCCGGCAGCCGACATCCGCCCAATCCGACCGGTCGGCCTCGACCCGTGCCGGTCCGGTCCGCGGGGCGGGACCCGTGACCCGGGCGGCCGGGGTCAGAACCGGGCCGGCTCGCGGTAGACGCCCCACTCGGCGCGCAGAGCGTTGCAGATCTCGCCGAGGGTCGCCTCGGCCCGCACCGCGTCGAGCATCGGCGGGATCAGGTTCTCCCCGGTACGGGCCACCTCGACCATCCGGGCCAGCGCGGCGGTCACCGCGGCGCCGTCGCGCGCGGCCCGCCGCTCGGCCAGCACCCGCCGCTGCTCCAGCTCCACCTCGTGCGAGACCCGGAGGATCTCCACCTCCTTGGCGACGGTGTTGGTGTGGCAGTTCACCCCGACGATCTTCTTCTCGCCCTTCTCCAGCGCCTGCTGGTAGGCGAAGGCCGCCTCGGCGATCTGGCCGGTGAACCAGCCGTCCTCGATGCCACGCAGGATCCCCGAGGTCATCGGCCCGATCCGGTGCGGCCCGTCGCCGCCGAGCCGCAGGATCTGCGCGAAGATCTCCTCCGCCTCGGCCTCGATCCGGTCGGTCAGCGCCTCGACGTACCAGGAACCGCCGAGCGGGTCGGCCACGTTGGTGACCCCGGTCTCCTCCATCAGCACCTGCTGGGTACGCAGTGCGATCTCGGCCGTCTCGTCGGTCGGGAGCGCGAGGGTCTCGTCCAGTGCGTTGGTGTGCAGCGAGTTGGTGCCGCCGAGAACCGCGGCGAGTGCCTCGACCGCGGTACGGACGACGTTGTTGACCGGCTGCTGCGCGGTCAGCGAGACGCCCGCGGTCTGGGTGTGGAAGCGCAGCCAGAGCGCCCGCTCGGCGGTCGCGCCGTAGACGTCGCGCATCCAGCGGGCCCAGATCCGGCGGGCGGCCCGGAACTTGGCGATCTCCTCGAAGAAGTCGATGTGGG
>CALGAM010000026.1 GCA_937951935.1 uncultured Micromonospora sp. | reverse complement strand
CCGGCACACCCGACACCGGCACACCGGAGACCGGCACACCGGAGACCGGCACGCCCGACACCGGCACACCGGAGACCGGCACAGCCGGGGACCCCAGGGGAATCGGCGGTACGCCGGTGTCAGGGGTGTCGAGCGACACCGCCGCCAGCAGGTCACGCAACTGCGCCGCGGTGGGCCGGTCCGCCGGATCGTTGGCCATCCCGTAGCGGAGCAGATCCAACAGGCTTGCCGGCACTCCCGGCAGCGCCGGGATCGGCTCGGCGAACAGCTCCATCAGGGTGAGCAGCCCGGGGTTCCGGTCGGCCTTCCAGCGGGGCGGCTTCCCGTTCATCACCGCGTACAGGGTCGCGCAGAGCGCGTACACGTCCACCGCCGGGGACGGGGGGTCGTGCCGGAACACCTCCGGCGGCGCGTACGCCGGGGTGAGCGCCTCCAGGGTGATCGCCGAATCCCGGACCTCGGCCAGCACGGCCAGCCCGAAATCGGCCAGCGTGGCGTCGTTGAACCGGGAGTAGAGGATGTTGCCCGGTTTGACGTCACGGTGCAGGAGGCCGAGTTGGTGAGCGTCGGCCAGCGCATCGGCAATCTTGACCCCGACGTCGCGCGCCTCGGCGGCGGTGAGCGGCGAGGTCCGCATCCGGTCCGCGAACGACCCGTCGCAGAGCTCCATGATCAGGTAGGGATGCCGATCCTCGGTCACCCCGACGTCGAAGAGGTCGACAACGTGGGGATGAGACGACATCTGGGCGGCGGCCCGTGCCTCGCGGAGAAACCGGCGCTGGTCACGCTCGTTGTCGAGCGTGTGGTTCTCCACCTTGACCGCGACCTCCCGGCCGACGGACTGCTGGGTGGCTCGGAAGACCGTGGCGAAGCCACCCCGGGCGATGACGCTCAGATTTGTCAGACCGGGCACGACGGGCATAGGCAGCGCGCCTCGTGGAGTGTCGGTCACACCATCGAAAATACCGAAGACCTGGGACGTTCGGCCCTCCGCACCCGAGGGCTCCCACCGGCTGACGGTCGGCCCGGTGCCGGTCGGGCCGCGGCCCGACCCGCCGACACGACCGACCACGGGACCCGCGCCCCTGGTCAGGCCAGGGTATGGGCCGTACGAGGGCCGGTGTCCCCGGCGTACGCGGCCACCGGTGCGCGGGAACCTCCGCGAGCCGGCCGGCCCTCAGGCCAGCGCCTGCCCCGGGCGGGCGGAGTGCCGCACCCCGAGCGGTTGCGTACCGCCACGCTGTTCGTCCGGTACGCCGCGGCCACGCTCCCCCTCGCCACGGCGCTGCCGGACAACCGGCACCGCGGTCGACTCTCCCGGCTCCGGCGACGACCCGTCGGCGTCCACCCCCTCGGCCGACGGCCGCGCCCCGGGCCCGGGCTGGGCCTCCGCCTCCGCCGGCGGCACCGTCGCGGCCTGCGTCGGTACACCGTCACCGGCGGCGGCCAGCCGGGACCGCAGCGCCACCGCCCCGGCCCGTTCGCTCGTCTGCTGCGTCGCGTACGCCAACCGAACCGCCTCCTCGGCGGCCGCCCACGCCTCCGCCGACCGTCCGGTGGCGGCCAGCGCCTCGGCGAGCACCTTCGCGGCGACGACCTGGCTGCGGATGTCCTCCCCGGGAGCCTCGACCGCCTGCCGGGCCCAGTCCAGCGCCGCCACCACCTGCCCGTCGGCCAGCAGGGCGGCGGCGTACCGGGCCAGCGTGTGCCGGCGGGAGAAGAGCACCGACGACGGCGCGTCCGCCGCGACGATCGGGTCGAGGAGCCGTACCGCCTCCGACGCGTTTCCCTCGGCCAGCCGGCTCGCCGCGAGCAGCAGTTGCGGGCCGAGCTGCACGAGCACCAGCGGAGTCTGCGACTCCACCGCCGCCAACACCGCCTCGGCGTCCCGGGCGGCCGCGGCGGCGTCCCCCCGCTCCAGCGCCACCAGCCCGCGCAGCGTGCCGGCCAACCCGGTCAGCAGCGGATGGGAGGTGCGCCGGGCGTGCCCGAGGGCGTCGGTCAACAGGTCGGTCGCGTGCTCGGGCTCGCCCAGACCGCGCGCCACCGCGCCCCGGACGACCAGCGCGAAGCCACACCCCCAGTCGTCGCAGACCGCGGCGAAGTCCCGGTACGCCCGCCGTGCCTCCCGGTCGGCCTCGGCCAGCTCGCCCAGTTCGGCGGCGGCGAACGCCTCGACCGCCCGGAGGGTGCCCACCGCCCACGCCTCCCCGAGTCGCTCGCCGAAGGGCAGGAAGACCCGGGCCAGCCGGCGGGCCTCGCCGAGCTGGCCGGCGAGAAGCCGGGCGAAGGCACTGGTGCCCCGCACCCACGCCTCACCCACCGGGTCGTCGATCTGGGCGAAGAGCTGGCTCGCCCGGTCGAGCACGGCGTCCGTGCCGGCGAAGTCGCCCCGGGTGGTGGTCACCCAGGCCAGGTTCTGCAGCGACCAGGCCTGACCGCGCGGATCGTCGGCGGCGAGGTTGACCTGGTACGCCCCGGCGAACCGGCTGCTCGCCCGGCTGAGCCGGCCGGCGACGAAGTCCACCATGCCCAGCCGGCGCATCGCCGAGGCCCGGGGGCCGGGCAGCTCGGCCTCGGTCGCCACCCGCAGCGCCTCCTGCCAGGTGTCCACCGCCCGGGCCTGGTCGCCCTGGGCCTGGTACGCCTGGCCGAGCACCAGCAGCGCTCCGGCCCGTACGGCGGCGTCGTCCCCGGCCTCGGCGCAGATCTTCTCGGTCAGGGCGAGCGCGTCGGCGACCCGTCCCGCCTGGAGCAGTGCCCGGGCGTGGACCAGTCGGGCACCGCCGGGCACCGCGTCACCGGCGAGCCGTTCGGCCCGCTCGGCGTACTCGACGGCGAGCGCCGGCTCACCGGCGGCGAGCGCCCGGCGGGCGGAGCGGGTGAGGGCGGCCACCCCGACCGGGGCGATCCGCCGGGCCGCCGCGTCGGCGGGCAGCCTGATCACGTCGGCGAGCGCGGTCGCCCGCTCGACGTGCTCGGCGATGAAGGCGTCCCGGTCCGCCTCCGGCATCCCGACCGGGCCGGAGCCGAGCCGACCGTGCTGGCCGGGCCGGCCGTCGACAGCCGACGCGGCCCACTCGGCGAGAGCGGCGTGCCGCTCGGCGAGGTCGGCCTTGCCGATCCCGGCGTACGCCGCCTCCCGCATCAACGGGGTGGCGAAGAGGTAGCCGTCCCGGTTGCGGTGCAGCATGCGCCGTTGCAACAGCTCCTCGACGGCGCGTTCGAGTTCGACCTTGACGACCGCGGTGGGCCGGCCCTCCCGGCCGGCCCGGCGCTCCCGCAGCACCTCCAGTGCCCCGGCCGGCACGGTGTCCCCCACCACCGCCGCGTCCCGCAGCACCGCCCGGGCCTCGGGGGGCAGCGTGTCGATGCGGGCCGCCAGCACCGCGGCGAGGTCCCGGGAGAGCAGCCGGCTGTTGAGCGAGCCGGGCGCCAGCCGCCACAGGGCGCCGGGACCCGGTCGGGCGCGCGACGCGCCGACCTCCGCGCCCGGCCGGCGGCTGCCACGGGCGGCGTCCGACGGGTCGGACGTCGGCGAGCCGGCCGCGCCGGACGGTTCCAGCACCGTGGTGAGCGCTCCCCGCTCCATCAGCAGGGTGACCAGCTCGGCGAGGTAGAACGGGTTGCCCTGGGCGGTGGCGAGCAGTCGGTCCACGTCGGCCTGGGGCAGCCGCCCGCCGCCCAGGTACGCGGTGAGCAGCCGGGCCGCGTCGGCACCGCGCAGCGGCGGCAGCGCGTGCACCTCGGCGTCCGCCACCCGGGTCAGCGCCCCGGCCGCCCGGACCAGTTCGGGCCGGCCGAGCAGCAGCACCAGTACCGGCCCGGTGAGCCGGGAGAGGGTCACCCCGAGCGCGTCGACGGTCTCCGGGGTGGCGTCGTGCAGGTCGTCGACGATCACGGTCAGCGGGGTTTCCGCGGCGAGCGCGCTGAGCAGCTCGGCGACCGCGCCCGGGATCGCGTCGGCGGCCGGGGCCGTCTCGCTCGCCGACCACTCGGCCGGTCCGGCCGGCACGGTGCCGGTGGCCGGCGGCAGCTCGGCGTAGCCGAGCAGGGCGAGCAGCAGGTCGACGGCGACCGGCGGCGGGTCGGGCCGGTGCCGGGCGAGCCGCTGGCCCAGCCGGCGCAGCCGCTCCTCGACCACCAGCCGGGTCACCGCGGTGGTCGGGCCGTCGGGCAGGCCCACCGCGGCCCGAACCAGGTCGGCCAGGGGCGCGAGGCGCCGCCGCTCCCCGAAGGCGGCGCACCGGACGGAGAGAACCCGGGTACCGGTGTGGGTCGCGTACCGACCGGCGCCGACCTCGTACCCGGCGGCCAGCCGCGCGACCTCCGCGGCGAACCGGCTCTTGCCGATCCCCGCCTCGGCGGTCATCAGCAGCACCCGGGGCTGGCCCTGGTCGATGACCTCGGCGAGCCGGCCGGCGATCCGGCCGAGCTCGGTCTCCCGGCCGACGAACGGGGCCTCGTCACCGAGGCCGGACCGGGTGCCCGGGGCGTCCAGCAGACCCAGCAGCTCGTACGCCTCGACCGGCTCACGCTTGCCCTTGAGCCGCAGTGGGCGCAACTGCCGCCAGGAGGCGACCCGGCGGGTCGCCGCCGCCGTCCGGGCACCGGCGTAGACGGCACCGACGGCGGCGGCGTCGGCCAGCCGGGCGGCGGTGTTCACGGTGTCGCCGATGACGGTGTACTCGATGGAGGCCTGGACCCCGGCGACGACGTCACCGGTGTTGAGTCCGACCCGCAGCCCGAGCGGGGCACCGCCGCCCCGCTCGTCGTCGAGGACCCGTCGTACCGCGCGCTGCATGGACAGCGCTGCCCGCACCGCCCGTTCGGCGTCGTCCTCGTGGGCGACCGGCGCGCCGAAGACCGCCATGATCCCGTCGCCGGTCAGCTTGTCGACGTGGCCGCCGAAGGTCTTGACCGCGCCGGCGAGCGCGGCGAGGACCCGGTCGGTGACCGTGCTGACCCGCTCGGGGTCGAGATCCTCCGACCAGGAGGTGAAGTCGGACAAGTCGCCAAAAAGGACCGTTACCACCCGCCGTTCCGCCTCCGGAAGGGTGGCGGCGGCGGGGAGCGCGACTCCGCAGTTGTGGCAGAACCGCGCCCCGGGTACGGCGACGGTTCCACACACCGGGCAGGTCACGCTGAGTCCAACCCACCGGCCCCCGGGCCGGATTCCCGGTGCGCGTGCTCGGGGTTGTCTGATTCCCGTTCCAGGTGGACGAGCTGTTCCCGTTCCAGGTAGGCGAGCTGTGCCCGGACCGACCACTCGGCCGCCGGCCAGAGCGCGCGGTCGACGTCGGCGTAGATCCTCGCCACCACCTCCGCGGCGCTGCGCGCCCCGGCCGCCACCGCCTGCCGGACCTGGTCGAGCCGAGCCCGCCGGTGCGCCAGGTAGAACCGCGCCGCCGCGGCGCAGTCGGCCAGCGCCGGACCGTGCCCCGGCAGCGCCGGAATCCGCTCGTACGTCGTCAGCGCGGTCAGGCTGTCGAGGTAGTCCCCGAGATCACCGTCCGGATGCGCGATCACCGTGGTGCCCCGGCCGAGGATGGTGTCCCCGGTGAAGACCGCCTGCTCGCCGCCGGCCTCGACCAGGAAGCAGAGCGAGTCGGCGGTGTGGCCCGGGGTGGCCAGGGACCGCACGGTCAGGCCGGCGATCTCCACCGTCGGCCGGTCGCCGCGGAGGTCCAGGCGTTCGGCACCGGTCAGCGCCAGGAACCGCTCCAGCCCCTCGGCGTGGTCGGGGTGACCGTGGGTGAGCAGCACCCCGACGACCGGGCCACGCGCCGCCACCGCCGTCAGGTGCCGCTCGTCCAGCGGGCCGGGGTCGACGACCACCACCCCGTCCGCGCCCGGAACCCCCAACACCCACGTGTTGGTGCCGTCGAGGGTCATCGGACCCGGGTTGGGTGCCCGGACCAGCGTCGCCCAGCCAGGTAGCTGGTCGGCCAGGGCCGCTGCGGGCGCGGTGACATGCCGGGTCATGGCTGAGATGGTACGACCGGCGCCCGACAGCGGCCCGGCTCAGGCCACCTCGACGATGACCTCGATCTCGACCGGGGCGCCCAGCGGCAGTTCGGCGACCCCGACCGCGCTGCGCGCGTGCCGGCCCGCCTCGCCGAAGACGGCCCCGAAGAGTTCGGAGGCACCGTTCACCACGCCCGGCTGGCCGGTGAAGCCCTCCGCCGAGGCCACGAACCCGGTCACCTTGACGATCTTCACCACGCTCTCCAGCCCCACCAGCGCGTCGATGGCGGCCAGCGCGTTGAGGGCGCACCGGGCGGCGAGATCCTTCGCCTGTTCCGCGGAGATCCCCGCACCCACCTTGCCGGTGGCCAGCAGCTTGCCGTCGGCCATCGGCAGCTGGCCGGAGACGTACACCAGGCGGCCGGACTGCACCGCCGGCACGTACGCGGCCAGCGGCGGCACGATCTCGGGAAGGGTCAGCCCCAGCTCGGCGAGCTTGCCGTGCGGTCCGGTGGTCACGACTTCGCCCGCTTGAGGTACGCGACGAGCTGCTCCGGGTTCGGCCCGGGAACCACGGCCACCAACTCCCAGCCGTCCTCGCCCCAGTTGTCGAGGATCTGCTTCGTCGCGTGCACCAGCAGCGGCACCGTGGCGTACTCCCACTTCTGCATCGTTGGAGGTCCCCCTCAATCTCGGGCTTCGTCGGCGTCAGCCTACGGGCGGGCCGAGGGGGCGGCGGAGCCTCCCGTCCCACCCCGGGGTCTCGCCCGGCCGGCCCGGTCTCCCGGCGGGCTCGCGGCAACACGCTACTCCCGCCACGTCGGCCCCGCCATGCTCTTCCGCCGCTCCTCGCTCGTCGGCCACACTCATCGCACCACGTCCGTCCGCGCGGCCACCGGGGCCACCGGGATTCACCACCGCGGTCGGTCTGTCGGAAATGGGGGACATCGATGACGCAACCACCCAGGGGCGACGAGGCGGCGACCGGCG
>CALGAM010000025.1 GCA_937951935.1 uncultured Micromonospora sp. | reverse complement strand
CGGTTGTAGACCTTGACCAGGATCTGGTTCTTCTCCCGCAGGACGAGTTCCAGCTTCTTGCGCAGGATGCCCGGGTCGAGCAGGTCCTGCACCCGGATGCCGGTACGGGCCACCTTGTCGCCGTACGTCGGGCCGATGCCGCGCCCCGTGGTGCCGATCCGGGCGGAGCCGAGGTAACGCTCGACGACCCGGTCCAGTGCCCGGTGGTGCGGCATGATCAGGTGCGCGTCGCCGGAGATGCGCAGCCGGGACACGTCGACGCCGCGCTCGGCGAGCCCGTCGATCTCGGTGAGCAGCACCTTCGGGTCGACCACGACACCGTTGCCGATCACGATGATCGCGTTCGGGGAGAGCGCCCCCGACGGCATCAGGTGCAGGGCGTACTTCTGGCCGTCCGGGGTGACCACCGTGTGCCCGGCGTTGTTGCCGCCGGAGTAGCGGACGACATAGTCCACCCGGTCACCCAGCAGGTCGGTAACCTTGCCCTTGCCCTCGTCGCCCCACTGGGCACCGACAAGCACGATCGCCGGCATCTCTCTAACCCGCCTCCAGGGGGCTCGGGTGCCAGGTGGCGACCGCGTGGCGAGCCCGAGGTGTCAGGCTAACAAAACGTGACCACCCGGCCGGGAGAGGCCAGGGCGCAGGCAGGAGGCGACCGCCGGTGTACGACGTGGTTCTGCTCACTCTGGCCCAGGGTGAGAACGCCGCCGCAGGCTGCGGAGCGGGCGGGGACTGCTGCTCCGCCGGCGCGCGAGACGGCCGGGCCGGCTGCACCGACACCCCCCGGGTGCCGGTGTTGAGCTGCGCCGACGCGCTCACCGCCCGGGGCGCCCGGGTCGAGACGGTGACCGCCCGGTCCGACGGGGAGATCGACAAGGTATTGACCCGGCTCGACGGACCACCTCGCCCGGACGGCCTCGACTGGCCGGACGCCGACGGCAAGACCCGACTCGTTGTCGCTACAGCCAGTGACTCTCAGTTACGGGCTGTCATCCGCCGCATGGTCCGCCGGTACGCCCCGCCGCCGAGTCGGCGGCCCGCCGACCTCGCCGACAACCGGACCCTGCCGGACCTGCCGCCGATCGGCATACTTCCGCTGGACCCGACCCGCCCGCCGGCGGCGGCGCCGGACCGCCCGCGGGACCTGGCCGGACAGCTGGGGCTGCCCCGGGAGCCGGAGGCGGTCGCGGCGGCGGTCCTCGACGGCCGGGTACGCCGCCTGGACCTGCTGCGCAACGACGGAGGCTCGGTCACCCTGGACGGCGCGTTGCTCGGCGCCGCCAACGAGAACGGTCAGCCGCTGGCCTGGCGCGGGCGGGTGGAGGTCGACGACACCGTGCTCTCCGCCGGTGACGAACCACTGCTCGCCTGCGCGATAGGCAACGCGGGCGGATACGCCGAGCTGACCGATCTGCGGCTGCTGTCCACGCCGGACCCGGCGGACGGGCGGATCGAGGTCGCGGTCGCGGTCCCGGTGGTCGTCCGGTCCCGGTGGGGCAGGCGGAGGGTACGCCTGGAGGTGCGCCGGGCCCGGGGCCGGGCGGTCGCGGTCAACCCCCGGGATCCCGAGCTGCCGTTCCTGGACGACGGGGTGGCCGCGGTGCTGACCCGCAAACGGTCGTGGTGGATCGAGCCGGGAGCATGGGCGGTGTACGACCGCTGATCCGCTGTGGAAGGCTATAGGTGGGGACCTCCGTGACCGGACGGAGTCAACGGTCGGGCACACCCCTCAAGCAGACCGACGCGCCCTGACACGACGTGCCCCCAGCAGCTTCGATCGCTGTGGACGCGAGGACAGCCGCGGGCAGGCGGACCCGCACCCGGCCAGGCGGAGGGAGGTAGGCAGTGGTGGACGACCACGCGGATCGGGCGTACACGCCGGGTCAGGTGCCGGTGGCGCCCCGGGCGGACGAGCCGCTGTGGCCGCCGGACGAGATCGTTGCCGAGCCGCGGGACGAGGGCAACCCCGTCTCGAGCTGGACCCCGCCACCCCTGACGGACGCCCCCGCCACGCCGAACGGGCTGGCCGGGGTGCCGCAGCCCGTGTCGCCCCAGCCCTTCCCGTCGCCTGCCGTGCCCCCGGTCGCGGCCACCCCGCCGGGCCCCGTACCCGCGGTGCCTCCGAACGTGGCTGTTCCGCCGAGGCCCGGTGCCGTGGCCACGCCGGTGGTGCCGGCGGTGCCGGTGACTCCGCCTCCGCCGGTGCCCGGGACGTACCCGGCGCCGGTCTCCCCCGTGCCACCCCCGGGACCGCACGGTGCCGTCCCGCCGCCGCCGACGCCCGCCGTCCCACCGGCTCCCGCCTCGTCGATCGACCCGCCGACCCACGTCTGGCCGACGATCCGCCCCGGGCAGGGCCACGCGCCGGCCGGAGGCGGCGGCGTCCTTCACCCGCCCGGGGCGGCGGAGCAGCGCGGTCCGGCGGAGTCGACCACGCCGGGTCCCGCGGATGCGCCCGACCGGCCGGCGGACGTCACGCCGACGTCTGCCCGGCCCGCCGAGGCCAGGGTCTCCGGCAAGGCCAGCGTTCCCTCCGCCGCCGGCAGGGCGAGTGTCACCCCCGGCCCCGAGCCCGCCGCACCCGCCACCGGCTCCGGGACGCACGCCGTGGCCCCGCCGGACGGCCGCGGCGACGACGCGGCACCGGGGTCCACCACCACCGACTCCCCGGCACCGGTCTCCGACGCCGGCCCCGCCTCCGGCGAGGCCCGCTCGTCGGGCGACCCGGCCGCCACCGACCCGACCACCGCCGGTCCGGGCGGCGACACGCCGCCGGCCCCCACGCCGCCGCAGGCCGCCACGGCGACGCCGGAGGCCGGGCGGGCGGCTCCGGTACGCGGACGCGCCACCCTGCCCGGGACCCCCCGGGGCGCCGCGCCCGAGACCGGTACGGCACCCCGGCCGGCCGAGTCACCGTGGGCACAGCCACCGCAGCGACCGGCCACCGCCCCCACGGCCGCGGCACCGGCGAGCGCACCGCCGGCCGGCGACCCGGCACAGCCGGGCGACACCCCGCCGCCGGCGGATTCCGCGCCGGCCGGCGCCGGCACGGGCGCGGAGACCGCCGGGCCGCCCGAGCCGCCGACGACGCGGGTCGGGCCGTTCCCGCCGTCCATGGGCGGCGTCACGTACCCGCCGGGCCGACCGGTGTCGACGTATCCGGTCCCGCCCGGGACGCCGGCGCCCACACCGCCGGGCGTCCCGGCACCGTATCCGCCGCCGCCGTATCCGCCGGCGTCGACGTATCCGACGGCTCCGGGACACCCCACAGCGCCCGGCTACCCGGGGCACCCGCCGGTACCGCCGGGCTGGGTGCCGCCACCGCCGCCGGGCGTGCCCGGACCGGCCGGCGCGTCACCGCAGCAGCCCGGGGTGGTCCCGGTGCCGCAGCAGCCGCACCCGGGGGCACCCGGCGCGCACCACGCGCCGGTACCCCCGGCTCCCAGCTACTCCGACCCGCTCTGGACGCCGGACGGCGCGACGCCGACGGCAGACGAGTTCGCCCGGCGGCGGGCCGCCCGACCGGCCGAGCCGGTCGCCCAGATGGGGGTCCGGGCCGCGCTGAACAAGACCACCCTGGGCCTGGTCAAGCTCCCTCCCGGTCGCCACGAGCAGGAGATCAGACACGACATCGAGATGATCCGCCGCAACTTCGGCGGGTTGCGGCAGGTGACCGTGGTCAACCCGAAGGGCGGCGCCGGCAAGACCGTGGCGATCCTGCTGCTGGCGATGACGTTCGGGCAGAAGCGCGGCGGTTACGTGCTGGCCTGGGACAACAACGAGACCCAGGGCACCCTCGGCATGCGGGCCCAGCAGGACTTCCACTCCCGTACGGTCCGGGACCTGCTGCGCGACCTGCACCAGTTCAAGGGCGCGCACGGCCGGGTCGGCGACCTGTCCCAGTACGTCCGCTCCCAGGGTGAGGGGATGTTCGACGTCCTCGCCTCGGACGAGTCAGCGACCGGCGGCGAGATGCTGACCGCCGCCGCGTTCGCGGAGATCCGTGAGGTGGTGAGCCGCTTCTACAAGTTGATCTTCGTGGACACCGGAAACAACGTCCGGGCGCAGAACTGGCAGGCGGCGATCGACGCCACCGACCAGCTCGTGGTCACCATGTCCGCGCGGAACGACTCCGCCGAGACGGCGGCGCGGATGCTGGACCACCTGGAGCAGAGTGGCCGGCAGCGGCTCGTCCGGCAGGCGGTGACGGTGGTCTCCATGCCGCCGTCGCGCAAGGAGATCGACCTGCCTCCGATCCAGCGCCACTTCGCGGCCCGCACCCGGACGGTGCTGCTGGCGCCGTACGAGCGGCTGATCGACACCGGCGAGCCGATCCGGTACGCCCAGTTGTCGTCCGCGACCAAGGAGGCCTGGCTGAAGATCGCCGCCGCGGTCGCCGAGGGGCTCTAGACGACCCCGACGGGCGCCAGACGGCCGGGGTGTGCGCCGGCCGCCCCGGGAGGATGCGACCCGCGCGGCCGCCCCGGGTGGGCATGCTCCCGGGTGGCCCCGGGAGCATGCGGGCGCGCGGGCAGGGCACCCGGAGCGGCCGGACGGTCAGCTACCGGCGAGGGCGTCCGCGGCGGCCGGGTCGCAGTCGCGGAGGAACTGGGCACACCGGGCCGCCTCGTCGGCCTCGCCGATCTCACCCGCCGCCCGGGACAGCAGGTACAGGCAGCGCAGGAATCCCCGGTTCGGCACGTGCGACCAGGGCACGGGGCCGTGCCCCTTCCAGCCGTTGCGGCGTAGCTGGTCCAGCCCTCGGTGGTAGCCGGTGCGGGCGTAGGCGTACGCGGCGACCACCTCACCGGAGTCCAGGGCACGCGCCGCCAGTGCCGCCCAGGCCGCGCTGTAGGCCGGGTACCGCGCGGCGGTCGACTCGTACGCCTCGTCGGTGTCTGCCTGCCGGGCGGCCGTGACCGCCTCCTCGGCCTCGTCGTTGGCGGGCAGCAGCGTCGCCGGTGGTTCGGGCAAGAGGTTCTGCATCGGTCCATTCAACCTGGTCCGGCCGCGTGTCGGCGAGCCGCCCACTGTCACGCACGATGGCTGAACGGCTGAGGATCTGTCACGCGTGCGGCCGGTGCGGACGGCACCGGCCTGAACTACAAATGGAGGTCCGGAGCCTCCCCAGGACCCGGTAACCGAGAGCCCGGTGGCCCATGTCACCGGGCTCTCGCCGTACCACCCCGGACGCTCGGACGGTTGCCCGGTGGCGCCACGATGACCATGTGCCGACCCCACCACCCGCAGACGTCCTCGAACCACACGACGACACCGCCCACGAGATCGAGTCCCGCGCCGAACTCGACCTGCACCTGCGGGCCGGCAGCCTCGCCGGGCTGACCATCCAGGGACTCCGGCTGGACCTCGACCCGGTTCCGGACCTGACCGCCGTCGACCTGACCGACACGCTCTTCGTCGGCTGTCGCTTCGCCTCGCGGGAGGTCGAGGCCGAGGTGGTGCGCCGGGGGGCGCACGTCGTGCCGGCGTTCGCCGCGCTGCCGTACCCGATCCACCCGCCCCGGCTCTACACCCCCGACGACCTGGCCGCCGGGTTCGCCGAGCACGGCTTCGCCGGGATGTACGACACGGTGGTCTACGAGCACTTCCGGGCACACGGCGGGGCACAGCCCGAGATCCGGGAGGCCCTCGCCCAGCGGCTGCACGACCACGCCATCGACAACGCGCTCGCCGACGCCACCCGGTCCTGGCTGGCCACCCACGGCCCCACCTCGGTCGTCGGGGTGATGGGCGGGCACGCCGTACCGCGTGGCACCTCGGCGTACCGGCGGGCGGCCGTGCTCGGCTGGGAACTGGCCCGGGCCGGCCGGCTGGTGGTGACCGGCGGCGGCCCCGGGGTGATGGAGGCGGCGAACCTCGGCGCCTACCTCGCCGACCGCTCGGCGGAGGAACTCACCGCGGCGATCGACCTGCTCGCCAGCGCCCCGGACTTCACCGACCACGAGCCGTACACCGCGGTCGCGCTACAGGTCCGGGCGCGGTTCTCCCCGCCCGTGCCCCGCGCCCGGACGGCGACGGCGTCCGCCGGCACCGGGCCGGCCGACTGGGCCCGGCAGGGCGGTCTGGCGATCCCGACCTGGCTGTACGGGCACGAGCCGGCCAACCTCTTCGCCGGCCGGATCGCGAAGTACTTCTCGAACGCCATCCGCGAGGACACCATCCTGCGGCTGGCCCGGGGTGGGATCGTCTTCGCCGCCGGCCGGGCCGGCACCGTCCAGGAGGTGTTCCAGGCGGCGACCAAGACCTTCTACGGCACCGACGGCGCCAGCGGCCCGTACGTGTTCCTGGACCGGGCCTTCTGGACCGAGACCCTGCCGGTGGAGGCACTGCTGCGCCCGCTGCTGCGCCTCTCCCCGGCCGGGGACCTCACGAAACTGATCCACGTCACCGACGACGTGCACGAGGCGGTACGGCTGCTCACCGCGGCGCCGTAGCGGATCGCGCGCTCACCGCCGCCGTGGGCCCGACCCCGGCCGGCGACCGGTACCGCGGTCGCCAGCCGGGGTCGTGTCGTCCTCGATGCGGGCGGTGGGACTACTTGGCGAGGGTGGTGCCGGTGGAGCGCAGGTGCTCGCACGCCTCGACGACCCGCCGCGCCATCCCGGCCTCGGCCTCCCTGCCCCAGACCCGCGGGTCGTACTTCTTCTTGTTGCCGACCTCGCCGTCGACCTTCAGCACACCGTCGTAGTTGCGGAACATGTGGTCCGCCACCGGCCGGGTGAAGCAGTACTGCGTGTCGGTGTCGATGTTCATCTTCACCACGCCGTAGTCGACCGCCTCGCGGATCTCCGAGAGCAGGGAGCCGGAGCCGCCGTGGAAGACCAGGCTGAGCGGCTTGTCGCCCTTGCCGTACTTGGCGCCGACGGCCAGCTGGATCTCGTTGAGGATCTCCGGGCGGAGCTTGACGTTGCCGGGCTTGTAGACGCCGTGCACGTTGCCGAAGGTCAGCGCCGCCATGTAGCGGCCCTTCTCGCCGAGGCCGAGCGCGTCGACCATCGCGATGCCGTCCTCGACGGTGGTGTAGAGCTTCTCGTTGATCGCGTTCTCGACGCCGTCCTCCTCGCCGCCGACGACGCCGACCTCGATCTCCAGCACCGCGTGCGCGGCGGCCGCCTCGTCGAGCAGCTGGGCGGCGATCTCGAGGTTCTCGGTCAACGGCACCGCCGAGCCGTCCCACATGTGGGACTGGAAGAGCGGCTCCTCACCCCGGGCCACCCGCTCCTTCGAGAGCGCCAACAGCGGGCGGACGAACGTGTCGAGCTTCTCCTTCGGGCAGTGGTCGGTGTGCAGCGCGATGTTGACCGGGTAGTTCTTGGCCACCTCCCGGGCGTACGCGGCGAAGGCCACGGCACCGGTCACCATGTCCTTGATGGTGGGACCGGAGAGGTACTCGGCGCCGCCGGTGGAGATCTGGATGATCCCGTCGCTCTCCGCGTCGGCGAAGCCGCGCAGCGCGGCGTTCAGGGTCTGCGAGGACGTGACGTTGATCGCGGGGTACGCGTACCGGCCCGCTTTCGCGCGGTCCAGCATCTCGGCATAGACCTCGGGGGAAGCGATGGGCATGTCAAACGCTCCTTTGGTAACGCTCTCGGCCTCGACGGCCGCTGTCTGAATGGCTGCGCCGGACCGCGCTGTCCTCCGCCCGAAGTATCCCGCAGGAGGATCGTCCCACCACAACCCACCCTTCCCGCGGCTCAGCGCTCGGACCGGTCCGGTACGACGACGCCGAGCAGCCAGCTCACCACCGCCATCACGATGGCGCCCCAGAAGGCCGGCCAGAAGCCGTCGATGGCGAACGGCAGGTCGAACAGTCCGGCGATCCAGTCGGTGAGCAGGAAGAGCAGCGCGTTGACCACCAGCGCGAAGAGCCCCAGGGTCAGCACGTAGAAGACGCAGCCGACAACGTGGATGATCGGTTTCAGCACCGCGTTGACGACGCCGAAGATGAACGCCACGACGAGCACCGTCAGCGCGTTCTCCCAGCCGGACCCACCGGTCAGCTCGATGCCGGGCACCACCAGACTGGTGACCCACAGCGCGACCGCGCCGATCACCAACCTGAGCAGGAAACCCACGGCCCCATCCTGGCATGCGTTCCGGATCCGGGGGGCGATTACGCCACCCGAACAGCGCCGCTCGTTCCCGTCCCGGGACGGCCCCGTCCCGCACGGGCGGGCACCGCGCTCGGCAGACGGGCGGCGGAAGAGCCCGTACGGTGGAGGGTAGCGCCAGCGGCAGGAGGCGAGATGACCCAACCCGACGAGATGGCCCAGCCCGACGAGGACTTCGCCCCCAGCGCCCACCTGACTCCGGACGAACGTGACCTGGAGGCGCCGGACGCCGACGCCGTCGAGCAGGCGACCGTCGTGGACCCGACGGCCGAGGACTGGGTGGAGATCCGCCGGGGCCTGGAGGTCGACGAGTACGACGCGTTCGAACAGTCGCGGATCGTCGACTACGAGGACGACGACTACCGCTGACCGGCGACGGGGACCCGGTCGCCCCCGCGTCCGCCGGGGGCGACCGGGAACGCCGGAGACGATTGGACCGCGCCGGGGCGCGCCGCCCGGGGACCGGTCGGGCCCGCGAGCCGGGTGACGGCTGGTCCGCGCGGAACGGGCCGCGTGACGGCCGGGCGTGCCCAGGAGGCCACCGCCCGCGCCGGCGCGCCGGGCACCTGTGCCGGTCGCCCGTCGCCGCTCGTCACCCGGTCACCCGGTGCGGGTCTCGTCACCCGGTCACCCGGTGCGGGTGGCGCGCCACCCACTCCGCCAGCCTGTCCCGGCGCAGCGCCTCGAAGAGGCTGTGACTCTCCGCCGGGTCGAGGGTCTCGACCCAGGCCCCGGTCACCCCCCGTACCGGGTTGATCGTCCAGCCGATCCCCACCGGTTCCGCCGCGGCCACCGGGCGCAGCGTGGCGGCCAACTCCGGCACGGTCGTCCCGTCCAGACGGAGCGTCAGGTTGGTGCCGGCGGCGGCGAGGATCTCCGCGATCCGTCCCGGGTTGTCCGCGATCGCCGGATCGCGGAGCTTCTGCAGCAGCGCCTTCACGAAACGCTGCGCGTTGCGGTCCCGGTCGTGCGCCCCCTCCGGCATTCCCACGCGCTGTCGTAGCAGGTCCAGCGCCCGTGCCCCGTCCAGGTGTTGGCAGCCGGTCGGGTACTCCCGGCCGGTGTGCCGGGACGAGACCCTGTCCGGGAGGCAGACCTCGACCCCGCCGACCGCGTCGGTCACCTGACGCAGCCCCTGGTAGTTCAGGGTGGCGGTGCCGTCGAAGCGCACCCCGGTCAGCGCGGCGACGGTCCGCTCGGTCAACTCCGCCCCCCGCGCCAGGTCGGGCCGCTGACCGGGACGGTGGCTGCCGAGGTAGAAGGCGGCGTTCAGCTTGTCGTAGCCGTACCCCGGAATCTCCACCCCGAGGTCGCGCGGGAGTGAGATCAGGTAGAGCCGGCTGCGGTCGGCCGGGACGTGCACCATCAGCACGGTGTCCGCCCGGTTGCCGTGCCTGCGGCCGTCGCCGCCGTCGATCCCGAGCACCAGGAAGTCCAGCGGCTCCGCCGGTTCGCCCGGCCCGGGCGTGGTCGGAGACGGCGCGGCGGGCTCCGGCGTCGCCGGTGCCGTGCCGATCCGGCCGAGCACCGGCACCGAGAGGACGGCGAACAGGGCGAGCGCCACCCCGACGGCCTGGGCGGTCCGGCGGCGACGGCGCCGTCGGCTGACCGCCGCCTCGATCGCCGCGCGCACCGGACCGGCGGGGGGCGTCGACTCCTCCTGCCGGGCGAACGCCGCCCGCAGCGCGTCCTCGACCGGCCGCAAGTCGTCGTTCATGTCAGGCCTCCACAAGTTCGGCGCGAAGGGTGGCGAGTGCCCGCGAGATGGACGAGCGGACGGTTCCGACCGCGCAGCCGAGCACCTCGGCGATCTCCGCGTCGGGAAGGTCCTCGTAGTAGCGGAGCACCAGGGCCGCCCGTTGCCGCCGGGGCAACCGGGCCAGCCAGCTCCAGATCTGGTCCCGGTCCACCGTCGTCTGGACGTGGTCCGTCGCCGCGGGAACCGTGTCGTCGGGTTCCGCGCGCAGGAACACCCGCCGGATCCACGACCCGCGCTGCCAGTCGAGATACAGGTTGGTGAGCATCCGGCGGACGTACCGCTCGGGCGCGTCGGCCCGGACGACCCGCCGCCAGTTGAGCTGGACCCGCACCATCGTCTCCTGCACCAGATCCTGGGCCAGGTGCGGATCGCCGGTCAGCATCATCGCGTAGCGCAGCAACGCGGTGAGCCGGGAGCCGACGAACTCCTCGTACGTCACGGACACCTCCGGGCCTCTTCTCCTATCCCGACGGACCGGACAGACCGAAAGATTGCGCCGACGGCGCGGCGGGCGGGTCCCCCGGCGATCCGGCCTGGTCGGCGGGGGTGTGGTGTCCCGTCGCGTCGAGACGCCCGAAGGCGGGGACGACCAATTGGGGCGACGACGACCGGCGGGTCCTGACACCATGGCCGGGTGCTCGTCACCATCACCACCACCCGCCGGCCCGCCACGGACCTGGGCTACCTCCTGGTCAAGCACCCGGACCGGGTGCAGTCGTTCCGGATGCCCACCGGTACCGCGTACGTGCTGTACCCGGAGGCCACCGTCGAGCGGTGCACCGCGGCCCTGGTGCTCGACACGGACCCGCTGGCCCTCGCCGGCGGCCGGGCCGGGGCCGGCCGGGGCGCGGGTGGTACCCCCGAGGGCTTCACCCTCGGCCAGTACGTCAACGACCGCCCGTACGCCGCCTCCAGCCTGCTCGCGTCGGCGCTCGCCACCGTGTTCCGGTCGGCGCTGCGCGGGGTCTCCAGGGACCGGCCCGAGCTGGCCGCGACCCCGATCCCGCTGGAGCTGCGCGTGCCGGCGCTGCGCTGCCGCGGCGGGGCGGAGCTGGCCGACCGGCTGTTCGCGCCCCTGGGCTGGACGGTGAGCGCCGTACCGATCCCACTCGACCCGGAGTTTCCCGACTGGGGTGACAGCCGGTACGTCGACCTCACGCTGACCGGCACGCTCCGGCTCGCCGACGCCCTCAACCACCTCTACGTCCTGCTGCCCGTCCTGGACGACGCCAAGCACTACTGGGTGGCTCCCGACGAGATCGACAAGCTGCTGCGGGCCGGCGAGGGCTGGCTGGCCCGGCACCCGGAGCGGGGCCTGATCACCCGGCGGTACCTCGCCCACCGGCGGGCGCTCGCCGAGACCGCGCTGGCCCGGCTCGCCGAACTGCGGCTCGCCGACGACCCGGGCGACCTCGACACCATCGTCGAGGCCGCCGACCCGGGCTCCGACGAGGAGGCACACCTGCCCGCCGCGGTCGACCGGCAGCCGCTGGCGGCCCGGCGCCGGGCGGCCGTCCTCGCGGTGTTGGAGTCCTGCGGCGCGACCCGGGTACTGGATCTCGGCTGCGGCGGCGGGGCACTGTTGGCCGAACTGGTCAGGAACCCCCGCTACACCGAGATCGTCGGCACCGACGTCTCGCCCCGGGCGCTGGCGCTGGCAGAACGGCGCCTGCGCCTGGACCGGCTGCCGGCCCGGCAACGCGACCGGATCAGGCTCTGGCAGTCCGCGCTGACCTACCGCGACGACCGGCTCCGCGGCTTCGACGCGGCCGTACTGATGGAGGTGGTCGAGCACGTCGACCCACCCCGGCTGCCCGCGCTGGAGGCGGCGGTGTTCGGGCACGCGCGGCCGGGGACGGTCGTGGTCACCACCCCGAACGTCGAGTACAACGTGCGCTACCCCGGGCTCGCCCCCGGCGCCCTGCGACACGCCGACCACCGCTTCGAGTGGAGCCGTCGGCAGTTCGCCGACTGGGCGGCACGGGTCGGCGCGACGTACGGCTACACGGTCTCGACCAGCGGTGTCGGCGACGAGGATCCCGAGGTCGGTGCCCCCACCCAACTCGCCGTCTTCACCCGGACCTCCCGGGCGCCCCACCCGGCCGACGCGCCACCGTCGGCCACCGTCGCGCCGCCGGGCACCGCCGCCACCGACCAACCCGGCACGCGTACCCCGAGGGAGCTGCGATGACCACGCTGGACATTCCCGAACTGGCCCTGGTGGCCCTGGTCGGCATCTCCGGCTCCGGCAAGTCGACCTTCGCCCGCCGGCACTTCGCGCCGACCCAGGTCCTCTCCTCGGACGCGTTCCGGGCGATGGTCGCCGACGACGAGAACGACCAGTCGGCCTCCTCGGACGCCTTCGACGTCCTGCACTACGTCGCCGGCAAGCGGCTGCGGGCGGGCCGGCTGACCGTGGTGGACGCGACCAACCTCCAGCAGCACGCCCGGGCCGCCCTGGTCTCCCTCGCCCGTGAGCACGACGTCCTTCCGGTGGCGATCGTGCTCGACGTTCCGGAGTCGGTCTGCTGGGAACGTACCCAGGCCCGCCCGGACCGCACCTTCGGCCGCCAGGTGCTCACCCGGATGCAGCGTGACCTGCGGCGCAGCATCGGCCGGCTGGAGCGCGAGGGATTCCGCAAGGTACACGTGCTCCGCGGGGTCGAGGAGGTCGAGAACGCCGAGATCCGCTACCAGAGGCTCTTCAACGACCGCAGGGAGCTGACCGGACCGTTCGACATCATCGGCGACGTCCACGGCTGTCGGGCCGAGCTGGAGAGTCTGCTGGACCGGCTCGGCTGGACCCTGCACCGCGACGCCGACGGGCGGCCGGTGAACGCCACCCACCCGGAGGGCCGCACCGCCATCTTCCTCGGCGACCTGGTCGACCGGGGACCGGACTCACCCGGCGTACTCCGGCTGGTGATGGGGATGGTCGCCGCCGGCACCGCGCTGTGCGTCCCCGGCAACCACGAGCAGAAGCTGCTCCGCAAGCTGAGGGGCCGCAACGTCACGGTCTCGCACGGCCTCGCCGAGACGCTGGCGCAGCTCGACGGCGAGGACGAGTCGTTCGTCGCCCGGGTGGCGGACTTCATCGACGGGCTGGTCAGCCACTACGTCCTGGACGGCGGCCGGCTCGTGGTCGCGCACGCCGGGCTGAAGGAGGAGTACCAGGGCCGCGCCTCCGGCCGGGTCCGCGCCTTCGCGCTCTTCGGCGAGACCACCGGCGAGACCGACGAGTACGGCCTGCCGGTCCGCTACCCGTGGGCCCGGGACTACCGGGGCTCCGCGACCGTCGTCTACGGCCACACCCCGACACCGACGCCGGAGTGGGTCAACAACACCATCTGCATCGACACCGGCTGCGTCTTCGGCGGGGCGCTGACCGCGCTCCGCTACCCGTCCCGGGAGCTGGTCTCGGTGCCGGCGGCCAAGGAGTACTACCCCCCGGTCCGGCCGTTGCACGCCGTGCCGGCCGCCGCGCCGGGGACGACGCCGGCCACGCCGGGGACGACCGGCGGTCCGGCCGTTCCCCCCGCCGGGCGGGCCGCCGACCACCTCGGCCTCGACCTGCGCGACGTCACCGGGCGGCGGCACATCGACCACGGCCACGGGAGCGTGACCATCCCCGCCGAGAACGCCGCGGCCGCGCTGGAGGTGATGAGCCGCTTCGCCGTCGACCCACGCTGGCTGGTCTGGCTGCCCCCGACGATGGCACCCTGCTCGACCTCCCCGCTCGACGGCTTCCTCGAACACCCGGCACAGGCGTTCGCCGACTACCGGGCCGCCGGGGTGGACCGGGTCGTCTGCGAGGAGAAGCACATGGGCTCCCGGGCCGTCGTGCTGGTCTGCCGGGACGGCGAGGTGGGCGCCACCCGGTTCGGCCCCGGCGACGGGGTGGTCTACACCCGCACCGGCCGGCCGTTCTTCGGAGAGCCGCTCGACCGGGAACTGCTGGCGCGGGTACGCGCCGCCGTCACCACCGCCGGGCTGTGGGCCGAGCTGGAGACCGACTGGCTGCTGCTGGACTGCGAGCTGCTGCCCTGGTCGGCGAAGGCGGGCAGCCTGATCCGGGAACACTACGCGGCCGTCGGCGCGGCGGGCCGGGCCGCGCTGCCCGCCGTGCTGGCGACGCTGGACCGCGCGGGCGAGCGCGGTCTGCCGGTCGCCGAACTCCGGGAGCGGATGGCCCGCCGCGCAGCCGACCTGACCCGCTACACCGCCGCCTACCGGTCGTACGTCCGGCCGACCGACGGGCTGGCCGGGGTGACCCTGGCGCCCTTCGCGGTGCTCGCCAGCGAGGGACGGTCCCACGCCGATCGCGACCACGGGTGGCACCTGGCCCTCGCCGACCGGCTGCACGAGGCCGACCCGGAGTTCTTCGTACCGACCCGGCGCCGGGTCGTCGACCTCGCCGACGAGGCGGCGGTGGCCGCGGCGACGGACTGGTGGCTGGAGCTGACCGAGGCGGGTGGCGAGGGGATGGTGGTCAAGCCGTACGCCGGGCTGGCCGCCCGGGACGCGCGGGGGCGCCTGGTGCAGCCGGGCGTCAAGTGCCGCGGCCGGGACTACCTGCGGATCATCTACGGCCCGGAGTACGCCGAGCCGGAGCGGCTCGCCGCGCTCCGGCACCGCTCGCTGGGTCGCAAGCGCGGTCTGGCCCTGCGGGAGCACGGGCTCGGCCTCGCGGCGCTGCAGCTGCTGGCCGAGAAGGCCCCGCTGTGGCGTCGGCACGAGCTGGTCTTCGCGATCCTCGCCTGCGAGTCGGAACCGGTCGACCCGCGCCTGTAGCCGGCCCCGTTCCGCCGGGTCCGGCGCCGTCACCCGGCTCCGGCCCACGCGGGGTCGCCCGCCGGCCGGCCCGTCCGACGCCACCGGCGCCCGGTGGCACGCGCCGGCCGCCGGTGGCGTCGCTATCCGCCACGGGCGCTCCGCCTAGACTGGCGGGGGTAGCCGCCGTCACGGTCGCGGACCCCTCGTCCTGCCCGCAGACACGACTCCGGAGGTCTCCTCGTGCCGCCGTCGACCACCACGCTGGCCCTGGGGCCGGACTTCCTGGATCCGGAGTGGCTGATCTCCACGTTCGGGCTGCTCGGCATCCTCGCCGTCGTCTTCGCCGAGTCGGGCCTGCTGATCGGGTTCTTCCTTCCCGGCGACTCGCTGCTGTTCACCGCCGGCCTGCTCACCGCCGACGGGGAGTACATCACCTACCCGCTCTGGCTGGTCTGCCTGCTGATCACCGTCGCGGCGGTCGCCGGGGACCAGGTCGGGTACGCGTTCGGTAAGAAGGTGGGGCCGGCCCTGTTCCGCCGACCCAACTCCCGGCTGTTCAAGCAGGAGAACCTGGTCAAGGCGCACGAGTTCTTCGAGAGGTACGGCGCCCGGTCGGTCGTCCTGGCGCGGTTCGTGCCGATCGTCCGCACCTTCACCCCGATCGTCGCCGGGATCAGCGGCATGCGGTACCGCACCTTCGTGGTCTACAACGTGGTCGGCGGGATCCTGTGGGGCACCGGGGTCACCGTGCTCGGCTACTTCCTCGGCCAGATCTCGTTCGTGAAGGACAACATCGAGCTGATCCTGATCGGTATCGTCGCGTTCTCGGTGATCCCGATCGCCATCGAGCTGCTCAAGGCCCGGATTGCCGCCAGGCGGGGCACGACGCCCGAGGAGGCCGCCGCGCTGGAGCGCGCCGCCCACGAGGTCAAGCGGCACCGGCACCGTTCCTGACCGACGGCACCGCTGCGGGTCGGCCGGCACGCACCCTCCGGCGCGGCCGGGCCCGCGGCGGCCGGGCCGGGCGACGGCCGCCGGCGGCGGAGCGTACGCGGGCAGCACGACATGGGGCGGGGTGGGTGCCCCGTCCCGGATCCGCACCGTCCGAGACCGTGTTCGCCCGCACCGGGACGGGCCGAGCCGGGCCGGCGCGGCGCCGCACGTCCGACCCGGGTCGCCGCCCGGCGGTGGGGCGGTTCTCGCCTCCAGACCGCACCACCGGACCGGTCCGGCGACGCCCCGGGCCGGCATCGTCCGCTGACGGCTCCCACCGTTCACCCGGACGGGTCACGACGCCGTCCGCCGGCAAGGATCCCGACATGCCGCCAGCGTCCGGGCCGTCTGGCGGCCACCCCGCCTTCCGATGGCGCCAGACGGCCCGGACGCTGACTCAGCGAGCCTTCTTGGTGGCCCGCTTACGCGGCGGGGTCAGCAGGTCGGCGATCGTCGCGATCGCGCTCGGTACCAGACGGTAGTAAGCCCACACGCCCCGCTTCTCCCGCTCCAGCAGGCCGGCCTCGGTGAGGATGCGGAGGTGGTGGCTCACTGTCGGCTGGGAGAGGCCCAGCGGCGCGGTGAGGTCACACACGCACGCTTCGCCCTCCGGCGCCGACTGGATGAGGCTGAGCAGCCGCAGCCGGGCGGGGTCGGCGAGGGCCTTGAGGACCCCCGCGAGCCGCTCGGCGTCGGCGCGCTCGATCGGCTCGCCGGCTAGCGGCGAGATCTGAGGCATAGTCATTTCGGCCAACGCAGTTCCCACGTATTCCATCCTTCCACCAGCAGCATCGACCCGCCTGCATATCAGCAGATCCGAATCGGCAAACTTTTAGGCCACAAGGCCGAGGTCAGCCAACGTAAAGGCTGCCCGGTATGGCAATCCGGCGGCTCGTACGGCGTCGCCCGCACCTCGATCAACAATAACCGCAACGCCCACCACCACGGCCCCGGCCTCCTTTAATGCCTCCACGGCAGTCAACACGCTACTGCCCGTGGTGGAGGTGTCCTCCACGGCCACCACGCGACGACCACTGACGTCCGGCCCCTCGATCCGGCGCTGCAGACCATGCGTCTTCCCGGTCTTGCGCACCACGAACGCGTCCAGGCGGCGCTGTTGCGCCGCGGCTGCGTGCAGCATCGCGACCGCGACCGGATCCGCCCCGAGCGTCAGACCACCGACCGCGTCGAAGTCCCAGTCGGCCGTGAGGTCGAGCATGACCCGACCAACCAACGGTGCCGCCGCGTGATGGAGCGTCACGCGGCGCAAGTCGACGTACCAGTCCGCCTCCCGGCCCGAGGACAACACCACCCGTCCATGGACCACGGCAAGGTCAGTGATGAATTTACGCAGGTCGTCGTGGTCGCCCATGGCCGGTAGGGTACTGCGCCAGGCTGTGAGCCGAACGGCCGACCCGGCCCTGGGGCCGCTCGTACGGGCTGAAGAGGTGGCCGGGAGGGCCGATAATCGGCTACTCTCCGCACAGAATCTTGCCCATCTCCGGGTCGCCTCCGGCCGGCCCGACCGCCGCCCTGCCGCGCCCGGACCCGTCGGTCAGCGCTCCGCGCGGTCGACTCGTCCGCGGGTGTCGCGGGCCAGCGCGCGCCACAGCCGGGCCGGCGCGTGCCGCAACCCGAAGACCGCCACCTTGTAGCGCCAGTCCGGCACGCTCACCGTCCGGTTCCGCCGCAGGTCACGCAGGGCGGCCTCGACCACGTCGTCGGCGCGCAGCCACAACCAGGACGGCAGCCTCGACATGTCGATGCCGGCCCGGTCGTGGAACTCGGTGCGGGTGTAGCCGGGGCAGAGCGCCATCACCCGTACGCCGTACCGGCGCACCGACAGCGCCACCGACTCGCTGAAGTTGGTCACCCAGGCCTTGCTCGCCGAGTACGTCGACCCGGGCATCACCGGACCGAAGCCGGCGACGGAAGAGACATTTATCACTGCGCCGTGGCCGCGCTCGGTCATCCCCGGCAACGCGGCGAGGGTCAGCCGCAGGACCGCGTGCACGTTCAGCCGCAGCAGCCGGGTCTCGTCGGCGACGGTCGAGCGGAGGAAGGAGCGGTTGAGGCTGATCCCGGCGTTGTTGACGAGCAGGTCGACCGGCTCGGCGGGGTCGCGGAGCCGGTCCTCGGCGACCCCGCAACCCTCGTCGGTGCTCAGGTCCGCGGCGAGGACCTCGACCCGACCGCCGTACCGCCCGTTCAACTCGGCGGCGAGGTCGGCGAGCCGCCGTTCGTCCCGGGCCACCAGCACCAGGTCGTGGCCATCGGCGGCGAGCCGCCGGGCGAAGGCGGCCCCGATCCCGGCGGTCGCGCCGGTGACCAGCGCCCGGGGCGGATGTTCCCGCCCCGGGCGTGTCGACCCGGCTCCGTCGGGGCGACGGATCTGTCCACGACGGCGGAAGGAGGCTGCGACCACGGATCCCTCGTCCGGCGGCTACTCGGGGTGGGACGTCATCCGGGCCGTATCCCGGACGGACGCTCCACACGACGGCGACTGTCTGGCACGGCCCACGCCCGCGCGGAGGGGCGGTCCGGGCGACGCTCAGCTCGACGGCGGCTGACCCGGCTGGCCGCCCTGCTGGCCCGGGTACGGCGGGTACGGCGGCTCGGTACCCGTGGTCGGGTACGGCGGCTCGGCGCCCGTGGCCGGGTACGGCGGGTACGGGGCACCGGGCACCGGTGGTTCCGCCACCGCCGCCGGAGCCCGGAAGTAGGCGTTGGAGGCGGGCAGGGCGAGCAGGACCACCACCGCGAGCAGGGCCAGCAGCGCCAGGATCCCGGACGTCAGGTTGACCGGCTGGACCCAGGACGGCATCGCCTCCTCCAGCCGGCGCTGGATCTCGTCGGGGTCCGGGATGTTGGCCCCGCCGGACGGGGTGCCGGCACCCATGCCGCCGAGGGAGCTGCCGCCGAGGCTCAGCCCGGAGCAGCAGATGCCGAGGCCGCCGACCACCCAGGTGATGATCCGCGAGATGTTGTTGCCGCGGTTGTTGAGCAGGGCGAGCACCACCAGGCCGGCGGCGATCAGGAGGTTCACCGCGGAGGTCACCACGACGGCCACGACCGCGAGCGTCTCGGCGCCCTCGAGGTCGGTGCCGGCGTACACCTCCCGCAGCGCGTCGGAGACGGCACCGGTCGTGGCGAGCCCGGCGATCGCGCCCACGACGAACATCAGTGCCGCCAGCAGGAGCAGGTAACCGGCGACGGTGACGACGGGCGGGCGGGGCCGGGCGGCTGCCGCCGGCGGTTGTGCTGGTACCGACACGACTCTCCTTCCCTCGGCCGGGTTCCGCGGACGGAACGGCTCGAATCAGCTTCTCACCGTATCGGTCGGCCGAACAACGTGGGGCGCGACGCCGGCGGCACCCGGTCGTGGGCCGGGTGCCGCCACGGTGCTCAGGCTCGGGTGACCGTCAGGCTCTCCTGGCCGTCCGCCACGTCGACCCGGACCGTGTCGCCGTCGCGGACCTCGCCGGCGAGCAGCGCCCTCGCCAGCTGGTCACCGATCGACGACTGGACCAGGCGGCGCAGCGGCCGGGCGCCGTAGATCGGGTCGTACCCGTGCTCGGCCAGCCAACCCCGGGCCGCGTCGGTGACGTCGAGCTCCAGCCGTCGCTCGGCGAGCCGGCGCCGGAGCCGGTCGAGCTGGATGTCCACGATCCCGCGCAGGTCCTGCCCGGTGAGGGCGGCGAAGACCACGATGTCGTCCAGCCGGTTGAGGAACTCCGGCTTGAAGTGCGACCGGACCACCGCCAGCGCCGCCTCCTTGCGCTCCGCCTCGCCGAGGGTCAGGTCGGAGACGACCGACGAACCCAGGTTCGAGGTCAGGATCAGGATCGTGTTGCGGAAGTCGACCGTCCGCCCCTGGCCGTCGGTGAGGCGGCCGTCGTCGAGCACCTGCAGCAGGACGTCGAAGACGTCCGGGTGGGCCTTCTCCACCTCGTCGAGCAGGATCACCGAGTACGGCCGGCGGCGCACCGCCTCGGTGAGCTGCCCGCCCTCCTCGTACCCGACGTAGCCGGGCGGGGCGCCGACCAGGCGGGCCACGGAGTGCTTCTCGCCGTACTCGCTCATGTCGATGCGGACCATGGCCCGCTCGTCGTCGAAGAGGAACTCGGCGAGCGCCTTGGCCAGCTCGGTCTTGCCGACGCCCGTCGGCCCGAGGAACAGGAAGCTGCCGGTGGGACGGTCGGGGTCGGCGACCCCGGCGCGGGCCCGGCGGACCGCGTCGGAGACCGCGGCGACCGCCTCGGTCTGACCGACCACGCGCGTGCCGAGCGAGGCCTCCATGCGGAGCAGCTTGGCGGTCTCGCCCTCCATCAGCCGCCCGGCCGGGATGCCGGTCCAGGAGGCGACCACGGCGGCGATGTCGTCGGCGCCGACCTCCTCCTTGAGCATGGCGCCGTCGGCCTGCAGTTTGGCGAGCGCCGCCTCGGCCTTCGCCAGTTCGGCCTTGAGCGTCGGGATGCGGCCGTAGCGCAGCTCGGCGGCGCGCTCCAGCTCGCCGTCCCGCTCGGCCCGCTCGGCCTCGCCGCCGAGCCGTTCCAGCTCCTCCTTGGTGGTGGAGATCCGGGTGATGTGCTCCTTCTCCAGCTTCCACCGCTCGCTGAGCGCGGTGAGCTGCTCGCGCTTGTCCGCCAGCTCCCTGCGCAGCCGCTCCAGCCGCTCGGCCGAGGCCGGGTCCGGCTCCTTGGCCAGCGCCATCTCCTCGATCTCCAGGCGGCGCACCGCCCGCTCGATCTCGTCCACCTCGACCGGCCGGGAGTCGATCTCCATGCGGAGCCGGGAGGCGGCCTCGTCGACCAGGTCGATCGCCTTGTCCGGCAGGAACCGGTCGGTGATGTAGCGGTCGGAGAGGCCGGCGGCGGCGACCAGGGCGGCGTCGGTGATCCGCACCCCGTGGTGCACCTCGTACCGCTCCTTGAGACCGCGCAGGATACCGATGGTGTCCTCGACCGTCGGCTCGCCGACCAGCACGGGCTGGAACCGCCGTTCCAGCGCGGGGTCCTTCTCGATGTGCTCGCGGTACTCGTCGAGGGTGGTCGCGCCGACCATGCGCAGCTCGCCACGGGCCAGCATCGGCTTGAGCATGTTGCCCGCGTCCATCGAGCCCTCGCCCTTGCCGGCGCCGACCACGGTGTGCAGCTCGTCGAGGAAGGTGATGACCTGACCGTCGGAGTTCTTGATCTCCTCGAGCACCGACTTGAGCCGTTCCTCGAACTGGCCACGGTACTGGGCGCCGGCGACCATCGCACCGAGGTCGAGGGAGACGAGCTTCTTGTCCCGCAGCGACTCGGGGACGTCCCCGGCGACGATCCGCTGGGCCAGCCCCTCGACGATCGCGGTCTTGCCGACACCGGGCTCGCCGATCAGCACCGGGTTGTTCTTGGTCCGCCGGGAGAGCACCTGGATGACCCGCCGGATCTCGGCGTCCCGGCCGATCACCGGGTCGATCTTGCCCTCACGGGCGCGCTGGGTCAGGTCCACGCCGTACTTCTGGAGCGCCTGGTAGGTCTGCTCCGGGTCGGCGGTGGTGACCCGCCGGTTCCCGCCACGCACCGCGGGGAAGGCGGCGACCAGGTTCTCCTCGGTGGCGCCGGCCTCCTTCAGGAGTCGGGAGACCGCGCCGCCGACCCGGGCCAGCCCGGCCAGCAGGTGCTCGGTGGAGGTGTACTCGTCGCCGAGCGGGCGGGCGATCTGCTCCGCCGCGCCGATCGCGTTGACGAACTCGCGGGACAGACTCGGCTCGGCGACGCTGGCCCCGCGGGCCGTCGGCTGGGTCTCCACGGCCCGGGCGGCGGCCCGCCGGATGTCCGCCGGGTTGGCGCCGACGGCACGCAGCAGGCCGGGCGCGGTCGAGCCACCGGTGTCCAGCAGGGACAGCAGCAGGTGCCACGGCTCGACGGTGGCGTGGCCGCGCTGGTTCGCCGTCGCGACCGCGCCGGTGATGACTTCGCGGCTCTTCGTGGTGAGACGTTCGGCGTTCATGAGCTCCCAATCACGGACCCGCCGGCCATGGGGTACGGGCCGGCACCGACAGCGGGGCCGTACGCCGCCAGAAGCGGGCGGGGAACGACCTCACTACTGACGACACAACCGAAGTTGAGTGTATTCCACTCAACTCTGCGGCAGTGAGGTCGATCACCGGGGCGGGCACGCCGGCCGGAGAGCGGTGGGCGGGACGGCCGGCCACCCCGGCGACGGCCCCGACGCGCCGGGGCCGTGCGGCGTGCGCGCCGGCTCTCTTCCGCCGAGCTCTCTTCGGTCGCGCTCTCTTCCGCCGAGCTCTCTTCCGACGCGCTCTCCTCCGGCGCGTCACCGTCGGCCGGCCGCGCGGACCGTCGCGGTGGCCGGACACCCTCCGGGGGACCCCGCCGTACGTCACGGACGGTGCAGGCGGTGCCGGGCCGACGGTCGGGGTGCGGACCCGCGACCGCCGTGGCCGCGGCCGTGTCGGTCCCGCGACCGACGTGGCACACGGGGTCAGAGCCCGTGGGCGGACACGGTACCGTTGCCCGCGTGCGAGTACGTGTGGAACAGACTGCGTTACCGGGGATCGGGGTACGCCACGACGTGGTGACCGCCTCCGGGCGCCGGCTCGGTGTGGTCACACACCGCAACGGCCGGCGTGATCTGGTGCTCTATGATCCGGACGATCCGGATTCCTGCACCGCCGACATACCGCTCACCGACGACGAGGCGGAGGCGCTGGCCGACATCCTCGGCGCCTCGCTGATGCTGGGGCAGCTCTCCGGGTTGCGCCAGCAGGCCGCCGGGCTGCTCACCGAGCAGATCTCGATCCCGGCCGGGTCACGGTACGTCGGCCGGCGCCTCGGCGACACACGAGCCCGCACCCGTACCGGGGCGTCCATCGTCGCGGTACTCCGGGAGCGCGAGGTCATCGCCTCTCCGGATCCCAGCTTCCGGTTCGAGGCCGGCGATGTGGTGGTCGTGGTCGGTACCCGTGAGGGTCTCGACGGTGTCACCGCGATCCTCGCCGAGTCGGATCCGGACGGCTGACGCGTATGCAAAACGTGACGATCCTGCTCATCGAGGTCGGTGCGCTACTCTTCGGTCTCGGGCTGCTCGGCCGGCTCAGCCGGCGGATCGGGCTCTCCCCGATCCCCCTCTACCTCCTCGCCGGGCTCGCCTTCGGGCACGGCGGGGTGCTGCCGCTGGACGCCAGCGAGGAGTTCTTCCACGTCGGCGCCGAGATCGGCGTGATCCTGCTGCTGGTCATGCTCGGTCTGGAGTACTCGGCCGACGAGCTGGTCGGGAACCTCCGGGCCGCCGCACCGGCCGGTCTGATCGACGGTCTGCTCAACGCCCTGCCGGGACTCGCCCTCGGATTCCTGCTCGGCTGGGGATGGGTCGGCGCCGTCGTCCTGGCCGGCGTGACCTGGGTCTCCTCGTCCGGGGTCATCGCCAAGGTCCTGGCCGACCTGGGCCGGCTCGGTAACCGGGAAACCCCGGTGATCCTCTCGGTGCTCGTCATCGAGGACCTGGCCATGGCGCTCTACCTGCCGCTGGTGACGGCGATCCTCAGCGGGCAGGACCTGCTCGGCGGCGGCATCTCGCTGGCCATCGCGGTCGTCACCGTCGTCGTGGTCCTGGTGGTGGCGCTCCGGTACGGCACCGTCATCTCCCGGGTCATCTCCGCCCAGGACCCCGAGGCGCTGCTGCTCGGCGTACTCGGACTCACCCTGCTGGTCGCCGGCGTCGCCGCCAAGTTGCAGGTGTCGGCCGCGGTCGGGGCGTTCCTGGTCGGGATCGCGCTCTCCGGCCCGGTGGCACATCACGCCACCGAACTGCTCACCCCCCTGCGGGACCTGTTCGCCGCGGTCTTCTTCGTCTTCTTCGGCCTGCAGACCGACCCCCGGGAGATCCCGCCGGTGTTGCTGCCGGCGTTCGGGCTCGCCGTGGTCACCATGGCGACCAAGGTGCTCACCGGGTACATCGCCGCGAGGCGGGTGGGGATCGCCCTGCCCGGTCGGTGGCGGGCCGGGCTCGCCCTGGTCCCCCGGGGCGAGTTCTCCATCGTCATCGCCGGGCTGGCCGTCGGCGCCTCCGTGGTCAACCCGGAGATCGGGCCACTCGCCACGGCGTACGTGCTGATCACCGTCGTGACCGGTCCGATGCTGGCCCGTCTGCCGGACTTCGGCTGGTTCAAGCGGTGGCTGCGCCAGCACACGGCCGGCCCGCGGCCGGCACCGGCTCCGGAGTGAACCGCCCGGCTCGCGGCGGCGCCCCGACGGACCCCGTCGGTGGGGCGCCGCCGCGGCCGGCTGCCCGGTCGTGGCCCTCTCGACCGTCCGTCCGGTTCGGGCCACCGCATCGGCGGTCACAGATCCCTCGCGGGGCCGGGGGAAGTAACAGATTCATGACGTAGCACATCGTCGCCCTTACCCACGGCCGCGACAGCGCGTTACGGTGTCGCCGCGGTGGCTGCCCGGCCCGCCGGCACCGGGTGGCCGGCGGTGGCATGAGCGAAAGGCGGCCCCTTGAGCGTGCAGAACCCGACGTTCCGAGGCTTCGCCAACCCGGTGGATCCGTCACCGGCCGAGCTCCGCGCCTGGGCGTACGCGCCCGACTCCGTGCCCCTGGAGACGATGCCGCAGGACTGGGACCTGCTCGTCTCCGGGGATCACCTGATCATGACCCTCTTCGACCTGGCGATGGACCCGTCCTGCCCGGCCCGCCGGTTCGCGCTGCACTGTCTCTACATCTACGCCGCCGACGGCATCCGGACGAAGTTCCGGGCCCATCCGAGACGGCGGCTGCGCAAACTGGTCGAGCAGGCCGAGCGCAAGGGCGACGAGCCGATGCTGATCTGGGCGCACAACACCCGGGTACTGCAGTCCCGCCCGGAGCTGTTCGACTACCACGACTGGTGCGAGGGCGGACTGGTCCGCCGGAGCCGCCGCCTCTAGGGCCGGTCCGGCGACGTCGCCGGCCCCGGTGGCCGTCGCCTGCGGGCTTCTCCCGTTCGCTGGTGGGCCGGGACCCCCCGTGGATCCCGGACCACCAGCGGCGTCGAGCCCGCGCGAGCCCCGCGGCAAAAGGTGCCGAAAAGTCCGGAACGCGGGCATCGGCACCATTGGTGAATGTACCCAGCCGGCCGGCGGCCCGCACCCGAACCGGCAAGCACCGATCGAACCGGCGCGGACGACCCGCGCGAGGACGGTCAGGCGCGGGGTTCGGAGGACCGGCTGGGCTGCCAGACGACCAGCGCGGTCGAGGTCCGGCTGGTCGGGACGAGATCCCGCCGGGCCAGATTGCCGAGCGCCTCCAGTTCCGCCACCCGCCGGTAGGCGGCCTCAAGCTCCGCCTCCAGCTGAGCCGTCCGCTGCTGGAGTTCCTCGACGAGCTGTTCGAGCGCGATGATCCGCTTGATGCCGGCGAGGTTGACGCCGTCCTCCTGGCTGAGCCGCTGCACCTCGCGCAGCAGCGCCACGTCGCGCACGCTGTACCGGCGCCCGCCCCCGGGCGCCCGACCGGGCTGGACCAGGCCGAGCCGGTCGTACTGGCGGAGGGTCTGTGGATGCATGCCGGCCATCCGGGCCGCCACCGAGATCATCAACACCTTGGCGTCGGACGCCTGCTCGATGGAGGCCGCGAACTCCTCAGCCACCTTCGATCACCTCCGCTGGGCGAGACCGGTCAGTTGAAACGACGCCGTCGGGCGTCGAGATGTTCCCGTGCCGCCGACGGGGTGAGGGCGGCAAACTTCTCCAGCGCCTTCCGCGCCTCGGCCGAGAGCTTCTCCGGCACCACGATCTCGACGGTGACCAGCAGGTCGCCGGCCCGGCCGTCACGCCGGACCACCCCCCGACCCCGGGCCCGCAGGGTCCGACCGCTCGGCGTACCGGGCGGCACCCGCAGGGTCACCGCGCCGTCCAGGGTCGGCACCCGCAGATCCGTACCGAGGACCGCCTCGGCGATGGTGATCGGCACGGTCAGGGTCAGGTCGTCGCCGTTGCGCCCGAACAGCTCGTCGGGACGGACCTTGACCAGCACGTACAGGTCACCGGCCGGGCCGCCCCGCTCACCCGGCTCGCCGCGGCCGGCCAGCCGGATCCGCTGCCCGTCGGCCACACCGGGCGGGAAGCGGACGTTGATGGTGCGGGACTTGGTGACCCCGCCGGTGCCCCGGCACTCCGGGCACTTCTCGTCCACGACGGTGCCGACACCCTGACACTCCCGACACGGCTCGGAGAAGCTGAACGACCCCTGGTTGCGGGTCACCATGCCGGTCCCGCGGCACTGCGGGCAGGTCCGGGGCAGGGTGCCCGGCTTGGCGCCGCTGCCCTGACAGGTGTCGCAGACCCCGGGCGAGCGGACCGTCAGCGGCATGGTGACGCCCCGGACCGCGTCCTCGAAGTCGAGCACCACCTCGGCCTCGACGTCGCGACCCCGGGCCGGCCCGCGCGGCCGGGTCGGTCCACCGCCGAAGATCGAGCTGAACAGGTCGGAGAATCCCGGCCCGCCGAAGGAGCGGTCGCCCGCCCCCGGTGGGCCCATCCCGCCGAACAGGTCCGAGAAGTCGAACGGGGAGCCACCGCCCGGCCCGCCGGCCCGTGCGCTGCGCCGGAACGCGCCCGAGCCGAACAGCGAGCGCATCTCGTCGTACTCCCGGCGCTTGCGCGGGTCGGAGAGGACCTCGTACGCCTCGGAGACCGCCTTGAACCGCTCTTCTGCCTGCGCGTTGCCGGGGTTCCGGTCGGGGTGCAACTCCCGGGCCAGCTTGCGATAGGACTTCTTGATCTCGTCCGTGGAGGCGGACCTGTCCACGCCCAGCACGGCGTAGAAGTCCTTCTCAAGCCAGTCCTTGGAACTCATCGGTCGTCCACCCCCTTCCTCCGTCGCGTGGTCGAGGTCCCACCCGCGCGCCTCGGAGCGGGACGCGGGTGGCACCTCGACCACGACGTGCCGGATGTGTCAACTCCTGACCCGGGTCACGTGCTTCCGGTCGGTCTACTCCGGGTCGGCCACCGCGACCAGGGCGGCGCGGAGCACCCGGTCGCCGAGCTGGTAGCCGCGGCGCATGACATCCACGCAGGTCGGCTCGGTGACCTCGGTCGAGGTCTGGTGGGCAACCGCCTCGTGCCGGTTCGGGTCGAACGGGTCGCCCTTCTCACCGAACGGGGTGAGACCGAACTTCGTCAGCGTGTTGATCAGGTGCTCCGCCACCGCGCCGAACGGCCCGACCAGGTCACCGTGTTCCCGGGCCCGGTCCAGGTCGTCCAGCACGGGCAGCAGCGCGGTCAGCACGGCACCCGTCGTCTCCTTCGCCACCAGGCCGCGGTCCCGTTCCACCCGCTTGCGGTAGTTGGCGTACTCGGCCGTCACCCGCTGCAGGTCCTGGGTCCGCTCCTCCAGCTCCGCCCGCAGCGCCTCCAGCTCGGCGTTGAGGGCCGCCACCTCCTGCTGCTGCTCCTCGGCCGGTGCGGCGCCACCGCTGACCGGCTCGGCAGGGGCGTCCACCACCGGTCCCTCGGGCCCGGCAGACGCCAGGGCCTCGGCGACCTCGGCGTCGTCGATCGCCGACGTCGCCGGCTCGCCGGTCGCCCCGGCCGGTGGCTCGGTGGTCGCGGCCGGATCGGTGGTCGCCTCGGCGCCACCGTCGGTGGTCACCGAGTCGACCACCTCGGGACCGCTGTCGGACGACTTCACATCGTCGACCGTCGCGGCCGCCGCCGTGGACTCGGTGTCGTCGACCTCACCGGCGGCGATGACCGGCTCGGCGTCGACGGCCGACGGTTCCGGGTCCGGGTTCGGGTCCTTGACGACCGGTTTCCCGCCGCTGGCAGCGTCGGTCCCGGCCCCGGTCGCACCCGTCGCGTCGCCTGCCCCGGCCTCGCCGGCCGGGTTTCCGGTTAGTTTGATCTTCCGCTTGTCCCGGATGACGATGCGCTCGTCGGTCGTACCGGCGGGCGCGGAGCCACCCGGCGCCGAGCCGGTGGTGCCCGGGTCGGCGGCTTGTGGCTGATCCGTCATGCGACTACCTCGCTCCGTCGTGCGTAGGGCCAACGACACGCGTGCCGTGGTCGGGCGTCACTTCTTGTCGTCCTCGTCGACGATCTCCGCGTCCACCACGTCGTCCGCACCGCCCTTCGCCCCACCGGTGGTTCCGGTGCCGCCGGCCGTCGCCTGCTGTCCCTGCTCGGCCTGCTGCGAGTAGAGCAGCGATCCGGCCTGCTGGGAAACCTGGGCCAGCTTCTCCTGCGCCGCCTTGACCTTCTCCACGTCGGTCCCGCCGAGCGCGGCACGCAGCTCGCCGAGAGCCTCGTTGAGCTTGTCCCGGGAGTCGCTCGGGAGCTTATCGCCGCTCTCGGCGAGGAACTTCTCGGTCTGCCACTGGAGCTGCTCGGCCCGGTTGCGGATCTCCGCCTCCTCGCGCCGCCGCCGGTCCTCCTCGGCGTGCTCCTGGGCGTCCCGCATCATCCGCTCGATGTCCTCCTTCGGCAGCGCCGAGCCACCGGTGATGGTCATCGACTGTTCCTTGCCGGTGCCGAGGTCCTTCGCGCTGACGTGCACGATGCCGTTGGCGTCGATGTCGAAGGTGACCTCGATCTGCGGCACACCGCGCGGCGCCGGCGGCAGGCCGGTCAGCTCGAAGGTACCGAGCTTCTTGTTGTACGCGGCGATGTCACGCTCGCCCTGGAACACCTGGATCAGCACCGACGGCTGGTTGTCGTCGGCCGTGGTGAAGACCTCGGAACGCTTGGTCGGGATGGTGGTGTTCCGCTCGATCAGCTTCGTGAAGATGCCGCCCTTGGTCTCGATGCCCAGGCTCAGCGGGGTCACGTCGAGCAGCAGGACGTCCTTGACCTCACCCTTGAGCACGCCGGCCTGCAGCGCGGCGCCGACGGCGACGACCTCGTCGGGGTTCACGCCCTTGTTGGGCTCCCGACCGGTGAGCTGCTTGACCAGCTCGGAGACGGCCGGCATACGGGTCGAGCCACCGACCAGGATGACGTGGTCGACGTCGGAGACCTTGATGCCGGCGTCCTTGATCGCCTGCTCGAACGGGCCCCGGCAGCGGTCCAGCAGGTCCTGGGTCATGCGCTGGAACTCGGCGCGGGTCAGCGTCACGTCGAGGTGCAGCGGCGCCGACGGGGTGCCGTCGGGCCCGGCCGGCCCGGCCGTGATGTACGGCAGGTTGATGCTGGTCGTGGTGGCGGCGGACAGCTCGATCTTGGCCTTCTCGGCCGCCTCGCGCAGCCGCTGCATCGCCATCTTGTCCTGCGACAGGTCGACGCCGTGCTGGCCGCGGAAGGTC
Source organism: uncultured Micromonospora sp. (assembly GCA_937951935.1). Taxonomy (GTDB): domain Bacteria; phylum Actinomycetota; class Actinomycetes; order Mycobacteriales; family Micromonosporaceae; genus Plantactinospora. The sequence continues at coordinate 31,201 of CALGAM010000025.1, read as the reverse complement.
TTGACCAGGTGGTCGATGATCCGCTGGTCCCAGTCGTCGCCACCGAGGTGGTTGTCACCGCTGGTGGCCTTCACCTCGATGACGCCCTCGCCGATCTCCAGCAGGGACACGTCGAAGGTGCCACCACCGAGGTCGAAGACCAGGACGGTCTGCTCCTTGGAGCCCTTGTCCAGCCCGTACGCCAGCGCCGCCGCGGTCGGCTCGTTCACGATCCGCAGCACGTTGAAGCCGGCGATCTCCCCGGCCTCCTTGGTGGCCTGCCGCTGGGCGTCGTTGAAGTACGCCGGAACGGTGATCACGGCGTCGGTGATCCGCTCGCCCAGGTACGCCTCGGCGTCCCGCTTGAGCTTCATCAGGGTGCGAGCGGAGATCTCCTGAGGCGTGTACTTCTTACCGTCGATGTCGATGGTCCAGTTGGTGCCGATCTCCCGCTTGACAGACCGGATGGTCCGATCCGGGTTGGTCACCGCCTGGCGCTTGGCGACCTCACCGACGAGCACCTCGCCGTTGCGGGCGAACGCGACGATCGAAGGAGTCGTCCGCGAGCCCTCGGCGTTCGCGATGACGGTGGGCTCACCACCCTCGAGAACGCAGACGCAGGAGTTCGTCGTGCCGAGGTCGATTCCGACCGCACGTGCCATCTTCGCTTCCTCGCTTCGCTACCCGGCAGGTGTCGGGCACCGGCCCGCAACGCACCCACCACAAGTTGAGTGGACTGGACTCAATAGTGCCACGGCCGTCGGCGACGTCAAAGCCAGACTTGAGTCGCATCGACGCAACCATGCCCCGAAGCCGTACGCCGATGACGAGGCGGGCGAGATCCGGCATCGACAGAGGTCAGCGCGGGGATCGGCGGGCCACGGTCGGCGGACGGGGGAGGTGGCGCGCACCCGTGAGCCCTCCGTTTCGGTTGTCTGTGTTGCAGCGATCGGGCAGTCTTTAGCCGTGACGACCCATGGCGATCTGGCCACCGGCCTCGGCATGTCCACGGTCGGCACAGGAAGACACGACGGTGACGCCGGTTTCGGCCCGGACAGGTACGCCCCGCCAGTGCCCACCCACCCCAGACCGAACGAGCCCCAAGGGCTGTCCGACCTCCACCGGGCCCTCGTCGAGCTGAGGGCCGCCGTCGACGCCACGACGTACCCGCTGCCCCTGCCCGGTGTCGACGAGGCCCGCCGGGTCGGTGCCGCGCTCGTCAGTCAACTCGACGACTACCTGCTACCCCGACTCGCCCGGCTCGACGCACCGCTGCTGGTGGTCGTCGGCGGCTCCACCGGCGTCGGCAAGTCGACGCTGGTCAACAGCCTCGTCCAGGCCCGGGTCAGCAGCGTCGGGGTGCTCCGGCCCACCACCCGGTCACCGGTCCTGGTCTGCAACCCGCTCGACGCGGCGTGGTTCCGGCAGGGCAGGCTGCTGCCCGGGCTGACCCGGACCACCGAACCGACGGACCGCCCCGACGCCCTGCAGCTGGTCTCCGCCCCCGCGCTGCCGGCCGGGGTCGCCTTCCTGGACGCGCCGGACATCGACTCGGTGGTCGACGCCAACCGCGCCCTGGCCGCCCAACTGCTCGCCGCGGCCGACCTCTGGCTCTTCGTCACCACCGCCGCCCGGTACGCCGACGCCGTCCCCTGGGAGCTGCTGCACACGGCGCGGCTGCGCGGGACCGTGATCGCGCTGGTCCTGGACCGGGTTCCGCCGGCGGCCGCCACCGAGGTGTCCACGCACCTGACGGAGATGCTGGCCGCCCACGGCCTGGCCGACGCGCCCCTGTTCGTGCTCCCCGAGACCGTGGTCGACGGGCAGGGGCTGCTGCCGGACCGGCTCACCGAGCCGCTGCGGGCCTGGTTCGGCCGCCTCGCCGCGGACGCGGGCGCCCGCGCGGCCGTGATCCGACAGACCCTCGACGGCGCCGTCGCCGCGCTCGTCCCCGCGGTCGAGGGCCTGGCCGTCGCCGCCGACCAGCAGGTCACCGCCGCCCAGACCCTGGACGAGGGTGTCCGCGCGGCGTACCGGAGCGCCCGACGCTCGGTGGAGCAGAGCCTGCGGGACGGCCGGCTGCTCCGCGGTGAGGTGCTGACCCGGTGGCAGGAGTTCGTCGGCGCGGGGGAACTGTTCCGTGGCCTGGAGGCCCGGGTCGGCCGGATCCGGGACCGGATCGTCGCGGCGGCGACCCGGCGTCCCGCCCCGAACACCGAGCTGCGGACCGCGATCGAGTCCCAGCTCGTGGCGTTGCTGCGGGAGGCCGCCGCCGCCGCTGCCGAGCAGAGCCACGCGGCCTGGCAGCTACACCCGGCGGGGCGGGCGCTGCTCACCTCCGACCTGGCCCGACCCGGTGCCGACCTGCCGGAGCGCGCGGAGCGCCTGGTCCGCGACTGGCAGCAGGAGGTGGTCGAGCTGGTCCGGAGCCAGGGCGAGAGCAGGCGGATGGTGGCCCGTGGCGCGGCGTACGCGGTCAACGCGACCGGGCTCGCCGTCATGATCGCGGTCTTCGCCTCGACCGCGTTCATCCCGACCGGGATCGAGGTGGCGGCCGCCGGCGGTACGACCGTGGCCGCGCAGAAGGTCCTCGAAGCGATCTTCGGCGACCAGGCGATCCGTACCCTGGCGACCCGTGCCCGGACCCGGCTGCTGGCCCTGGTCGACCAGCTGTTCGCCGACGAGGCGGCGCGCTACCTGACCCGTACCGCGGCAGTCGGCGTCCACGCCGGTCCCGGCGAGCGGCTCCGGGCGGCGGCCCGGCTCGTCGACACCGCCCGTGCCCGGACCGGGCTGACGGCCGCCACCGGCGTGCCGACGTACCCGATCAGCCCGAGGACGGGCCGATGAGCCGGCACGAGCGGGAGGCCGGCCGATGACGGAGATGCTCGGCGGGGTCCGCGACGCCGCCCGGGCCGACCGGGTCGACGCCGACCGGCTGGTCGAGCGGCTGTCGGCGGTACACCGCTTCCTCACCGCGGTCGACGGTCACCTCCCCGACGACCAGCTCGTCGCGGCGCACACCCTGGTCGAACGGGCCGGTGCCCGGCTGTCCCTCTCCCGGTACCACACCGTGGTCGCCCTGGCCGGGGCCACCGGGAGCGGCAAGTCCAGCCTGTTCAACTCGCTGGCCCGGTTCGAGATGTCCCCGGTCGGGGTCCGGCGGCCGACGACCGGGGTCACCCACGCCTGCGTCTGGGGACCTCTGGAGGGCGCCGCGCAGCTCCTCGACTGGGTCGGCGTCCTGCCCCGGCACCGGTTCGTTCGCGAGAGCGCGCTCGACGGTGCCGACGAGGCGGCCCTGCACGGCCTGGTCCTGCTCGACCTTCCCGACCTCGACTCGGTGGAACGGACCCACCGGTTGGAGGTGGACCGGCTGCTCGGTCTGGTCGACCTCGTGGTCTGGGTGGTCGACCCGCAGAAGTACGCCGACCGCGCGCTGCACCGCGGCTACCTGCAGGAGTTCCGCCGCCACCGCGACATCACCGTCGTGGTGCTCAACCAGACGGACCGGCTGCCCCCCGCCGAGGTGCCCCGCGTCGTGGCCGACCTGCGCCGACTCCTCGACGCCGACGATCTCGCCGGGGTTCCGGTCCTGGCCACCTCGGCGCTCACCGACGCCGGTACGGCCCCGCTGCGGGAGGCGCTGGAACGGGCGGTGGGCGAACGACAGGCGGCGCTGCGCCGGCTCTCCGGCGACCTGGACGCCGTCGTCGAGACGCTCACCGGGCTGGTCGGAACCGCACCGGTCGCCGACGACGTCGACCGGCCGACGATGCGGCGGCTCATCGAGGCGCTCGCCACCGCGGCCGGTGTGTCGGCGGTGGCGGAGGCGACGGAGCAGGCGTACCGTCACCGGGCCGCGGCGGCGACCGGCTGGCCGCTGGCCCGTGCCTGGCAACGGCTGCGGCCGGATCCGCTGCGTCGGTTGCGCCTGCCCCGGCCGGACGATCAGATCGGCCGGCCGGAGCACGGCGACGACGGCCGGCCCCGGACACCGGCGGCCTCGGTGTCGGAGCCGACCTCGGCGCAGCTCGCGGCCGTCGGTCTGGCCGTCCGGACGGTCGCCGAACGGGCCGGTGCCGCGCTCCCCGCCACCTGGTCGGCGGCGGTGACCGCGGCGGCGCGGTCCCGGCTGGCCGACCTGCCCGACGCCCTGGATCGGGCCGTCACCACCACCGACCTCGGTCTGGACCGCCCACCCGCCTGGTGGCGAGCGGTCAACGCGGTGCAGTGGCTGGTCACGGTCACCGCGTTGGTCGGGCTCGGCTGGCTGGTCCTCGGATACGTGGTACGCGCGCTCGGCTTCCCGCCCCTGGAGCACCCGAACGTCGGTGTCGTGCCGCTGCCCGGCGTGCTGTTCCTCGGTGGGCTGTTGCTCGGCGTGCTCGTCGGACTGCTGGTCAGGCCGGTCATCGGCTGGGCCGCACGCCGGGCACGGTGGCGGGCCGAGGGGCGGATGCACGATGCGGTGGCGCAGGCCGCCCAGGAATACGTCATCACCCCGGTCCGGGGGGTGTTGCGGGCGTACGCGGAGGCACGCTCCGCACTCGCCGCCGCCTCCCGGTGACCCCGGCGTCCGCCGCCGTACCCGTCCCCCGAACGGCAACGGGGCGGCACGGTCGCCCGCGCCGCCCCGCCCGGTCGGTCGGTCGGATCAGCTCGACACCTCGTGGTCGCCGTGCAGGCCGCCGCCGGCACCGGCCGGCGCCGTGGTGCCCCGGACCGGTCCCCTCGTCGGGGCGCTCAGGATCCGGGTGTCGTAGGCGAAGGTGATGATCGCGTGCGCGATCGCGTCGGACATCTCGTCGATGGCCCTGACGCTGATGTTGTTGACGTCGTCGCAGGCCTGGTGGTAGCAGGGGTCGTAGGACAGCCCCGCCGTGCCGCCGTAGACCGCGGCCTCCTCGGCCGTCTTGATCCCCTCGGCGCCGGTGAAGAGGCCGCCGGACGGGATGTCGACTCCGGCCGCGATGAACGGTCCGTAGTCGCTGCGTCCGGAGAACGGCGTCTCCGCCGAGGCGAGCCGCTGCGACGCGAAGTAGTCGTGGAACACCTTCTCGATCGCCGCCGAGCCGGGCGGTCCGGCTGCCGAGCCGGTGCCGGGCGGGAACGCCGAGTTGTCCCCGTCGTAGACGAACCGGACGTAGTTCGGCGAGCCCACCATGTCGAAGTTGAGGTACAGGGCGATGCGGTCACGCTCCGCCGCCGACAGGTTCGCCACGTAGTACGTCGAGCCGACCAGGTTCGCCTCCTCGGCACCCCAGAGCGCGAACCGGACCCTGTTCCTCGTCGGCATCCAGCTCATCTGCTCGGCGATCTCCAGCAGGGCCGCGCTGCCGCTGCCGTTGTCGTTCATCCCCGGCCCCTCCGGCACGGAGTCCAGGTGCGCGCCGGCCATCACCACGTTGTTCGGGTTGCCCCAGCGCGACTCCGCCAGAACGTTCTCGGCGCTGGCCGTCCCCCGGTAGGTGTCGGTGAAGACCTTCAGGGTGAGGCCGCCGGCCGCGACCTGCGCGACGAGTTCCTGGCCGAGCGCCTGGGTGATCCCCACCACCGCGAAGTCCAGGGTGTAGCCGTTGCCGAGCGTGCCGGAGAGGTCGCCGCTGGTGTTGTTGTAGATGACGGCCGCCGCCGCACCCGCGTTCGCCGCGTTGGTCGCCTTCTCCGCGAAGGTGCAACTGCCCCGGCTGATCAGGACGATCGTGCCGGCGTTCGCCGCGCCGAAGTCCCCGGCCGTGCAGCCCAGGGCGTCCCCGACCGGCACGCTGGCCGGCGCGGTGACGTCCGCGCTGCCCGAGTAGCTCATGATCCGGTGTGGCAGGTCGCCGGTCGGGTCCGAGACCCGTTGCAGCCGGGACGGGCTGTTGATCAGGAAGGTCTGGAAGGTGAACCGCTGTCGGGTCACCCGGTACCCGGCCCTGCGGAACACCTTCTCGGCGTAGTCGACGGACCGGTCGTAGCCGGGCGAGCCGGCGGCCCGGTTGCCCCCGTTGCGGTCCGCGATCTTCTGAAGTTCCTTGACGTGCTTCAGCACGCCCTTGGCCGTGACCGCCCTGCGCAGCACCCAGGAGCCGAGGCTCCCGATGCTGGCCTGGGCCGGTGAGGGTGCCGCGACCACCACGAGCGCTGTCACGAGCCCGGTGGCCAGCAGTGCTCGACTCCACCTACCTCTGGTACGACCCACGCTGCCTCCTGTCGCATTCCGGGGTTACCGGCGCATCGAGGCAGATCAGCATAGTCAGGCGTCTCTGTCTGATGAATCGTCCGGACGAGCGCGCTTTCTGGACGGTCGACAGCTTCCGCCCGCGCCGGCCCGCGTGGCAGCGCGGGCCGGCGGCCCCCCGCGTCCCTCGTCGTCGTCTCGGGCGGGCTGCCCGGGCGGATCTCGCCCGGTGGGGTGCGACCGGCGACCGCGCCCCGGGGGAGCGGGTCGGGTGCCGGTGACCCGTACGAACCGGACTGGCCCCCGCCAGCCGGTCCGGGCGGCGGCGCCGGCCCGGAGGCCGGCGCCGCCGAGAGGGCCGTCGTTGCCGGCCGACGGACCTCGATCCGAGTTGCGGGGTCGGCGCACCCCATTTCTCGTCTCATTGACGATAAGCGCTGTGATACCTTCTCGTCAAGGTGGTGATAATTCAGATGGCTGAATACCCGCCGTTCGCCGTCACCGTGGACCTGGTGGTCCTCACGGTGCGTGCGGACGAACTCTGCGTCCTGCTGGTCCGGCGCGGCGTGCCGCCGTACCAGGGCCGCTGGGCGTTGCCGGGCGGGTTCGTCGGCATCGACGAGGACCTGTCGGATGCCGCTGCCCGGGAGCTGACCGAGGAGACCGGCATTCCCGAGCCGGTCGGCCACCTCGAACAGCTCGGCTCGTACGGTGATCCGAAGCGTGACCCGCGGGGCCGGGTGGTGACCGTGGCGTACCTGGCCCTGCTGCCGGATCTGCCGTCCCCGGTGGCCGGCACCGACGCGGCGGCTGCCGACTGGGTCCCGGTCTCCCGGGTCGCCGACGCCCACCTCGCGTTCGACCACGACGTGATCCTCGCCGCCGGGGTGGAGCGGGCCCGTGCCAAGCTCGAGTACACACCGCTGGCCACCGCCTTCTGCCCGGCGGAGTTCACCATCGCGCGACTGCGGACCGTCTACGAGACGGTCTGGGGCACCCGGCTCGATCCCCGGAACTTCCACCGCAAGGTCACCACCACCCCCGGTTTCGTCGAGCCGGTCGGACGGACGACCGAGGGGGACCGGGGTCGGCCCGCCCAGCTCTACCGCCGCGGCCCGGCCCGCCTGCTGCACCCGCCGATGCTCCGGCCCGCGGCCGGCGGCGGCTGACCGTCGCGCCCGTGCCCGGGCCGGCGGCCCCGCGTGGGCCCATCGCCCAGCCCGCGCCGACGGTGGTCCGGGCGACCCCGTCGGCTAGTCCCGCGCGACCGACGACGGTGACGGTTCCCCGGTCGCCTCGGGCGACACCGAGGGCTCCGCGGTCGGCCGGGGCGAGGTCGGCGGCGGTCCGCCGGGGGACGGGGAGGGGTCCGGCGTCGCCGACGGGGGTGCCGGGTCGGTTGGCGTGGGAGTCGGGCTGCCGGGCCCGGTTGTCGGAGGAACGGTCGGCACAGGATCACTCGGCACAGGGCTGCCCGGCACAGGACTGCCCGGCGCCGGGCTGGTCGGTGCGGAACCACTCGGCTCCGGGCTGGTCGGCGCCGAGGCGGAGGCACTCGGCTCCGGGACCGTCCCGGTGGACGACGGTGCCGGCGTCGACGGTTCCGGTGTGGGCGGGACGAGCGGCCCCTGCGACGACGGCCCGGTCGGAAGGGCCGTTGGGGCCGCGACGGTCGGGCGGCGCGGCGGTGCGGCGGTGTCCGGACCAGCCGGTATCGACCCCGCCGGGCCGAGGAGCCGACGCCAACCGACCGGACCGGTCGGCTCCGCACCGACCTGCGGCGGTGTCGGCAGCGGTACGACCAGCCCGCCGTCCGCCGGTGGGACGAACGGGACGCTGTCGGCGGGGGGCATCCCGTCGTTGACCGTCGCCGAGCCGCTGCCGATGGCGGCGAGGATCGGCAGCGACGAGGTACCGGCGAGCATCGCGACGGTGAAGAGGTAGCGGCGGGTGGGGCCGGCGAGACCCTCGGCCCGGTGTACCCCCGTCACCCGGCGGTACCGCTCGTGGGTGCCCCCGGACCTCCGGTGGCGGGCCACCAGTCGGGGCGCCGGATCGTCGTGGCCGTTCTCGAGCACCGGAACACTCCTCGTCGTCGGGCGGTCGGCCAGCGGAGGCCGGGCGTCGCAAACGCCGCCACGCTGCGACAATTCGCCGCGCTTCCGGCGATGGCGCCCCCCTCACGATGGCGCAGTAACGCAGCGTTGGCCAGCCTTACGGAGCGTGTCCGCGATCGTGTCGCGAACGAGTCCATCGACATAACAGAGCAAATCACCACATGTGTGGCGAAGCCTGTTGCCGCCCGGAATCCCGCGCGACACCGACCTGTAACTCAGCCCACCCCCTCTGCGAATATGGACGCGACGGCAACGCGGCCTCGACCTTCGCGTACCCCGCGACCGGCCAGGACGCGGCGCCGGCGCTCGGTGGACCAGGCTCGACCAGAACCGGGTCCACGCCGCGCGACAGCCCCCACCGGGGCCAGGCGCGGCAGCCATCACCCGTCCGGCACCGGCCGGACAGGCGCACGAGCTACGCGGTCGGGACACCCCCGCTGCCGACGCACAAACGACAGGAGATAGGGATGGCGAAGGGCGATCCCGCGGGCGCGACCCGCGGCAAGCGGGCCACCACACCCCGGTCCAGGAAGGCTTCTGGCAAGAGCACGAGTACGGACGATCTCGTGCAGCTGCTCACCCCGGAGGGTGACCGGATCGACAGGGTCACCTGGATCGACGGTACCGAATATAGCGTCGACTTCACCGACGAGGAATACCGCAACCTCTACCGAGACCTCGTCCTGGTCCGGCGGCTGGACGCCGAGGCCACCGCGCTGCAGCGACAGGGCGAGCTCGGCATCTGGGCCAGCCTGCTCGGGCAGGAGGCGGCGCAGGTCGGCTCCGGCCGGGCGCTGCGCCCACAGGACATGGCCTTCCCGACGTACCGGGAGCACGGTGTGCTCTACTGCCGGGGCATCGACCCCATCATGCCGCTGGGGCTGTTCCGGGGAGTGGATCTCGGTGGCTGGGACCCGAACGAGTTCAAGTTCAACATGTACACGATCGTCATCGGGGCCCAGACGCTGCACGCCACCGGCTACGCCATGGGCGTCGCGATGGACGGCCGGACCGGCGGTGACGACGGCGAGGCGGTGATCGCGTACTTCGGCGACGGCGCCTCCGCCCAGGGCGACGTGAACGAGTCGTTCATCTGGTCGGCCGTCTTCAACGCCCCGATCGTCTTCTTCTGCCAGAACAACCAGTACGCGATCTCCGAACCCCTGGAGCGGCAGACCCGGATCCCGCTCTACCAGCGGGCCGCCGGCTTCGGATTCCCGGGGGTACGGGTCGACGGCAACGACGTGCTCGCCACGTACGCGGTGACCCGGGCGGCGCTCGACAACGCCCGGCACGGCCAGGGCCCGACCCTGGTCGAGGCGTACACGTACCGGATGGGTGCGCACACCACGACCGACGACCCGACCCGCTACCGGATCGCCAGCGAGGTCGAGGCGTGGCAGGCCAAGGACCCGATCGCCCGGGTCAAGGCGTTCCTCACCAAGGAGCGGATCGCCGACGACGCCTTCTTCGCGGAGGTGGATGAGCAGGCCAGGCAGGAGGCGCTCAACCTGCGCGAGCGGGTGCTGGCGATGCCGGACCCGCAACCGTTGAGTCTCTTCGACCACGTGTATCCGCACGGCTCCCCGGAGGTGGACGCCCAGCGCGAATTCATGGCCCGGTACCTGGACTCGTTCGAGGGGAGCGTGCACTGATGGCCACCGAGACCCTCACCCTGGGCAAGGCGCTCAACCGCGGCCTACGCCGGGCCCTGGAGAACGACCCCAAGGTCGTCATCATGGGGGAGGACGTCGGCAAGCTCGGCGGCGTCTTCCGGATCACCGACGGCCTGCAGAAGGACTTCGGCGAGAACCGGGTGATCGACACCCCGCTCGCCGAGTCCGGCATCATCGGCACCGCGGTCGGCCTCTCCCTCCGCGGCTACCGACCGATCTGCGAGATCCAGTTCGACGGCTTCGTCTACCCGGCGTACGACCAGATCGTGTCGCAGGTGGCGAAGATGCACTACCGCTCGCAGGGCAAGGTCCGGGTGCCGATGGTCATCCGGATCCCCTACGGGGGCGGCATCGGTGCGGTCGAGCACCACTCGGAGTCCCCGGAGGCGTACTTCGCGCACACCGCCGGGCTCAAGGTCGTCTCCTGCTCCAACCCGCAGGACGCGTACACGATGATCCAGCAGGCGGTCATCTCGGACGACCCGGTGATCTTCCTCGAGCCGAAGCGGCGCTACCACGAGAAGGGCACGGTGGAGCTGGACACCCCGCTGGACGAGGCGTACCCGCTGCACGCCGCGCGGGTGGTCCGGCCGGGCCGGGACGCCACCCTGCTGGCCTACGGGCCGATGGTGCGCACCGCGCTGGACGCGGCGACCGCGGCTGAGGAGGACGGGCGCGACCTTGAGGTGATCGACCTGCGCACGCTCTCTCCGCTGGATCTCGCCCCCGTGTACGAGTCGGTCCGCCGGACCGGACGGTGCGTGGTGGTGCACGAGGCGCCGAGCAACGTCGGTCTCGGTGCCGAGATCGCCGCGCGGATCACCGAGGAGTGCTTCTACTCCCTGGAGGCTCCGGTCCTGCGGGTCACCGGGTTCGACACGCCGTACCCGCCCGCCCGGCTGGAGGAGGAGTACCTGCCCAACCTCGACCGGGTGCTCGAGGCCGTCGACCGCTCCTTCGGGTGGTGAGGCCGATGTCGCGCGTCCGGGAGTTTCCCCTGCCCGACCTCGGCGAAGGACTGACCGAGGGCGAGATTCTCAAGTGGTTGGTGCAGGTCGGTGACGTCGTCGAGCTGAACCAGCCGGTGGTCGAGGTCGAGACCGCCAAGGCGGCGGTCGAGATCCCGGCGAAGTGGGCCGGCCGGATCACCGCGATCTTCCACCCGGAGGGTGCGGTGGTGGACGTCGGCACGCCGATCTTCGCCGTCGACACCGACCCCGACGCCGGTGACCTGCCGGCGCCGTCGGCGGCCTCGCTCGCCGCCGTCGAGCTGGCGTCCGAGGAGAGTCCTGTCGAGCCTGGGCTGATCGGCGGTCCCGCACCGGGCGGCCGGACGGCCGTGTTGGTCGGGTACGGCCCGAAGACCGGTGCCGCGAAGCGGCGGCCCCGGAAGGCCACGGCGACGCCCGTCGCCCGGCCGGCCACGCCGCCGGCTCCGGTGGCGGTGGCCCCGGCCGCCACCGCCGCACCGGCGCCCGCCCCGGTCGTCCCGGCCGCCTCGCCGGCGCCCGCCCCGGCGGCGCCCGCCGGCGTTCGGAACGCCCCCGTCCTGGCGAAACCGCCGGTCCGCAAGCTCGCCAAGGATCTCGGCGTGGACCTGGGCACGGTCACCGGGACGGGCCCGCTCGGGTCGATCACCCGGGACGACGTCCACCGGGCGGCGGCCCAACTGGTGGCGGCACCGGCGACCGTGGTGGGAGGCGGCGCCGCGGCGCCGGCCTTCGGACCGGACCGGGAGCAGCGCATCCCGGTCAGGGGCGTCCGGAAGCTGACCGCGCAGAACATGGTGGCCTCGGCGTTCACCGCGCCGCACGTCACCGAGTTCCTCACGATCGACATGACGCGGTCGATGAGGGCGCTGGACCGGCTGCGCCAGCTGCGGGAGTGGCGGGACGTCCGGCTCTCCCCGCTGCTGCTGGTGGCGAAGGCGGTGCTCCTGGCGCTCCGCCGGCATCCGATGGTCAACTCGACCTGGGCCGGCGACGAGATCGTGGTCAAGGAGTACGTCAACCTCGGCATCGCCGCCGCCACCGAGCGCGGCCTGATCGTGCCGAACATCAAGGACGCCGGCCGGCTCACCCTGCGCGAACTGGCCGACGCGCTGAACGAACTGGTCGCCACCGCGAAGGCGGGCCGGACCGCACCGTCGGACATGTCCGGCGGGACGTTCACCATCACCAACGTCGGCGTCTTCGGCGTCGACGCCGGCACGCCGATCCTCCCGCCCGGGGAGGCGGCGATCCTGGCCTTCGGCGCGGTGCGGGAGATGCCCTGGGTGCACGAGGGCGAGATCCGCATCCGGCAGGTGTGCACCCTCAGCCTCTCCTTCGACCACCGGATCATCGACGGCGAGCTGGGGTCGCGGTTCCTGCGTGACGTCGGCGACTTCCTCACCGATCCGGAGACGGCGCTGCTGAGCTGGACCTGACGCGCCGTCCTCGCCGGGCGGTACGCCGCACCGCCCGGCCCGTGCACCGGACAGCCGGTGTGCTCCGGGCCACCCCGGACGCACACCGGCTGTTTCCATTTGGTCACGAAGAATCATCACCAGTCGACTCCGGCCACCTTTGATTCTTCGGCCAGTGTCCGATCTCACCTAACAATCGTTGGCGATCATGCGTACGGCGCGGTTCAATGGAGATGCAGACGCGAAGCGGACCAAACCACAGGGGGCACGACAACCATGAAGATGATCAAGCGATTCCGTGAGCGCCGGAACCACGCGCGCCAGGCGCGGGCGATCGAGCGCGCGCTGCGGGCCACCGACTCGCCCGCCGTGCGGGACGAGATCCTGATCGCCGCGCAGCGGTTCTACGGCTGACCACGACAGACTCTCTCTTCGCCATCTCCTCGTCGACGGCCCGCCCGGTCGCTCCGGGCGGGCCGTCGACGTCTCGCTGCCGTCGTGCGCCGTCCGCGGCCGGCAGCCGTTGCCAGGCCTGACCGGCGACACGCGTCGGAAGGTTGACAGGGCGGCAACGCGCGGGCCGGCACGCCCCGATCTCGTCGACCCAGCGTCCACAACCGACCGCGTTCGGTGGTTGCCGACGGGCGACCGGGATTTCGTCGCCTGTGCGCCGCCCGGTACGGTGGGGCCTGGTCGTCGCCCGACCGGCCGCCCGGGCATTCGGGCGACCGCGACAGCTTGATGCGCTCGTTCCACCGGGGCCGGCGATCGGCGCTGCTCGGAGCGGCGCCGGTCTCGATCGGCTTCGGTGCGAGAAGCTTGCCCAGCCGGCTCGGCACCGGTTTTCCCCGGCCACGGGCCGGAGAGACGGCGCGCGAGATCGGCGCGGCCGACATGTGATTGAGGAGGCGCGCGCATGACGTCCGAGGACCCGCAGCACCCCGGCCGCCGGCCGGACGAGGCTGCGCCAGGCGCCGCAAACCCAGCCCCTTACGGAAGCAACGCACCCCACGACGACCGGTTCCCGCCCCAGGGTGCCGGCTCCCCGCCGCCCGATTTCGGTTGGGCACCCCCGCCGCCCTCGACCGGCAGCGCCAGCGGTTCGAGCCCCTGGGACGCTTCCGCCGCCGGTCAGCCCGGCACGCAGGCCTGGAACACCCCGGGCGTCGGAGGCGGCGCCCCGGCGGACGGCACCTGGGGAGCGGGTCCGGGTGCGCCGGTCCGCACCGACGGCGACCCGGGCGGGTTCCCTCCGGAGTGGGGGGCCGCCCCGGCTCCGGGCGGGCCTCCCGGTCCGGCCGGACACGCCGGCACGGCCCCGCCGCAGGACCTCCCGCCGAGTTCCCCCCTGCCACAGCGACCCCCCGCCGCCGCGCCCGGACCGTGGCCGGCGAACGAGGCGTGGGGCTCCGCCCCGTCCCCGTCGGAGCCGGCGGGGTCGCCGGCACCGTCGTCCGGGTCCCGCCCGGCCGACCCGAACCCGTCGGCCGGCGGCTTCCCACCGCCCTCCACCTGGGCGCCGCAGCCACCGGCCTGGTCGCCGCCGGTCGCGACCCCGGGCGGCGCTCCGGCCGGCGCGACCGGATCGCCCACCTTCGAACCGTCCCGTCCGCCGTTCGAGCCCAACCCGCCGTTCGAGCGGGGCGCGCCGTTCGACGGCGGCACGCCCGGAGGTTCCGGTGCCGGATACCAGCCGGCCGCGGGGCCGGGGATCAACCCGGCGAACGCCGTACCGCTGCCGCCACAGGAGACCCGAATCCCCGGAGCCAGTCTCGCCGCCGACCCCCCGGCCGGCTACACCCCGCCTGCCGAGGTGGCGCCACCGGCCGATGTCGCGCCCGGTGGCCGGGAGTCGGATGCGTGGACGCCCGGCGGCTTCCCGTCGGGCCCGGCGGAGGCCGCCCCGCAGTCGCCCGCACCCCACGTACCCCAACCCCGCCCTCCGGTCGAGTCCGCGGCCGCCGCACCGGGGGTGGGACCCGCGGAGCCGGAACCGGCCCGGCTCGCCTCCGGCCGTGCGGTGTCCGGCAGCGCCGCCGCGCCTCCCGGCAGCCGCATCGCCCCACCGTCCGACCCCGCCGCCATGGCGGCGATGCCGGCTCCGCAGCCCCGGGTGTACGGCCGCCCGATCAACCCGGACGACGTCGAACAGCCCGGCGCGACCGAGCAGGGCCGGGAGCCGGAGCGTTCGCCGGCCGGCGAGGCCGGACCTGCGCCGGGGACCGGCATCTACGGCATGCCTCCGGCACAGGCCGGCCCGGGGGCCACCCGCGAGCCCTACGCCGCCCCGCCGTCGGGACCGGCCCCGGCGGCGATGCCGGGCGCCGGCCTGCCGCCGGCGGCGGTACCACACCAGCGGTCGGCGGATTCCGCTCCGGGCGCCTATCCCGGTCCCGCCGGTGCCTTCGGAGGGCCGGGGGACCAGCCCGGTCGGGACGACCCCTTCGGAGCAGGGCCGGGTGGCCCTCCCGGCGCCAGGAGCGGTCCCGGCGCGGACGGGGGCGGGTTCGGACCGGGCTTCGGAGCGGACCCGTTCGGTCCCGGTGACCGGCACCGACCTGGCGGTCCCTTCGACGCCAGCCGACCCGACCCCGGCGATCCGTTCCCACCCGCAGCCGGCAACCGGCCGGACGATCCGTTCCCACCCGCCCCCGGCAGCCGACCGGACGACCCGTTCCCACCCGCCCCCGGCAGCCGACCGGACGACCCGTTCGCGCCCACGACAGGCAGCCGACCCGGAGATCCCTTCGGACCGGGCGGCGCCTTCCACCCGGGTGGGCCACCGCCGGGACCGGGCAACCCGCCCTTCGGTGACCCGGCCGACCGCGGCGGGCCCGCCGGCCCGTTCCCCACCGGCCCGGCGGGGCCGCCGCACGGTGGGATGGACGGCGACCGTCCCGGCTCACCGGCGCCGTTCGGCGCACCCCCCGGCGGGCCGGCACCGGCCTACGCGTCGCCGGGGACGCCGGGCGGGTCGTACGGGCCGGGCCCCGCGCCCGGCGCGGGCTGGGACAGCTCGGACGACGCCGAGCAGGCGAAGTTCGACTCCTTCAAGCGCGAGGAGCCACCGTCGGAGTCGGCGTCCGAACCGCCGCCGCCGCAGGTCCGCAACGGCAGGGTGCTGCTCCTGGTGCTGACCGCCGCGGTGCTGCTGCTCGCCATTCCGCTCGGCACCCTCTGGGCACTGGGCAAGATGGGCGGCGAATCGGAGTCGTCCGGGTACGTCCCGAGGGTGGGCGTCTGCGTCAAGAACTCGAACAACAGGCCGGTGCCCGCCGACTGCGGCGAGGACGGCGTGTTCAAGGTCGTCTCCAAGGTCGACGACGCGTCGAAGTGCGAGGACCCGACACAGCCGACGATCGCGTTGCCCGGCGACAAGAAGGAGGTGCTCTGCCTCAAGCCGGCCGCGGACGCCGACTGACCGCAGCCCTCACCCGGTGCCCCCGCCGCCGGCCCACCCGGTGGCGGGGGCACCGTCACGTCCGGCGGTGGAACCGTCGGGCGGCCGAGAACGCGACGCCCCCGGCCTGCCGCCAGGCGCCGTCCGGGTTGGTCCCCGGCAGGGTGACGAGCGCCGCCCGGAACCGGTCCGGAGGCGGGCCGGGCACCCCGGTCGGGCAGGATGTCGGCATGACTGCACGGGTACGGGCACCGGAGCTTCGCGGCCGGGGCTGGCTCAACACCGGCGGCCGGGCGCTGACCCTGGCGGACGTCCGCGGCAAGATCGTCATCCTGGACTTCTGGACGTTCTGCTGCATCAACTGCCTCCACGTGCTGGACGAGCTGCGCCCGCTCGAGGAGAAGTACGGCGACGTCCTGGTGGTGATCGGGGTCCACTCGCCGAAGTTCGCGCACGAGCGCGACCCGGACGCCCTCGCCGCCGCCGTGGAGCGCTACGGCGTGCACCACCCGGTCCTCGACGATCCCGAGTTGCTCACCTGGCAGCAGTACGCCGCGAAGGCGTGGCCGACGCTGAGCGTCATCGACCCCGAGGGGTACGTCGTCGCCTCGATGGCCGGCGAGGGGCACGCCGAGGGGCTCTCCCGGCTGATCGACGAGCTGATCGCCACCCACGAGGCGAGGGGCACCCTGCACCGGGGCGACGGCCCGTACGTTCCGCCCGCCGAACCCACCAGCGTGCTGCGCTTCCCCGGCAAGGTCGTCCCGCTGGACGGCGGCACGTTCCTCGTCTCCGACTCGGCCCGGCACTCGGTGGTGGAGCTGGCCGCCGACGGCGAGACCCTGCTGCGCCGGATCGGCTCCGGTACGCGGGGCCGGGCCGACGGGCCGGCCGAGCTGGCCCGGTTCTCCGAGCCACAGGGGCTCTGCCGGCTCCCCGCGCACGTCGCGGAGATCGCCGGCTACGACGTCGTGGTCGCCGACACCGTCAACCACCTGCTGCGGGGCATCCGGCTGGCGACCGGAGAGGTGGTCACGGTCGCCGGTTCCGGGCGGCAGTGGCGCTCGACGGTCGACGACCACGCGCACGACGCCCTCACCGCCGACCTTTCCTCCCCGTGGGACCTGGCCTGGTACGACGACCGGGTCGTCATCGCGATGGCCGGCATCCACCAGCTCTGGTGGTTCGACCCGGTGCAGCGGACCGTCGGGGTGTACGCCGGCACCACGGTCGAGGCGCTGCGGGACGGCCCGCTGCCGGACGTCTGGCTGGCCCAGCCCTCCGGTCTGTCGGTCTCGCCCGACGGCCGCCGGCTCTGGCTCGTGGACAGCGAGACCAGCGCCCTGCGGTGGGTCGAGGACGGGGTGCTGCACACCGCCGTGGGACAGGGCCTCTTCGACTTCGGGCACGTGGACGGCCCGGCCGACCAGGCGCTCTTCCAGCACCCGCTCGGGGTCTGCGCGCTGCCGGACGGATCGGTACTGGTCGCCGACACGTACAACGGCGCCGTTCGGCGGTACGACCCGGCGACGGCGCTGGTGTCGACGGTGGCCGACGGGCTGGCGGAGCCGAGTGACCTGGTCCGCACCGACGACGGCGGGGTGTTGGTGGTCGAGTCGGCGGCGCACCGGCTGACCCGGCTGGCCCCGGGGGCGCTGGCGGCGGCCGGGGTGACCGTCGACGGGGCCCGGCACCGGACGGAACGCCCGCCGACCGACCTCGCCGCCGGTGAGCTCACCCTCGACGTGATCTTCGAGCCGCCGCCCGGACAGAAGCTGGACTCCTCGTTCGGCCCGTCGACCCGGCTGGAGGTGTCGGCGTCGCCGCCGGAGTTGCTGCTCGACGGGGCCGGCGTCGGCACGGAGCTCTCCCGCCGGCTGGTGCTGAACGACCAGGTGAGCGCCGGCGTGCTCCAGGTCGTCGCCCAGGCGGCGACCTGCGACGCGGAGGCCGAGCACGCCGCCTGCCACCTGACCCGGCAGGACTGGGGGGTGCCGGTCCGGATCACCCCGGACGGGGCGCGCCGGCTGCCGCTCGTGCTGCGCGGTCTGGATCGCTGAGCCGTACCGGGTGGTCGGGAGCCGTCCGGCACCGGACGCCCCGTCCGGTGCGGGACGGCCGGTGGCACGGTGCCCGCGGTCGGGGTGACCGATCACACTACTTACAGGTAACCTACGCTGCCGTAACCTGTCGGGGTGACCACCTCGACCCCCGTCCGGCCGCGCCCCACCGACCTCGGCAAGCCACGGATGCGCGGTTGGCTTCACGCGTACGCGTTCTTCGTCGCGCTCGCCGCCGGAACCGTGCTGTCCGCGGTCGCCGCCGCGCGTCCCGGGTGGACACCACTGGTGTGCTGCGCCCTCTACAGCGTCACGGTCTGCGCGCTGTTCGGCACCAGCGCCCTCTACCACCGTCGCGTGTGGTCGGAGCGGGGCTACCGGCTGATGCGGCGGATGGACCACTCGATGATCTTCGTGTTCATCGCCGGCACGTACACGCCCTTCTGCCTGCTGGTGCTCGACGCGCCGAAGGGGACCGTCCTGCTGCTGACCGTCTGGATCGGCGCGGCGGCCGGGGTGGTCGTCACGCTCGTCTGGCCGGGCGCGCCGCGGTGGGTCTCCGCGCCGCTCTACCTCGCACTGGGCTGGGTCGCGGTGGCGGTGCTGCCGGACATCCTGCACCGCGGTGGCGTCACGGTCCTGGTGCTGCTGCTCTCGGGAGGGGCGGCGTACAGCATCGGGGCGATCTGCTACGCCCTGCGGCGGCCCAACCCCTGGCCCAGGACCTTCGGCCACCACGAGTTCTTCCACGCCTGCACCCTGGTCGCGGCCGTCTGTCACCACGTGGCGGTCTACCTCGCGCTCTTCGTCTGAACCGGGGGCGCGTCCCGGCCCGGACGTGAGAGCCTGGGCGGGTGGCGACCGTACCCCTTCGAAGGAGGGTGAGCCCGTGACCGACGACCAGGTCGAAACGCCCGGTGACGGCCGGCCGGTACGCCACCTCGTGCTGCTGCGGCACGCGACGGCCGAGTCGGCGACCGGCGGCGCCGACGCCGACCGGCCGCTGACCGCCAGGGGCCACGCCGACGCCGCGGCGGCCGGGGCCTGGCTGCGGTCCGCTGGCTACCTGCCGACGACGGTCATCTGCTCACCGACGAAACGCGCCCGGCAGACCTGGCACGACGTCGCGCTCGGCATGGCGGCGCCTCCGACGCTGCCGCTGCCGGGCGAGCCCGCCGCCGACGCCGCCGGGACGGCCGCCCCGACCGTCCGGTACGAGCCGCAGGTCTACCGCGGGCGCGCCAGCGACCTCCTGGACCTGGTCCGCGCCACGGATCCCGCCACGAGGACGGTGTTGCTGATCGGACACAACCCCACCATCTCGGATCTGTCCACTCTGCTCGACCCGGTGCACGCCGAGCCGAACGGACTGCGCACCGGCGGCATCGTGGTCCACCGGGTCGACGGTGGGTGGACGGACGTACGGGAGCGGGCCGCCCCGATCGTCAAGTGGCACACCGCGCGGGGGTGAGCCCCGCGCGGGGCCGGCACCGGACGGCCGGGCCGACCCGCCCGGAGGACGGGCGTCAGGTCGGTGGCGCGCTCGGCGGTGGTGGATCGGGTGGTGGCGGCATCATCGCGGTCGGATGCGACAGCCGGTTCTCCTCGACGATCAGCGTGCGGGCCCTCTTCTTCCGGTCCTGCCAGTACCAGAGGGTCGTCAGCAGGACGCCGGCGCCCGCCGCGATGAGCACCCAACCGACGGCACGCAGGTCCAGCCACCAGATGTTCGCCCGTACGGCGAACGTCAGGATGGCGCCCAGTGCGATGAGAAAGATTCCCGTACCGATGCCCATGTCCGCTGCCCTCCCCCGTGCGATGGGTCTGGGCTTTGATGAGTGATCCGGGCTTATGTGGCAAGTCCGGGCAAAGTACTCCTATCACCGCCTCAAGAATAGCGCGGCGGCCGGCGAGCAGTCCTCTCGCCGGCCGCCGGAGTGTGCCGCTGTTCAGTAGGTGCCCAGCAGGTCAGAACGCTTCCTCGGGGAGATCCATCAGCTCCAGGTCGGCACCCTGCACGATCCGCCGGTCGGCGCCGATCCGGGGCAGTACCTCGCGGGCGAAGAACCGCGCCGCGGCGACCTTCCCGGTGTAGAAGGCCCGGTCCGCGTCGGAGACCTCGCCGTCGAGCGCCCGCAGCGCGACCTCCGCCTGCCGCTGCAGCAGCCAGCCCACCATCAGGTCGCCGACCGCGAGCAGGAAGCGCCGCGTGCTCAGCCCGACCTTGTACAGCGCCCGCGGGTTCCCGCCCTGCGCCTCGCCGAGCCACCCGGTCATCGTGCCCACCATGGCCTGGACCTCGCCCAGTGCCCGGCCCAGTGCCTGCCGCTCCTCCTTCAGCCGGCCGTCGCCGTCGGCGGAGCCCGCCTCGGAGTCCCCGCCGGCCTCGACGAACGCCTGGATCTCGGCGGCAACCGCCAACAGGCTCCGACCGTTGTCCCGGACGATCTTCCGGAAGAAGAGGTCGAGACTCTGGATCGCGGTGGTCCCCTCGTACAGGGTGTCGATCTTCGCGTCCCGGACGTACTGCTCCAACGGGTAGTCCTGGAGGAACCCGGAACCGCCGAACGTCTGGAGCGACTCGTGTCCCAACAGCTCGTACGCCCGCTCCGAGCCGACCCCCTTGACCAGCGGCAGCAACAGGTCGTTGATGCCCTTGGCGCGCTTCGCGGCCGACTCGTCGCCGGCCGCCTCGGCGAGGATGACCCGGTCCTGCCAGGTCGCGGTGTAGCAGACCAGGGCACGCAGGCCCTCGGCGTACGCCTTCTGCAGCATCAGCGAACGGCGTACGTCGGGGTGGCGGGTGATGGTGACCCGGGGCGCGGTCTTGTCGGTCATCTGGAGCAGGTCGGCGCCCTGCACCCGGTTCTTCGCGTACTCCAGCGCGTTGAGGTAGCCGGTGGAGAGGGTGGCGATCGCCTTGGTGCCGACCATCATCCGGGCGTACTCGATGATCAGGAACATCTGCCGGATGCCGTCGTGGACGTCGCCGAGCAACCAGCCCTTGGCCGGGATGCCGTGGCCGCCGAAGGTCAGCTCGCAGGTGTTCGAGGCCTTCAGCCCCATCTTGTGCTCGACGTTGGTCGCGAAGACGCCGTTGCGCTCACGCAGCTCGCCGGTCTCCTCGTCGAAGTGGAACTTCGGCACGATGAACAGCGACAACCCCTTGGTGCCGGGGCCACCGGCGCCCTCGACCCCCACGGGGCGGGCCAGGACGTAGTGGATGATGTTGTCGGTCAGGTCGTGCTCGGCGCTGGTGATGAAGCGCTTGACGCCCTCGATGTGCCAGGAGCCGTCGGGCTGGGGGATGGCCCGGGTGCGGCCGGCGCCGACGTCGGAGCCGGCGTCCGGCTCGGTGAGCACCATCGTGGCGCCCCACTGCTTCTCGACGAAGAGCTTCGCCCACCTCTTCTGCCGCTCGGTGCCCTCCCGGTAGAGGCTGTGCGCGAAGGAGGGGCCGCCGGCGTACATCCACAGCGGCGCGTTGGCGCCGAGGACCAGCTCGGCCACCGACCACCACAGGGCGCGGGGAGCCAGGGTGCCCCCCAGCTCGGCGGGGATGTCCATCCGCCAGAACTCCGACTCCATCAGCGCCCGGTACGACTTCTTGAACTCCTCGGGCAGCGGGGCGGAGTGCGTGGCGGGGTCGAAGGTCGGCGGGTTGCGGTCACCGAAGGTGTAGCTCGCGGCCAGCTCCTCCCGGGCCAACCGCTCCACCTCGGCGAGGACGGTGCGTGCCGTGTCGGCGTCGAAGTCGGAGTAGGGCCCCCGGCCGAACGCCTGGTCCGGACCGAAGACCTCGAACAGGTTGAACTCCAGATCGCGCAGGTTGCTCTTGAAGTGGGTCATGACGCTCTGGCCCTCGGCTTCCGAACAGGTGTTACCCGACAGTAACCAGAGCTATATTACTCACGGGTAGGACAGACGGTCAATCAGTTTGAGTGACAGCCGTCACCACCTGTGTGTCCGGAGGATGGACGGGCGGCCGCCGCGCCCGCACCCGCGACGGCTGTTCCCCACACCCCGGGGCCGGGCCACAACAGGTCGATGCCCCGGCCGGTCGGCCGGCCGCGCCCCGGCCGGGTCAGCCGTCCGCGACGCCGACCTCCCAGCTCGGCACGGCGGCGGTGGTTTCCGGGCGTGGCCCCGAGTACTCCAGCAGGACCAGCGCGATGTCGTCGTCGAGCCGCCCCCGGACCCACTCCAGCAGCGCGCTCTCCAGCGACGCCAACCCGTCGGCCACCGTCCCGTGGCCGAGCAGCCGCCAGGCCCGGTCGGCGGTGGGGAAGAACTTCCCGTCGCGCCGCGCCTCACCCAGGCCGTCGGTGAACAGCAGCAGCCGGTCGCCCGGTTCGAGGCGTTCGACCCGGGGCCGGACCACCGGCATGAAACCCAGCGGCGGCGCCGGAGCCGGTGGCTCCATCGGGATCACCTGCCCGCGGCGCAGCAGCAGCGGCGACGGGTGACCGCAGTTGACGATCGTCAACGTGCCCCCGCGCTCCTCGACCAGCGCGGCGGTGACGAAGTCCTCGTCACCGACGTTCCGGGCCACCGCCCGGTCGAGGTCCGCGACGACGGCCCGCAGATCCGCCCGCTCGTAGGCGACGTGGCGGTACGAACCGAGGACGATGCTGGCCAGCCGTACCGCGTCCAGTCCCTTGCCCCGGACGTCGCCGATGAGGATCCGCACCCCGTACGGGGTGTCCACCGCCTCGTACAGGTCGCCGCCGATGTCCGCCGCCGCCGTCGCCGAGATGTAGTGGCCGGCGACCGCCAGACTGCCGACCCGGGGACCGATGGGCCGGAGCACGGCCTGCTGGGCCACCGAGGCGAGCTTGGACAGCTCGGCGATCCGGTCCGCCTGCCGCTGCCGGAGCAGCGCGAACAGCACGGCGACCCCCGTCGCCATGACGACTCCCACGGTGTCGACCGCGGCCCCGGCCGGCGAGACGGCGCCGCTCACCGCCAGCGCCACCGCGAGCGCCATGGCGGCCACGCCGACCGCCACCACGATCCGCCAGGCCGCGAACGCGGCGGCGAGGAAGGGCGCCACCGCCGTCAGCCCCACGTAGCTGATCCCGGACCTGTCGGAGAGTTCCACGACGGTGACGAGGGCGAGCAGCACGGAGGCCGCGCCGAGACCGGCGCGGGTACCGGGGCTTGGGGGGCGCGCGCCCCATGGCATCCGTCGCATGGGTACGCGGAACAGCATGCCTGATCGACCTGGGCGAGTGTACGGCCTTGGCCCCTCGGCGGACGGGGTTCCGACCACTGGCGCCACCGACCGTCGCGGTTCCGTCGGGCCTCGTCGGGCGGTCGGCCACCGGTTGCGGGTCGAAGGACCACAACCGGTTGGCCGCCCTGCCCCGTCGGGAGGCCGGATCAGCCGAGGACCTCGTACCGCACGGTGAGCACACCCATGCTCAGCGGCGCGATCGCCTCGAACGCCGCCCGGGAGAGGTCGATGCACCGGCCGTCGACGAACGGGCCGCGGTCGTTGATCCGTACCACCACGGAGGCGCCGGTCGCCGGGTTGGTGACCCGGACCCGGGTGTCGAACGGCAGGGTCCGGTGCGCGGCGGTCAGGGCGTTCGGGTCGAACGCCTCGCCGTTCGCCGTGACCTGTCCCTGGGCGTAGAAGGAGGCACCGCAGGAGCCGGACTCGACGATCCGCTCGGGCCGCGGGCTCGACGTCGCCCGCGTGGTCGTCTTCTTCGCGGCGGTGGAGCGGGTGCCCGCGGTGGAGCGGGACGGGGTGGGCCGCGGGCTGGACCGCGAGGCCCGCTCCGGCGACCGGGACGGCACCGCGGTGGTGGGAGACGGAACCGGGTCGGCCAGGACCGGGCCGCTCGACGCGGTCTCGCTGGTCGCGGTGGTGGCCTCGGCCACGGGTGACACCGCGGGGGTGTCCCCACCGACACCGAACCGGACCGCGCCGGCCGCCCCCGCGGCGACCAGGACCAGTGCGACCGCACCCGACGCCACCAGACCGGTGCGTGGCCTGGAGAACCGAACTCGCGCGTGTCTACCCGCCACCGGCTCGTCCTCTCGTACGACGGCAAAGATCGGGTCGGACCGTAACGAGAGGGGTACGTCGGAAGTCAATGGGCTCGTAGTGGTATGCCCATAAATAAGGTGAAACGTGTAGCCGATCATCCGACCCCGACTGGGTCGGACGTCCCGGGCGCTGACGGCTGCGCGGACCGGGGCAGGACCGCACCGGGACAGAGACGGGCGGGACAGAGACGGGCGGGACAGAGACGGGCGGGACAGAGACGGGCGGGACAGAGACGGGCGGGGCGGCACCGGGCGCCACCCGGCGGCCCGCGGCGGGGTCCGGCCGGGCGGGGGTGGCCCGGGACGGGACGACAATGGCGGGAATGGGAACCGAACTCAGGCGACGGCTGATCGAGGCGTTCCGCTGGACCGATCCGGGACCGGAGAGCGACCTGTTGGTCAGTGACGTCTCCGGCTGGTGGCGCGACCCGGAGATCCTCGGCGCCCTCGGCCCGGCGCTCGCCGGGCCGTACCGCGCCGCCCGACCCACCGTCGTCATCGCCCCCGAGAGCACCGGGTTCCTGCTCGGTCCGCTGGTCGCCGGCGCCCTGGGGGTCGGCTTCCTCGCGGCGTACAAGCACGACGCCCACCGGCGGATCGCCGAACCCACCACCTGGGCCTGGACCGAACCGGACCACCGGGGCCGCCGGCTGGCGCTCGGCGTACGCGACCGGCACCTCGGGCCCGGCGACCGGGCGCTGCTGGTGGACGACTGGGTGACCAGCGGGGCCCAACTCCGCGCCCTGCACGAGATCGTGGCGGCCCGGGGTGCCAGCGTGGTCGGCGCGAGCGCGGTCGTCGCCGACTGCCCGCCGGCCACCGCCCGCGAGCTGCGGCTCACCAGCCTGCTCACCGCCGACGACCTCGACGACCAGGCGTCGCCGGCCTGATCCCCACCCCGCCCCGGGTGTCGCCGGGGCGATCCCCCGCCGGGTCGGCCGGCCCCGCGTCACCGCACCCGGAGCCGCCGGCCACGGCGCGCGGGCCCCGTCCGGGCGCGGCCGGCAGGGTGGATTCCCGACGAACACCCCACCGTGCCCACGTGCACTTGACATTCGTGCTGAGCCGGTGAAACTGCCGGAGTGGCCACCCCCGCCGATCCGCCGCCGCACCCGGGTCCGCCGGAGACGCCGCCCCGCAGGACCCGGGTGGTGCTGGCCGAGGTCGCCCGGCGGCGCGCCCGGCCCGACCTGACCCGGGCGGAGCTGACCCAGCAGACCGAGGTCGGCGACGTCCTGGTCCGTGGGCTGGTCCGGGCCCAGCTCGCGCTCGCGCTGCGGCTGTCGCTGGTGGTGGCGATCGGGCTCGGCGGGCTGCCGCTGCTCTTCGCCATCGCCCCCAGGGTCGCCATGGCGAAACTCTTCGGGATCAACCTGCCGTGGCTGCTGCTCGGGGTCGCCGCGTTCCCGTTCCTGGTCGCGGTCGGCTGGGCGTACGTGCGGCTGGCCGAGCGCAACGAGCAGGACTTCACCGACGTGGTCCAGCGGCCGGAGCGCTGAGCCGTGAGCAACCCGTACGTCATACCGGCGATCATCGTGGTCACCCTGGCCACGGTCGCGATCGGCTTCTACGGGTTGACCCTGGCCCGGACCACCTCCGACTTCCTGGTCGCCTCCCGCATGGTCAGCCCGACCTGGAACGGGGCGGCCATCGGCGGGGAGTACCTGTCCGCCGCCTCGTTCCTCGGCATCGCCGGGCTGATCCTGAAACACGGCGTCGACGTGCTCTGGTACCCGGTCGGCTTCGCCGCCGGCTACCTCGCGCTGCTGCTCTTCGTGGCCGCGCCGCTGCGCCGCTCCGGCGCGTTCACCCTGCCCGACTTCTGTGAGCTGCGGCTGGGCTCCCGGAGGCTGCGCAAGCTCGCCACCGTCTTCGTGGTCTTCATCGGGTGGCTCTACCTCGTGCCGCAGTTGCAGGGGGCCGGGCTCACCGTCGCCACCGTGGCCGGCGGGCCGTACGAGTTGGGGGCGCTGCTGGTCGGCGCGGTGGTGACCGGGAACGTGGCGCTGGGCGGGATGCGCGCCGTCACCTTCGTGCAGGCGTTCCAGTACTGGCTGAAGCTGACCGCGCTCGCCGTACCGGCGATCTTCCTGGTGTTGCAGTGGCAGTCGGACGGGCGGCCGGCGGTGACCCCGGAGGCGGGCACCGTCTTCCCCGCCGCGACCACCGTCGTGGTCGAGCACGCCGCGACACTCACCCTGCCCGACGGTACGACCCGGGAGGTACGCCCCGGCGACGAGCTCAGCTTCGCCGAGGGCGACCCGGTGCCGAAGATCTCCAGTGTGGACGCCGTCGACGGGGCCGACTGGCTGCTGCCGGGCACGGCCGGGGACGACGACCGGGAGCTGTTCGCCACGTACTCGCTGATCCTGGCGACCTTCCTCGGCACCATGGGGCTGCCGCACGTGCTCGTCCGCTTCTACACCAACCCGGACGGGGCGGCGGCCCGTCGCACCACCCTGGTCGTGCTGGCCATGGTCGGCACCTTCTACCTGCTTCCCACCCTGTACGGCGTCCTCGGCCGGATCTACACCCCGCAGCTGTTGTTGACCGGGCGCAGTGACGCGGTGGTGGTGCTGCTGCCCAGCGCGGCGCTCGGCAACGGCCTGACCGGACAACTCCTGGCCGCCCTGGTCGCGGCCGGGGCGTTCGCCGCCTTCCTCTCCACCTCCTCCGGGCTGCTCACCAGCGTCGCCGGGGTGCTCTCCACCGACCTGCTCGGCCGCGGCTCGGTACGCGACTTCCGGCTCGCCACGATCGTCGCCGGTCTGGTCCCGATGCTGCTCGCGCTGTACGTCTCGGGGCTGGACGTCTCGCAGGTCGTCGGCCTGGCCTTCGCGGTGGCCGCCTCCAGCTTCTGCCCGCTGCTCGTGCTCGGCATCTGGTGGCGGGGCCTCACCGACGTCGGCACGGCCGCGGGGATCCTGGTCGGTGGCGGTGCGGCCATCGGTGCCGTGCTCCTCACCGTCGTCGGCCCGGAGCTGACCGGTTGGCCGGCCGTCCTGCTCGCCCAGCCGGCGGCCTGGACCGTCCCGCTCGCCTTCACCGTGATGATCACCGTCTCCTGGGCCACCCGGCGCCGGACGCCGGCCGACGTCGCGGCGACGATGCTCCGGCTGCACGCCCCCGAGGCGCTCCGGCTCTGACCCGCGGGGTCCCTCCCGCGACGGATGGTTCTCCCGCTCGGTGAGGAGGCGCGGGTCATACCCCGGCCTGAACGATCGTTGGTCAGCGGCGGCTACGGTCGAGGTCATGAACCGCTCCGCGCCCGCTGCCCTGGCCCTGCGTGGTCTGGTGAAGCGTTTTGACACCAAGGTCGCCGTGTCCGGCCTCAACCTCGACGTCCCGGTCGGCTCGTTCTACGGGCTGCTCGGCCCCAACGGGGCGGGCAAGACGACCACCCTGTCGATGGCGGTGGGGCTGCTCCGCCCGGACTCCGGGAGCGCCTGGGTGCTGGGCCACGACGTGTGGGCCAGCCCGCTGCAGGCCAAGCAACTGCTCGGGGTGATGCCCGACGGGGTACGGCTCTTCGACCGGCTCACCGGGCCGGAGCTGCTGGCCTACCACGGCCTGCTGCGGGGCATGGACCCGGCGGTGGTCGACCAGCGGGCCCGGGAGCTGCTCGACGTGCTCGCCTTGGCCGACGCGGGACGGACCCTGGTCGTCGACTACTCGGCCGGGATGAAGAAGAAGATCGCCCTGGCCTGCGCGCTGTTGCACAGCCCGCGGTTGCTGGTCCTCGACGAGCCGTTCGAGGCCGTCGACCCGGTCTCCGCCGCGCTGATCCGGGAGATCCTGCAGCGGTACGTCGGCAACGGCGGGACGGTGATCTTCTCCAGCCACGTGTTGGAGGTGGTGGAGCGGCTCTGCACCCACGTCGCGATCCTGGCCGGCGGGATCATCCAGCGGGCCGGCACCCTCGACGAGGTGCGCGGCGACCGGTCACTGGAGGAGGTCTTCGTCGAGGTGGTCGGCGGCCGCACCGCCACCGGTGAGGAGCTGGCATGGCTGTGACCGTCGCCCCCGCGGCCGACCGGGTCACCCCGCCCCGGGTCGACCCGCCCCGGCCGGTCCGGACCCGTCACTTCGTCCGCCTGAAGCTGCGGCTGATGGGCAACAACCTCCGGGGCCAGGCCTGGCGGATCTCGCTGTTCGTCCTCGGGGTGTGCTGTGGACTCTGGTACGCCGTGACCGGGTTCGTCCTGTTCGCCCTTCCCGCGCTCGCCGACGAACCCGCCTGGGCCCTGCCCATGGCCGGCATCGGCGGCGGACTGCTGGTGCTCGGCTGGCTCCTGCTGCCCCTGGTGTTCTTCGGCGTGGACGAGTCGCTCGACCCGGCCCGTTTCGCGCTGCTCCCGCTGAGCCGTCGCACCCTGGTCACCGGCCTGTTCGCCGCGGCGCTGGTCGGCACGCCGGCGGTTGCCACCCTGGTCGCCACCGCCGGTCTCGTGGTCACCGCCGGGGCGCTGGGCGGCTGGTCGGCCGCGCTGGTGGCCGCGTGCGGAGTGGTCGTCGGGCTGTTCGTCTGCGTGGCGGTCAGCCGCGCCGTCACCAGCGCCTTCGCCACCATGCTGCGGTCCCGGCGGGTACGCGACCTGGCTGCCGTCCTGCTCGCGCTGCTCGCCGCCCTGCTCGGCCCGGCGCAGATCGCCGTGATCAACGCCGCCGGGCGGGTCGACCTGGACGCGGCACGGACCGTGGCACGGATCGTCGGGTGGACACCCCTGGGCGCGCCGTACACCGCCGGCGTCGACGCCGCCGAGGGCCGGGCCTGGGCGGCGGCGGTCAAACTGCTGATCGGCGCGGTGACCCTCGGGGCGCTGCTGTGGTGGTGGTCCCGGTCGCTGGAGTCGGCGATGGTGGGGGCGGCCAGCGGCGGCCCGGCCGGCGGCAGGTCCGTGCCGGGTGGTGCCGTGGCGCAGCTCTTCCCCCGGTTGCTGTCGTGGATCAGCCGGGACAGGTACGGCGCGCTGGTGGCGCGCGAGGCGCGGTACTGGTGGCGGGACGCCCGTCGGCGGTCCAATCTGATCTCCATCGCCGTCATCGGTGTCTTCGTGCCGGTGATGGTCAACGTGGGCAGCCGGGGCATGGTCGACGGGGGCGACTTCGACGCCTCGCCGACGGTGCTCAGCGGGTCGATGCTCTTCGTCGGCACCCTCGCGGCGCTCACCCTGGCCAACCAGTTCGGGTTCGACGGCAGCGCGTACGCGGCGAACATGATCGCCGGGGTCCCGGGGCGGGTGGAGCTGCGCGCGCGTGCGGTCGCGTTCTCGCTCTACACCGTGCCGCTGTTGTTGGCGGTCTCCGTGGTCATGGTCTTCTTCCTGCGCGAGCCGGCCTGGTTCGGTGTCGCGGTGGGCAGCCTGCTCGCGTCGTACGGTGTCGGGCTGGCGGTGAACATGTACCTCTCGATCCTCGGCGCGTACGCGCTGCCGGAGACGAGCAACCCGTTCGCCATCAACACGGGCGCCGGGATCGCCCGGAGTCTGCTGGGCTTCGTGGCGATACTGGCCACCGCCGTGCTGGGCGTTCCGGTGGTGGTGGCGACCGCCCTGCTCGGGGACCTCTGGCTGTGGCTGGCCCTGCCGGTCGGCGCGGCGTACGGCACCGGTGCGGCGCTGCTCGGGGCGTACCTGGCCGGTGACGTGCTCGACCGCCGGATGCCGGAACTGCTGCTCACGGTCACCCCCCGGCGCTGACCGGCGGCACCGGTGACAATGGTCCCGTGACCGAGGGCGGGTGTTGCAGGTGAGCCGGGATCCGGGCGTGGACCAGGGTCCGGGTGCGCGGATCCATCACACCGATCCGTTCGCCACCCCGACCGACCAACGTTCGCCGGTGCGGCGGCTGCGCGGCCGGCTTCCCGCACCGGTGACCCTGTGGACCGCGTACGGGTCGCCGGACGGGGCCGAGGCGGGCGGGCCGGCGTCCGCCGGCGAGCCGGCCGGGCTGACGGTGTCGTCGACGCTGGTCGCCGACGGGGATCCACCCCGGCTGCTCGGCCTGGTCGACGAGGAGTCCGACCTGTGGGCCGCCGCGTCGGCCGGCGGCCGGTTCGCCGTGGCCCTGCTCGGGCCGGCGCACCGGCAGCTCGCGGACCGCTTCGCCGGGCTCTTCCCGGCTCCCGGTGGTTTGTTCGCCACCGGCGAGTGGGTCCGGACGCCGTACGGTCCGGTGCCGGCCGACGCCGGTGGCTGGGCCGGCTGCCGGCTCGACGGCGCGCGGCGGTGCGGCTGGGCGCTGCTGGTCGAGGCCACCATCGAGACGGTCGAGCTGGTTGAGGAGGCGGCCCCGCTGCTGCACCACCGGGGTCGGTACCGGGAGCTGGGCCGCTGACCGCCCCGCCCGCGCCCGGGCGGGGCGGGGCTGTTCCCGGTCCCGAGGCCCTGGCAGAAGCCCTTTCCTCCCGTCGCCCAGCGGCGTGACCCGCGTCACTGGGCGCAGCGACAGGTCCGTTCGGCGCAGCCACCGACCGGCCCGCCCGATCACCACTTTCCAGCGGCCGAAGCACTTCATACGGTGCGCGAAACCTCGGCCCCCGTGAAGGTGGTGAAACCACGAATGTCCTCGGACACCCCCGCGCCGGCGGGCGTCACGCCCGACCGGTACGTCGCGGTACAGCAGTCGGAGGAGTTCTCCGGCCTGCGTAGGGCGCTGCGCAGCTTCGTCTTCCCGATGACCGCGGCGTTCTTCCTCTGGTACGCCCTCTACGTGATCCTCTCCGCGTACGCGCGGGACTTCATGGCGACCAGGGTCGTCGGCAACATCAACGTCGCCCTCGTCTTCGGCCTGCTGCAGTTCGTCTCCACCTTCCTGATCGCGTGGCTGTACTCCCGCTTCGCGGACCGGAAGCTGGACCCGGTCGCCGACCGGATCCGCGCGGAGCTGGACGGCACCCCGGAGCGGGCCGGTGCGGAGAGCGGGGTGACCCGGTGAGTGAGCTGTTCCTGGCGGCGGACGCGACCAACAACACGGCCCGCACGCTGACCATCACGCTCTTCCTGATCTTCGTCGCGGTGACCCTCGGGATCACCATCTGGGCCAGCCGGCAGACCAAGACGGCGACCGACTTCTACGCCGGTGGCCGGTCCTTCTCCGGCTTCCAGAACGGCATGGCGATCGGCGGCGACTACATGTCGGCGGCCTCGTTCCTCGGCATCGCCGGCATCATCGCGCTCTACGGGTACGACGGCTTCCTCTACTCGATCGGCTTCCTGGTGGCCTGGCTGGTGGCGCTGCTGCTGGTCGCCGAGCTGCTGCGCAACTCCGGCCGCTACACGATGGCGGACGTCCTCGCGTTCCGGATGCGGCAGAAGCCGGTCCGGACGGCGGCGGCGGT
>CALGAM010000024.1 GCA_937951935.1 uncultured Micromonospora sp. | reverse complement strand
GCCTTGGCGAAGCCGACCCGCAGCTTGCGCTGCAGCATCGAGGTCGAGCCGAACTGGGAGGTGACCACCAGCTCGATCGCCTGCATCAGCAGGTCGAGGTCGTCGCCGATGTCCTCGTCGACCTTCTTCTTGCCGTCCTGGGCCGGGGTGAGCACGTCCGGCCGGTACTCCGGCTCCCGCTGGCTCTTGCAGTGCCTGACGACGTCGTTGATCTCCGCCTCGCTGACCCAGGCGCCCTGGATGCGGATCGGCTTGGAGGCCCCCATCGGCAGGAAGAGCCCGTCGCCACGACCGATCAGCTTCTCCGCGCCCGGCTGGTCGAGGATGACCCGGGAGTCGGCCAGCGACGAGGTCGCGAAGGCGAGCCGGGACGGGACGTTCGCCTTGATCAGTCCGGTCACCACGTCGACCGAGGGCCGCTGGGTCGCCAGCACGAGATGGATGCCGGCAGCCCGGGCGAGCTGCGTGATCCGGACCACCGAGTCCTCGACGTCGCGGGGGGCCACCATCATCAGGTCGGCCAGCTCGTCGACGATCACCAACAGGTACGGGTACGGCCGGATCTCCCGCTCGCTGCCCGGCGGTGGCTTGATCTGCCCCGCCCGCACCTTGCGGTTGAAGTCGTCGATGTGCCGTACCCCGTTGGCGGCGAGGTCGTCGTAACGCATGTCCATCTCGCGGACGACCCACTCCAGGGCGTCCGCCGCCTTCTTCGGGTTGGTCACGATCGGGGTGACCAGGTGCGGGATCCCCTCGTAGTTGCTCAGCTCGACCCGCTTCGGGTCGATCAGCAGCAGTCGTACCTCGTCCGGGGTGGCGCGGGTCAGGATCGAGACGAGCAGCGCGTTGAGACAGCTCGACTTGCCCGCACCGGTGGCCCCGGCGATGAGGATGTGCGGCATCTTGGCGAGGTTGGCCACCACGTAGCCACCCTCGATGTCCTTGCCGAGCGCCACCAGCATCGGGTGGTGGTCGCTGGTCGCCGCCCGGGAGCGCAGGACGTCGCCGAGTGCGACGTCCTCCCGGTCGCTGTTCGGGATCTCCACCCCGACCGCGCTCTTGCCCGGGATCGGGCTGAGGATCCGCACGTCGGGTGACTTGACCGCGTACGCGATGTTGCGGGAGAGCTGGGTGATGCGCTCCACCTTCACGCCGTGGCCGAGTTCGACCTCGTACCGGGTGACGGTCGGGCCCCGGGTGAACCCGGTGACCGCGGCGTCCACGTCGAACTGCTCGAAGACGCCGGTCAGCGCGGCGATCACCTCGTCGTTGGCCCGGCTGCGGGTCTTCGGGGCGCTGCCCGGGCGCAGCAGGTTCACCGGTGGCAGGACGTAGTCTCCGGCGAGCCCGGTGAGCGCGAGCTGCTCGGCCCGGGTCGGCGGCGGTGAGTGCTCCGGCGGCTCGGGAGCCCTCCGGGCCGCCGGGACCCTGGCCGGGGGCCGACGCGGCAGCACCACGGTGCCGTGCGTGGCCGAACCGTCGTCGTACGGCTCGTCCTCGTCGGCCGGCTGCGGACGCGGGCTCGGCCGGCGCCGGGCCGTCCGGCGTTCCCGGGCGGCCGCGGGCTCCGTCTCCTCCCGACCGGACTCCTCCGGCTCGTCGGGCTGGCCGAGCACCGCGCCCGTGAGCAGCCCGAGTCGCTCCGGGATCTTGTTGATCGGGGTGGCGGTCACCACGAGCAGGCCGAACACCAGCAGCAGGACCAGCAGGGGCACCGCCACCCACGCGCTGACCGCCCGCTCCAGCGGCCCGCCGACGCCGGCCCCGAGCAGGCCACCCGCGTAGTCCCGCTCGATGGTGGTCTTCGGGTCCCGGGCGATGTGCAGCAGCGCGGCGGTGCCGACGACCAGCGCCGTCCAGCCGACCAGGCCCCGGCCCCGGTGCCGGGGTTCGCCCGGCGTCCGCATCAGCCGAACCGCACCGATCAGCAGCAGGATCGGCAGCACGATCGAGATCGCACCGACGAAGAGCCGGATGGTGTCGGCGAGCCGGTCGCCGACCGGACCGGCCGAGGAGAACCAGACCGCGACGGCGCTGAGGATGGCGAGCCCGAGCAGGAACAGGCCGGCGCCGTCGCGCCGGTGCTCCGGATCGAGCTCCCGGGCCGTGGCCGCCTGCCTGCCGACCGCCCGCACCATCCAGCCGACGCCGTGGGCCAGCCCCAGCCAGGCGGCTCGCAGCCCGCGGCCGAGGTAGACGGCCGGGCCGGGCCGGGCCGGGCGCCGGGTCGCCGCCCGGGACCGGGCTCGGGTCGCCTGTGCCCGGGCGTTGCGGGTACGGGAGGCGCCGGCCCGGGGGGTGGACCCACTCCGGCGCCGGTTCGCCTGAGAGGAGGTACGGCCCGCCATGAGTTCACACGTTAGCGCCGGACGCCCGGGATTCCCCGTTCCCACCGTCCGTGTCCGCGGGTCCACCGTGGATCGTCCACCGTTCCCCCACGCCGGAGACCACGGCCTACCATCACGAACGGACCGGCGTGACGCCGGTGCCCGCACGGTGTCAGGAGCGACCATCGGCCTGCGGCCCGGCCAGGAGGGATCGGCATGTCCGCTTCGGAGTTTCAGGACACGGCGAAGCCGCCCGAGGACGGTGGCCGGCGGCAGTGGCTGCAGCCGCTCAGCAACGAGCTCATCGCCCGCGTGTTGGACGAGCGGGGCTACACCTACTACACGGACGCCGACGGCGACCTCGTCGGCCACTGGGACGACAGCGTGATCTACTTCCTCCGGCTCGGCGCCGCCGGAGAGCTGCTCCAGATCCGCACGATCGCCACGACCAGCTTCCCGATCGACGCCGTACCCCGGTTGTACGCCTTCTGCAACAGCTGGAACCGGGACCGCTTCTGGCCCAAGGCGTTCGTGCACGTCGACGATGACGGCACCGCCCGGGTCTGCGGCGAGGTGATCACCGACCTCGAACACGGGGTCACGCCGGACCAGCTCGACCAGTTGCTCGACTGCGGGATCTCCACCGGGGTGCAGATGTCCGCCGCCGTCGCCGAGCTGCGGTCCGAGGGGGCGGCGTGACCCGGGACGAACTGCTCGCCGCCCTCGACGAGGCGCGGGACATGCCCGACGGCGACGCCAAGATCGCGGTGCTGGAGCAGCTCACCGCGCGCGCCGACGCCGCCGCGGAGGCCCGCCTCGGCGTCGCCACACGGCTCGCCCTGATCGAGGCCCACAACTACCACACCGAACGGTGGCGGATGCTGGAGCCGTTCGGGTGGTGCCTCGCCGCCTTCGACCGGGACCCGGGCCTGTTCGATCCGGCCGACGCCGAGCTGCTGCGCTGGTACCACAAGTGGGCGGTGGCGGCGCTGCGCGACAACTCCCGGATGAGCCTGGCCCGGGCCGAGGCCACCCTCGACGACCTCGAACGGCGGATCCGCGCCGACGGACAGAGTCTCCACCCGGTCTACAGCCTTCGTTGCCGCCTCGCCGAGCACCTCGGCGACGTGGCGGCGGCGCGGCACTGGTTCGCACGGTGGCGGTCGACGCCGCGCGACGAGTACAGCGACTGTGCCGGGTGTGACCCGACCAACCAGGCCAGGCTGCTGGCCGGCTGGGGCCGCTGGGCCGAGGCGGTCGAGGTCGTCGAGCCGGTGCTCTCCGGCACCGTGGGCTGTCCGGAGCAGCCGGCCCGGGCCCTGGCCACCGTGCTGGTGCCGTACCTGCGGCTGGGCCGGTACGCCGACGCCGCCCAGGCCCACGTCCGGGCGTACCGGCGGCAGCGGCACGAACGCGCCGCGTTCCCGTTCCTCGCCGACCACCTGCGGTTCTGCGCCCTGACCGGGCACCACGAGCGCGGGCTGCAGATCCTCGAACGGCACCTGGGCTGGCTCGACCGCCCGTACGACGAGTACTCGGCGATGGAGTTCGCCGCCGCCGGCGCCCTGGTCTGCCTGCTGGCCGAGGAGGCCGGCTTCGCCCGGTATCCGATCGACCGTCCCGGGTACGGCGAGCGGCACGCCGCCCGGCTCACCGTCACCGCGCTCGCCGCCGAACTGGTCGCCACCGCCCGCGACCTCGCCGGCCGCTTCGACCGCCGGAACGGGACGACCCACCAGTCCCGGCGCATCGCCGCCTGGATGGCGGAGCGTCCGGTCACCGACCCGGTACCGCTGCCGGACGACGAACCCACCGGCGCGGCGGCCGGCCCGATCCCGCCCGAGGGCTGGGCCCAGGTGGTCGCCCCGCTCAGCGTGGCGGCGGTGGTCGGCGTCCTGGAGGACCGGGGCGACCGCTACGCGGTGGACGCGTCGGGGACGATCGGCGGCCGGTGGGGCGACGCGCTCATCGAGTTTCACCGGCTCGGCGACCGGGGCGAGATCCTGCACGCCCAGGTGACCGCCCGGCGCCGGCTGCCGGCCGCCCGGCTCGCGGAGGCGTACGAGTTCTGCAACGCGTGGAACCACGACCAGTTGCTGCCGAAGGCGTACGTCCAGGAGAGCGAGGACGGCGACCTGATCCTCGTCGGCGACGTCACGACCGACCTGGAGCACGGCGTCTCGGCCGGTCAGCTCCGGGTGCTGGTCGCCGCGACCCTCGCCTGCGGGGCCGAGTTCGCGGCCGCGGTGGCCGCGCTGCCCTGAACCGGGCTGCCCGACCGGCCACCCCCGGCGGCTCCTCCCGACGGTCACCCCGCCCGACGACCGCGGCGGGCGGCTTCGGATCCCCGCCCGCCGCGCGCGGTGGCCGACCGGCGGCTACCGGGGGCGCCCGCCGCGTCCGGCGGCCGTGGATTGGGCGGTACGCCATCGCCACCCCTCCACCCACGAGGCCGGTCGGCGAAGCCGCCCGAGGACGGTGGCCGGCACTCCGTCGACCACGGAGTCGTCCACGCCGGACCCCGCCGGGACGGGCGACGACTCCATGTCGACGAGGTGCCCGGGGCCGGTCAGACCTCGACCACGGTCGGCACGATCATCGGACGCCGGCGGTAGGCGTCGTTGACCCACCGGCCGACCGTACGCCGGACGATCTGCTGCAACTGGTGCGGATCGGTGATGCCGTCGGCGGCCGCCCGGCCGAGCGCCTCGGTGATCAGCGGGATCACCGGGTTGAACGCCTCGGGGTCGTCGGAGAATCCCTTGGCCGAGACCGTGGGGCCGCCGACGACCTTGCCGGTCACGGAGTCGACCACCACGGTCGCCGAGATGAACCCGCCGTCGCCGAGGATGCGTCGCTCGGTCAGCAGCGACTCGCCGACGTCGCCGACGGCCAGCCCGTCGACGTAGACGTACCGGCTCTTGACGTGGCCGACCACCCGGGCGTGCCCGTCGATCAGGTCGACCACGTCACCGTCCTCGCAGAGCACCACCCGGTCGGGCGCGAGCCCGGACTCGATGCCGAGCCGGGCGTGCGCCCGCAGGTGGCGCCACTCGCCGTGCACCGGCATCAGGTTGCGCGGGCGGGTGACGTTGAGCAGGCAGAGCAGCTCGCCGGCCGGGGCGTGTCCGGAGACGTGCACCTTGGCGACGTCCTTGTGGATCACCGTGGCACCGGCCCGGGAGAGCTGGTTGATCACCCGGTAGACCGAGGTCTCGTTGCCGGGGACCAGGGAGCTGGCCAGCACCACCGTGTCACCGGGGCCGACCCGGATGTGTCGGTGGTCGCCGGTGGCCATCCGGCCGAGCGCGCTCATCGGCTCGCCCTGCGAGCCGGTCGACATCAACACGATCTGTTCCGGCGGCAGCGCGGTCGCCTCGTCGAGCCCGACCACCAGCCCGGGTTTGATCCGCAGCAGGCCGAGGTCGCGGGCGATCCCCATGTTGCGGACCATGGACCGGCCGATGAAGGCCACCTTCCGGCCGTGCTCGGCCGCCGAGTCCAACACCTGCTGCACCCGGTGCACGTGCGAGGCGAACGA
>CALGAM010000023.1 GCA_937951935.1 uncultured Micromonospora sp. | reverse complement strand
CGCTTCAGCTCGTCCGGGGTGCCCTCGGCGACGATCGTGCCGTGGTCCATGATCGCGATCCGGTCGCAGAGCGCGTCCGCCTCGTCGAGGTAGTGCGTGGTGATGAAGACCGTCATCCCCTCGGCGCGTAGCCGGCGGATCTCGTCCCACATGTGTGCGCGGCTCTGCGGGTCGAGCCCGGTGGTCGGCTCGTCGAGGAACACGACCTTCGGCTCGTGGATGATGCCCAGCGCGATCTCCACCCGGCGGCGTTGGCCACCGGAGTACGTCTTGCACCGACGGTCGGCGTACTCGGTGAGCTGGAACGCCTCCAGTGCCCGTGTCGCGCGTCGCTGCGCCTCGGCCTTGCTGAGGCCGTACATCCGGGCCTGCAGCACGAGCTCCTCCCGGGCGGTCGACTCGTCCCAGGTGCTGCCGCCCTGGGCCACGTAACCGATCCGGCGTCGCACCTCGCCCGGCTCGGTCCGCAGGTTGGCCCCGGCGACGATCGCCTCGCCACCGTCGGGCTCGATGAGGGTGGCGAGCATCCGCAGCGTGGTGGTCTTGCCGGCGCCGTTGGGCCCGAGGAAGCCGAAGATCTCTCCCTCTCGCACGACGAGGTCGACTCCGCGTACGGCGTCGACGGTCTGCTGTCCCCTGCCCTGACGAGAACGGAAGGACTTTCGCAGCCCTCTGGTCTCGATCATGTCTGCTCCTGGTTGGCCAGGGCCGGCAGCACCGCCGGCCGATCCCCCCGGGGCCACGCCAGACGGCGCCTCACCCCGAACGCTTCGAGGGAAGGCTATCGCGATATGACTTATCTAGTCAACGTTGATTATTGCTCGACACTCGGATCCGCCTCCCCCGCAGCGTCGCCCCGGGCGGCCCCGGATCCGCCGGGTCCGGCAGCTCCGGGTCGCACGTCTTCGCCGTCGAGCTCGACGAACCGCTCCCATCCCGGGACCTCCGCGAAGTTCTCCGGCAGGTACGACACACCGGCGTCGATCAGATCGGCGATCCGTTCGCACCAGCCGATCTCGCACTCGGCCCGGGCGATCGACAACTGCCACAACCACGCCACGTGCGTCGGCTTGCCCTGTCGCATCCACTCCGAGTCCAGCGCCGCCCGCAGGCGCTCCACCTCGGCCCGCAGCAGCCGCTCCCGGTTGCGCAGCGCCGCCGACGCCTCGGCGCGAGGTAGGGCCGGCAGGAACGAGAAGGCGACGAAGAACGGATCGACGGTCTGTTCGAGACTCCACCACCGGCTGCGCAGCAGGTTGTGGAACTCGTCCTCACCCTTGGCGGTGATCTCGTAGCTGGTGCGGGCGGGCCGGGCGCCGACCTGCGCGGTCGCCACCTCCCGCAGCAGCCCTTCCTCGGTCAACTTCCGCAAGGCGTGGTAGATCGAACCAGGTTGGACGTTCGCCCACCTGTCCGCGTTCCAGCTCAGCAGTTCGCGACGCACGTCATAGCCGTGCACCGGTTGCATCCACCGCACGAGGCCGAGAATCATCATCCGGGTAGCTGACACGCAGACAGCGTAATAGCCAAACTTGACTAACGCCGAGCCGGACGACGACACCCCCACCGCCGACGGCCGACCCGGTCACCGACAATGTGCAGGCAAAACCCGCCGGAGACCGGCGACCGGGGCCACCCCCACCCGGTGACCGCGTGCCACCTGGGAGCGGGTCGGCGTCCACGATCCGCGACACGAGGAGGAGCAGCCGCGTGCACAAGGTACTCATCGCCAACCGGGGGGAGATCGCGGTCAGGGTGGTCCGCGCCTGCCGGGACGCCGGTCTGACCAGCGTCGCCGTCTACGCCGACGCCGACCGGGACGCGCTGCACGTCACCCTCGCCGACGAGGCGTACGCGCTGGGCGGCGAGACCGCCGCGGAGACGTACCTGCGGATCGACAAGATCCTCGACATCGCCGCCCGGTCCGGCGCGGACGCCGTACACCCGGGCTACGGCTTCCTCGCCGAGAACGCCGACTTCGCGGAGGCGGTGATCAGTGCCGGCCTGACCTGGATCGGCCCGACCCCGCAGGCGATCCGCGCCCTCGGTGACAAGGTCACCGCCCGGCACATCGCGCAGCGGGCCGGTGCTCCGCTGGTCCCCGGTACTCCGGACCCGGTGGGCGGGCCGGACGAGGTGCTGGCCTTCGCCGTCGACCACGGACTGCCGGTGGCGATCAAGGCCGCGTTCGGCGGCGGTGGCCGTGGGCTGAAGGTGGCCCGGACCATGGACGAGATTCCCGCGCTCTTCGAGTCGGCCACCCGGGAGGCGGTCGCGGCGTTCGGCCGGGGCGAGTGCTTCGTCGAGCGGTACCTGGACAGGCCCCGCCACGTCGAGGCACAGGTCCTCGCCGACCAGTACGGGAACGTGATCGTCGTCGGCACCCGGGACTGCTCGCTGCAGCGCCGGCACCAGAAGCTGGTCGAGGAGGCGCCGGCGCCGTTCCTCACCGACGAGCAGCGGGCCCGCATCCACGCCAGCGCGAAGGCGATCTGCCGGGAGGCCGGCTACCACGGCGCCGGTACGGTCGAGTACCTCGTCGGCGCGGACGGGACCATCTCGTTCCTGGAGGTGAACACCCGGCTCCAGGTCGAGCACCCGGTCACCGAGGAGACCGCCGGCATCGACCTGGTCCGGGAGCAGTTCCGGATCGCGGCCGGCGAGAGGCTGCGGTTCGACAGCGACCCGGAGCCGCGCGGCCACGCGATCGAGTTCCGGATCAACGGCGAGGACCCGGGCCGGAACTTCCTGCCCGCCCCCGGGACGGTCACCGCGCTGCGGCTGCCCTCCGGTCCGGGGGTCCGGGTGGACACCGGCATCAGCGCCGGAGACGTCGTCAGCGGCAACTTCGACTCGCTGCTCGCCAAGGTGATCATCACCGGCGAGACCCGGACGGAGGCGCTGGAGCGGGCCCGGCGCGCCCTCGACGAGATGGTCGTCGAGGGGATCGCCACGGCTCTGCCGTTCCACCGGCTCGTGGTCCGGGACCCGGCCTTCACCGACGCACCGTTCCGGGTACACACCCGGTGGATCGAGACCGAGTTCGAGAACACCATCCCGCCGTTCACCGCGCCCGCGCCGGCCGCCGAGCCGGCCACCCGGGAGACCATCGTGGTCGAGGTGGGCGGCAAACGCCTGGAGGTGACCCTGCCGGCCGGCTACGGTGCGGGGGCGGCCCAGAACCCGGCCGCCGCGGCCGGCACCGGTTCCCGGCGACCCGCCCGGCACGGCCGTCGCGCCGGTGCCGCCGGCGGCGCCGGCGCGAGCGGTGACGCGTTGACCTCGCCGATGCAGGGCACGATCGTGAAGATCGCGGTTGCCGACGGCGAGACCGTGGCCGAGGGGGACCTGGTCGTGGTGCTGGAGGCGATGAAGATGGAGCAGCCGCTGTACGCGCACCGGGCCGGGGTGGTGCGCGGCCTCACCGCCGAGGTCGGCGCGGTGCTCAGGGCCGGTGAGACCATCTGCACGATCAGCTGACCGGCCGGCGGCACCCCGCCGGATCCGGCTCGGGCATGATGGCCGGGTGCGGTTCATCACCAAGATGCCTCCGCAGGACCTGACCTACAACGACGTCTTCCTGACGCCGGTGCGGTCGGCCGTGGAGTCCCGGCTCGACGTCGACCTGTCGACCAACGACGGTACCGGCACCACGATCCCGATCGTGGTGGCGAACATGACCGCGGTGGCGGGTCGCCGGATGGCGGAGACCGTGGCCCGGCGCGGTGGCATCGCCATCCTGCCGCAGGACATACCGATCGACGTCGTCGCCGAGGTGATCGCCTGGGTCAAGCAGCGGCACCTGGTGCACGACACCGCGATCACGCTCGGCCCGACCGACACCGTCGGCGACGCCATCCACCTGCTGCCGAAGCGGTCCCACGGCGCGGTGATCGTGGTGGACGAGGCGAACCGTCCGATCGGGGTGGTGACCGAGGCGGACACCGACGGGGTCGACCGGTTCACCCAGCTGCGGGAGGTGATGTCCACCGAGCTGCAGACCGTGCCGGCCGAGGCCGATCCGCGGGCTGGTTTCGACCTGCTCGCCCGTAGCCGCCGCCGACTGGCGCCGGTGGTGGACGCCGAGGGCCGCCTGGTCGGCGTGCTGACCCGGCAGGGGGCGCTGCGGGCCACCCTGTACCGGCCGGCCGTGGACAACCAGGGAAGGCTACGGATCGGCGCCGCGATCGGGATCAACGGCGATGTCGTCAGCAAGGCCGCCGCGCTCTTCGCGGCCGGGGTCGACGTCCTCGTGGTGGACACCGCCCATGGTCACCAGGAGCGGATGCTCCGCGCACTGCGCGCGGTCCGGGCCCTTGATCCGCCGGTGCCGGTCGCGGCCGGCAACGTGGTCACCGCCGAGGGCGTACGGGACCTGGTCGAGGCCGGCGCCGACATCGTGAAGGTCGGCGTGGGACCGGGCGCGATGTGTACCACCCGGATGATGACCGGGGTGGGCCGACCCCAGTTCTCCGCGGTCCTCGACTGTGCCGCCGCGGCCCGGCGGCTCGGTCGGCACGTCTGGGCGGACGGTGGGGTGCGGTACCCCCGGGACGTCGCGTTGGCACTGGCCGCCGGCGCCGCCAACGTGATGATCGGCACCTGGTTCGCGGGCACCTACGAGTCGCCGGGCGACCTCTACACCGACGCCGACGGCCGACGCTACAAGGAGAGCTTCGGCATGGCCTCGGCCCGGGCGGTCAGCGCCCGCACCGCCGATGACAGCCCGTACGACCAGGCACGCAAGGCGGTCTTCGAGGAGGGGATCTCCAGCGCCCGGATGTATCTCGACCCGGCCCGACCGGGGGTGGAGGATCTGATCGACGAGATCGTGGCGGGTGTCCGCAGTGCCTGCACGTACACCGGGGCACGCAACCTGGCCGAGTTCCACGCCAACGCGGTGATCGGGGTGCAGAGTGCCGCCGGCTTCACCGAGGGGATGCCGATCCCGACCAACTGGTGATCGCCGCCGGCCGGCGGCAACCACCTCCGGAACGTCCCGAATCCGCGCGTACCCCCTGACGGCCTGTGGCGGTCGGGTACCGCCCACGCCGACCGGGTGCGGCGCACGACGCCGGGCCCGGGGACGGCGAGACCCGGAGCGGGTTGTCGGAGCCTGACGGCGAGGTGTCGGACGGGCCGCCGGAGCGGGACCCACCGGCGGCCCGGCGTCGAACCGCTTCACCACCGCGGAACGGGAGACCGGGCGAGACACGGCTCACGCCCCGACAACGGTACGCCGCACGCCACCGCCTCCGCCGACCGCCCGGGGGACGTCGTTCCCGGGCGACCGGAAGCCGCACCCGGGCTAGTCGCGCTCGTGCCCCATCAGCTGCCGGGCAGCCTCCGTGATCGACCCGGACAGCGACGGATAGATGGTGAAGGTGACGGCGAGCTGGTCGACGGTGAGGTTGTTCTCCACCGCCATCGTGATCGGCAGGATGAGTTCGCTGGCCTTCGGGGCCACCACCACCCCGCCGATCACCTGTCCCGTGGCGGGCCGGCAGAAGAGCTTCACGAACCCGTCCCGCACGTCGGCCATCTTGGCCCGGGCGTTGCCGGCCAGCGGCAGCATCACCGCGCGAGCCGGCACCCGTCCGGAGTCGACGTCGTGCTGCGACACCCCGACGGTGGCCAGCTCCGGATCGGTGAAGACGTTCGCGGCGACGGTTCGCAGCCGCAGCGGCGACACCGCCTCGCCGAGCGCGTGCCACATCGCGATCCGGCCCTGCATCGCGGCGACGCTGGCCAGCGGCAACACCCCGGTGCAGTCACCGGCGGCGTAGATGCCGGGGACGTTGGTCCGGGACACCCGGTCGACGGTGACGTAGCCGCCCGGGGCCACGGTGACCCCGTACTCGGTCAGCCCGAGGTCGGTGGTGTTCGGCACCGAGCCGACCGCCATCAACGCGTGCGACCCGTGGACGATCCGGCCGTCGGTGAGCTCCACCTCCACGCCGTTCGCGGTACGGCGGACCGCGCTGGCCCGCGAGTTGCTGAGGATCTCCATCCCCCGGGCCCGGAACACCCGCTCGATGGCCATCGCCGCGTCGGCGTCCTCGTGCGGCATCACCCGGTCGCGGCTGGAGACGAGGGTCACCGCGACACCCATCGCGAGATAGGCGCTGGCGAACTCGGCGCCGGTGACGCCGGAGCCGATCACGATCAGCCGCTCGGGCAGCTCGGGTAGGTCGTACACCTGGCGCCAGGTCAGGATCCGCTCTCCGTCGGGTACGGCGGTCGGCAGCACCCGGGGGGTGGCCCCGGTGGCGATCAGCACCGTCGAGGCGTCCACCGCGTACGTCGAGCCGCCGTCGGCCGGGGTGATGAGCACCCGGTGGGTGTGGCCGAGGGTGTCCTCCCCCAGCCGTGCCCGCCCGGGTACGAAGGTGACACCCGCCTTGACCAGCTTGGCGTGGATGTCGGCCGACTGTGCCAGGGCGAGCCGCTTCACCCGGCCGTGCACGGTCGCCGCGTCGACGGTGATCGCTTCCAGGCCGTCGGAGTGGACCCCGAACTCCTCGGTGTCGCGGTAGCCGGTCACGACCTCGGAGCTGGCGATGAAGGTCTTGGACGGGACGCAGTCGTGCAGCACGCAGGCACCGCCTGCCCCGTCCGCCTCGACCACCGTCACGTCGGCACCGAGCTGGGCAGCCACCAGCGCCGCCTCGTAGCCGGC
>CALGAM010000022.1 GCA_937951935.1 uncultured Micromonospora sp. | reverse complement strand
ACCTCCTTGGCCTTGCCGTAGCCGACGCCCACGGTGCCGTCGCCGTCGCCGACGATCACCAGGGCGGT
Source organism: uncultured Micromonospora sp. (assembly GCA_937951935.1). Taxonomy (GTDB): domain Bacteria; phylum Actinomycetota; class Actinomycetes; order Mycobacteriales; family Micromonosporaceae; genus Plantactinospora. Next base: position 4,839 of record CALGAM010000022.1, on the reverse strand, counting down.
GAAGCTGAAGCGACGCCCACCCTTGACGACCTTGGCAACACGGTTGATGGCGACGACCCGCTCCAGGTGCGGCGTCTTCTCGGCGGTCGCGCTCCCGCGACCGCCCTCACGGCGGCTGTCGCGGCGACCACCCTCGTTGCCACCGGACCCGCCGCCACGGCGCTGTTGAGCTGGCATCAGCGGCCTTCCTCTCTTCTCGTGACGGGGTTCTAGAACTCGAGCCCGGCTTCGCGAGCAGCGTCGGCGAGCGCGGCGATCCGCCCCGCGTACTTGTTGCCACCGCGGTCGAAGACGACCTTGGAGATGCCGGCGGCCTTGGCCCGCTCGGCGATCAGGGTGCCGACCTTGGCCGCCTGAACGCTCTTGGTGCCCTCGGTGCCCCGGATCGACGGATCCATCGTCGAGGCGGACACCAGCGTGTGGCCCCGGCTGTCGTCGACGATCTGCGCCACCATGTGACGCAGCGACCGGGTGACGACCAGACGGGGGCGCTCGGGGGTGCCAACGACCTTCTTGCGAACCCGGAAGTGCCGACGCGCCCGCCCGACGGCGCGCTGGGCGGCGACGCCGCGGCGGCGCTTGAGCAGCGTGGCGGTCACTTCTTACCTGCCTTTCCAGCCTTGCGACGGATGACCTCGCCCTGGTACATGACGCCCTTGCCCTTGTACGGCTCCGGCGGGCGGATCTTCCGGATGTTCGCGGCGACCTCGCCGACCAGCTGCTTGTCGATTCCACTGACGTGGAACAGCGTGGGGCGCTCGACGGTGAACGTGATCCCCTCCGGAGCCTTCACGAGCACCGGGTGCGAGAAGCCGAGCGCGAACTCGAGGTCCTGACCCTTGGCCGTGACCCGGTAACCGGTGCCGGAGATCTCGAGGGTCTTGCGGTAGCCCTCGGTCACCCCGACGATCATGTTCGCCAGCAGGGTACGGCTGAGCCCGTGCAGCTCCTTGGCCCGCCGCTCGTCGTTCGGGCGCTTGACGTGCAGCTGGCCGTCCTCGCCCCGCTCCACCGTGATCGGCTCAGCCAGGGTGTGCGACAGCTCGCCCTTCGGGCCCTTCACCTTGACGGTCGGGCCGTCGATCGTCACCTCGACACCGGCTGGGACCGGGATCGCCTTACGTCCAATACGCGACATTATCGATCATTTCCTTCGCTCGCGACTGCGGAGCTCCGCATCGCCGCGCTCCTCGCGACCACGGCATGCCTCCGTTACCAGACGAAGGCGAGGACTTCCCCGCCAATGCTCCGCTTGCGGGCCTGCTTGTCGGTCAGCAGTCCCTGGGACGTCGAAATGATCGCCACGCCCAGCCCGCCGAGCACCCGCGGCAGCGCGTCCGCCTTGGCGTACACCCGCAGACCGGGCTTGGAGACGCGCTTGATGCCTGCCAGGCTCCGCTCCCGGTTCTGGCCGTACTTCAGCTCGACGACCAGTCGCTTGCCGACACTGCCCTTCTCGGGCTCCTCGACCGACCAGGAGGCGATGTACCCCTCGGACTTGAGGACCTCGGCGATGTTCGCCTTGATCTTCGAGTACGGCATCGTCACCCGGTCGTGGTACGCCTGGTTGGCGTTACGCAGACGCGTCAGCATGTCTGCGATCGGGTCGGTCATCGTCATGGATCTCGTCAGCCTTTCTCGCCGGGGTTCCCGGGGCATCGACCCGGGCCTACGGCGTTGCGATCCTCGTCCCGCTCACCCGGGACGCGGCTGGGCCCTACCAGGGCGCTCCATCGGTTCGGATGGGGCGCGGTGTCACCAGGAAGCCTTCGACACTCCGGGCAGCTCGCCCCGGTGCGCCATCTCCCGGATGCACACCCGGCAGAGACCGAACTTGCGGTAGACCGCCTTCGGGCGTCCGCAGCGCTGGCAGCGGGTGTACGCGCGAACCGAGAACTTCGGCTTCGCGGCCGCCTTGATGATCAGCGCCTTCTTGGCCATCTCAGTTCTCCTCGTTCAGATCCTGCACGGCGGATCAGCTCTCCTTGAACGGGAAGCCGAGGAGCTTGAGCAGCGCCCGGCCCTCGTCGTCGGTCTTGGCGGTGGTGACCACCGTGATGTCCATTCCCCGCACTCGATCGATCTTGTCCGGATCGATCTCGTGGAACACCGACTGCTCGCTGAGCCCGAACGTGTAGTTGCCGTTCCCGTCCAGCTTGCGCCCGTCGAGACCGCGGAAGTCCCGGATCCGGGGCAGCGCGATCGACAGCAGGCGGTCGAGGAACTCCCACATCCGGTCACCCCGCAGGGTGACCTTCGCGCCGATCGGCATGCCCTCGCGGAGCTTGAACTGGGCGATGGACTTGCGCGCCCGGCGGATCTGCGGCTTCTGGCCGGAGATGGTGGCCAGGTCGCGCATCGCGCCCTCGATCAGCTTCGCGTCCCGCGCCGCCTCACCGACGCCCATGTTGATGACGACCTTCACCAGGCCCGGCACCTGCATCGGGTTGCGGTAGCCGAACTGCTCACGCAGCTGGGCCACGACCTCGTTGCGGTACCGCTCCTTCAGCCGCGGAATGGTCTTGGTTTCGGTTGCCGTCATCACAGGTCCTTACCGGTGGTACGCGCGATACGAACCTTCTGGCCGTTCTCGTCGATCCGGTACCCGACCCGGGTCGGGTTGCCGTCGGAGTCCAGCACCATCACGTTCGAGACGTGAATCGGGGCCTCCTGGGTGACGATGCCACCGGTCTTCGCACCGCGCTGGGTGGTACGGATGCGGGTGTGCTTCTTGACCCGGTTCACGCCCTCGACCAGGACCTTGTCCTGCCGGGGGTAAGCCGCGATCACCTTGCCCTTGGCGCCCTTGTCCTTGCCGGCGATGACGACGACCGTGTCGCCCTTCTTCACCTTCACGGCTACAACACCTCCGGCGCGAGCGAAATGATCTTCATGAACCGCTTGTCCCGCAGCTCCCGGCCGACCGGACCGAAGATGCGGGTGCCACGCGGGTCGCCACCGTCCTTGATGATCACAGCGGCGTTCTCGTCGAACCGGATGTACGAGCCGTCCGGCCGCCGCTTCTCCTTCGTGGTGCGGACGACGACCGCCTTGACGACGTCACCCTTCTTCACGCCCGCGCCCGGGATCGCGTCCTTGACCGTGGCCACGATGACGTCGCCGATGCCCGCGTACCGCCGACCGGAGCCGCCGAGCACCCGGATGCACAGGATCTCCCGCGCACCGGTGTTGTCGGCGACCCGCAGTCGCGACTCCTGCTGAATCACGTCAATCTCCTATGTCTGCCAGTTCTCAGCACCGACGCCCCGGCCGTCTCGCGGCCGCGGGCCCTCGTACCGGCCGAGCTTGGCGGAACCCTGAGAGCCTGCGGTACGGCTCTTACTTGGCCTTCTCGAGGATCTCCACGACCCGCCACCGCTTGGTGGCGGACAGCGGACGGGTCTCCATGAGCAGCACCCGGTCGCCCACGCCGCACGCGTTCTGCTCGTCGTGTGCCTTCAGCTTGCTGGTACGGCGCACGACCTTGCCGTACAGCGCGTGCTTGACCCGGTCCTCGACCTCGACGACCACGGTCTTGTCCATCTTGTCGCTGACCACGTAGCCCTCGCGGACCTTGCGCCGGCCACGCGGCTTCGCGGTGGTAGCGGTCTCGTCGCTCATGCCTTCCCCTCGCCTCGCCCGGTGAAGTCACGAGGCTCCACCACGCTGAGCCTGATGATTCGCTCGCTGCGCTCACTCATGATGCGTTCACCTCAGTCGGCGCGGCCGACAGCCCCAGCTCACGCTCACGCATGATCGTGTAGATCCGGGCGATCTCCCGACGGATGAGCTGCAGCCGACGGTTGTTGTCCAACTGCCCGGTCGCCGCCTGGACGCGCAGGTTGAACAGCTCCGCCTTGGCCTCTCGCAGTCTGCTGACCAGCTCCTCGTCGGAGAGCTCACGCAGCTCGCTGGCCTTCACGCCCGCGGCCATCAGCTTTCACCCACTTCGCGCGTCACAATGCGGCACTTCATCGGGAGCTTGTGGATCGCACGACGCATCGCCTCTCGCGCGACCTGCTCGTTGGGGAAGGACATCTCGAAGAGCACCCGCCCTGGCTTCACGTTGGTCACCCACCACTCGGGCGAGCCCTTACCGGAACCCATCCGGGTCTCGGCCGGCTTCTTGGTCAGGGCCTGGTCCGGGAAGACGGTGATCCAGACCTTGCCACCCCGCTTGATGTGCCGGGTCATCGCGATACGGGCCGACTCGATCTGCCGGTTGGTCACGTACGCGGGCTCAAGCGCCTGGATTCCGTAGTCGCCGAACACGACGCGGTTGCCGCCCTTGGACGCACCCCTACGGCTGGGGTGGTGCGGCTTGCGGAAGCCCTTCGGGGGCTTGCGCGGCATCAGCATCTGTCAGCCCTCCTGCGCTGAGCTGTCCGGTCCGGCGGCACCCGCCGGAGTCGCCGTGGCGGTGGCCACCGCGGCACTGTCGTTCGTCGCCTCGGCGGAGATCTCCGCCGCCGCGGCCCGCCCGGTCTCGGTACCGCCCTGGGTGGTGCCGGCGGAGCCGGACCGGCCCCGACGCGGCCGGTCGGGGCGCTCTCCGCGCTCGCGGCGCGAGCGCGTCGGGCCCGCCTCGACCGGAGTCTCGCGGCCGGGCACGAAGTCACCCTTGTAGATCCAGACCTTGACACCGATCCGGCCGAAGGTGGTCCGCGCCTCGAAGAACCCGTACTCGATGTTGGCCCGCAGCGTGTGCAGCGGCACCCGGCCCTCGCGGTAGAACTCGGTGCGGCTCATCTCCGCGCCGCCGAGACGGCCGGAGACCTGCACCCGGATACCCCGCACGATCGGGTTCTTCATCGCCGACTGCATGGCCTTGCGCATCGC
>CALGAM010000021.1 GCA_937951935.1 uncultured Micromonospora sp. | reverse complement strand
TTCCAACGGTGCCTCCGGCACGGTGTCCCGCGGGTTCGCCGGCCACCGCCCCACGTCCCGGACGCCGCGCGGGTCCCGCCGACGCCGGCGGGACCCGCGGTGCCGTGACCGACCTGCCCCCCGTACGGCACGTGGCCGGCACCCGGGGGTGCCGGCCACGTGACTGGGAATCGACCTTCCCGCTGCTGGTGGTCGATGGTGCGGGCGGTGTTCTCGGGTCAGCGGGCTCCGTGACCGGATCCGCTGGTCAGCAACTTGGCGTCGTCCTCGGACGGACCGACGAGCGAGTGGCCCGTGGCCAGCTCGGGGAACTTGGCGTCGAAGGCCGGCCGCTCGGAGCGAATCCGCGGCATCCGGTCGAAGTTCCGCAGCGGCGGGGGCGAACTGGTGGCCCACTCGAGCGAGTTGCCGTAACCCCACGGGTCGTCGACCTCGACCACCGGGCCGGTCTTGTACGACTTCCAGACGTTGTACAGGAACGGCAGGGTCGAGATGCCGGTGATGAACGAGCCGATCGTCGAGATCGTGTTCAGCGTGGTGAAGCCGTCGGTCGCCAGGTAGTCCGCGTACCGGCGGGGCATGCCCTCGGTGCCGAGCCAGTGCTGGACCAGGAACGTGGCGTGGATGCCGACGAAGGTCAGCCAGAAGTGCACCCGCGCCAGCCGCTCGTCGAGCATCCGTCCGAACATCTTCGGGAACCAGAAGTAGACGCCCGCGTAGACGGCGAAGACGATGGTGCCGAAGAGCACGTAGTGGAAGTGCGCCACCACGAAGTACGAGTCCGAGACGTGGAAGTCGAGCGGCGGGCTGGCGAGCAGCACACCGGTCAGGCCGCCGAGGAGGAAGGTGACCAGGAAGCCGATCGCGAAGAGCATCGGGGACTCGAAGCTGATCTGGCCCCGCCACATGGTGCCGATCCAGTTGAAGAACTTCATGCCGGTCGGCACGGCGATCAGGAAGCTCAGGAACGAGAAGAACGGCAGCAGCACCTGGCCGGTGGCGAACATGTGGTGCGCCCACACGCTCATCGACAGCGCCGCGATGGCGATCGTCGCGGCGACGAGGCCCTTGTAGCCGAAGATCGGCTTGCGGGAGAAGACCGGGATGATCTCGCTGATGATGCCGAAGAACGGCAGGGCGATGATGTAGACCTCGGGGTGCCCGAAGAACCAGAAGAGGTGCTGCCACAGCATCGGACCGCCGGTCTCCGGGTCGAAGACGTGTGCCCCGAGGAGCCGGTCCGCGGCCAGGGCGAGCAGCGCCGCCGCGAGCAGCGGGAAGATCATGATCACCAGAAGGCTGGTGACCAGGATGTTCCAGGTGAAGATCGGCATCCGGAACATCGTCATGCCGGGCGCCCGCAGCGTCAGGATCGTGGTGATCATGTTGACCGCGCCGAGGATGGTGCCCAGACCGGAGACGACCAGGCCCATCACCCACAGGTTCGCCCCGACGCCCGGCGAGTGCTCGACGTTGCTCAGCGGGGTGTACGCGAACCAGCCGAAGTCGGCCGCGCCGGTCGGCGTGAGGAAGCCGGCCATCGTCATCGTGCCGCCGAACAGGTACAGCCAGTAGGCGAAGCTGTTCAGCCGGGGAAACGACACGTCCGGAGCGCCGATCTGGATCGGCACGATGTAGTTCGCGAACGCGAAGACGATCGGCGTCGCGAAGAAGAGCAGCATCACCGTGCCGTGCATCGTGAAGAGCTGGTTGTACTGCTCCGGCGACAGGAACTGCAGCCCTGGCCGGGCCAGCTCGGCACGGATCAGCAGGGCCATCAGGCCACCGATCATGAAGAACACGAACGCGGTGACCATGTACATGATCCCGATTTGCTTCGCGTCCGTCGTACGCAGCAGCCGCGCGAATGCCGAACCCTTGACCGGCTTGTGGACCGGCCAGGGCCGGGTCACGATCGGCTTTGGTGCGACGGTGGTCACGAGTGCCTCCGGTTCTCGCTGGTCCCACTCGGCACGCACTGTTGATCTGCGGGCCGTACCTCGCAGGCAGGATAGTCCCCGCCAGCGGCGGGTCCCGCGTCGGGTACGCCCTGACGGGCGCGTGTCACCTCGTCGGCCCGTCCGGGTCGCGCCGTCGGGACGCCCGGCACGATCATCCGTTGGGGAGTTGTCGGCGAACGCGGTGACCACCGCGGTACGCATGCCGAGGCAGCGTCGTAGGCCGCGGGCCACGTCGTACTCCCCGCCGCCCTCCCAGACCCGGAGACTCCGGGCGGTGCGGACCCGGCCCTCACCCGGGTCGAGGCGAGGCGTGACCTCGCCGAGCGCGACCGGGCCCTAACGGCACCCCTCGGCGGGACGGACGGGCAGCATGACATCCCCCTTCACGCGGCGGTGGTGGCGTGGGCGGCCGCGACGGCGGCGGCGGTCAGCCGGGTGACCTCGTCCCACCGGCCGGCGGCGAGCAGGTCGGGGGCGACCATCCAGGTGCCTCCGACCGCGAGCACGGCGGGCAGGGCGAGGTAGTCGGCGAGGTTGCCGGTGTTGACCCCGCCGGTCGGAATGAACCGGACCGACCGGAACGGCGCGGCGAGAGCCTTGATCATCCCGACCCCGCCGAGCTGCTCGGCGGGGAAGAACTTCACCGTGTCCAGGCCGGCGTCGAGCGCCATCTGGATCTCGGTGGCGGTGGCGGCTCCGGGGAAGACCGGCAGCCCACGCTCCTGACACCGCCGGACCACGGCCGGGGAGAAGCCGGGGCTGACCACGAACCGGGCGCCGGCGTCGGCGGCCTGGTCGACCTGGGCGGGGGTCAGCACCGTGCCGGCGCCGACGAGGACGTCCGGCCGCTCGGCCATGGCCCTGATGGTGTCGGCCGCGGCGGCGGTCCGGAACGTCACCTCGACGGCCCGCAGCCCGCCCGCGGTGAGCGCGGCGGCGAGATCCGGCGCGGCGGCGGCGTCGTCGAGCACGACGACGGGGAGGATCCGGGCGGCGGCGATGGCGGCACGCACGTCCACGATCCGTTCATCATCATGAACAGCAGTCACGTACGTGACCCTACTGTCGCCGTCTCGGCTGTCAAGCCGACTACAGTGGCGGGCATGACGACGGGGACGACCGGAGAAGCCGGGCCCGCGGAGGCGTTCCAGCCGGTGAAGTCCGCGAGCCGGACCCTGGACGTCCTGGAGGCGCTGGCCGAGTCGCGGCAACGGCGGTCCCTGGTCGAGCTGGCGCGGGCCCTGGAGATCCCGAAGAGCAGCCTGCACGGCATCCTCCGCACGATGATCCGGCGCGGCTGGGTGGAGGCGGATGCCACCGGCACCCGCTTCGGGCTCGGCATACGGGCACTTCAGGTCGGCGCCGCGTACCTCGAGGCGGACGACGCCACCGGACTGCTCGCCGGCGTCCTGGACGACCTGGCCACACAGTTCGGCGAGACGGTGCACCTCGGCCGGCTCGACGGCGCGCACGTGGTCTACCTGGCCAAACGGGAGTCCGTGCATCCCCTGCGGCTGTACAGCGCGATCGGCCGGCACCTGCCGGCCCACGCCACCGCGCTCGGCAAGGCGCTGCTCGCCGAACGACCCGACGAGGTGGTGGACCGGCTGCTCACCTGGCCGTTGCCCGCCCTGACCCGGCACACCATCACCGATCCCGACGCGCTGCACGCCGAGCTGGCCACGATCCGGGCCCGCGGCTACGCGGTGGACCGCGAGGAGAACACCGAGGGCATGGTCTGCTTCGCCGTGGCGGTGCCGCTGCACTCGCCTCCGGTGGACGCGGTCAGCCTCTCCGTGCCGGTGTCCCGGCTCGACCCCGGGAGCGAGGAGCGGATCGTCGCGGCGCTGCGCGCCGCGGTCGACCAGGTCCGGGCCGCCCGCGCCCTGCTCACCGACGTCTGACCCCCTGCCCCGCCCGCCGCGCGCGGCCCGCGTCCCGCCGCCGGAGGCCGACCGGTCCGCCGGCCGGCTCGCCGCGCCCAACCCGGTGCCGCCCCCGGTACGCCATCCCGTATGCCGAACGGACGAGCGCGTCGCGGCCGGAGGCGTGGCACGGGACCGGCACCGGCCGACGGTTGCGTTCTAATTTGAGGCGTGTAAATGTGTCTCCTGCCGTCGTGGGAGCGCTCCCCACGCCCAGGCACCGCCGCACGCCCAACACACCACGCGGCACACCACCGTCTCCACGGACATCCACCACGCGAGGAGCATCATGAGACGTCCCGTCCCCGTCTTCGCGGCGGTCGCCGGTCTGCTCGCGGCCGGCGCGATCGCCGTACTCGCCTCCGCCGGCCCCGCCCAGGCCGACGTGCAGATCTGCGAACAGTACGGCTCGACCACCATCCAGGGTCGGTACGTGGTCCAGAACAACCGCTGGGGCACCACCGCCGAGCAGTGCATCAACGTCACCGACAGCGGGTTCCAGATCATCCGGCAGGACGGTCAGGGCAACACCAGCGGCGCGCCGGTGTCGTACCCGTCGATCTTCGTCGGCTGCCACTACACCAACTGCTCGCCCGGAACCAACCTGCCGCTGCAGGTCAGCCAGATCAGCAGCGCGACCAGCAGCATCAACTACACCTTCGTCAGCGGCGCCACCTACAACGCCTCGTACGACATCTGGCTGGACCCGACGCCGAAGCGGGACGGCGTCAACCAGATGGAGATCATGATCTGGTTCAACCGGCAGGGTCCGATCCAGCCGATCGGCTCGTCGGTCGGCACCGCCAACGTGGCCGGCCGGACCTGGGAGGTCTGGCAGGGCAACAACGGCTCCAACAACGTCATCTCGTACGTGGCGCCGTCCCCGATCACGAGCTGGAGCTTCAGCGTGCTGGACTTCGTCAACGACGTCCGCAACCGGGGCGCGATCACCAACTCGTGGTACCTGACCAGCATCCAGGCCGGCTTCGAACCGTGGCAGGGCGGCGTCGGCCTCGCGGTGAACTCCTTCTCGGCGTCGGTCAACGGCGGCGGGAACCCGCCCACCACGCCGCCGACCACACCGCCGACGACGCCGGGCCAGGGAACCGGGAGCTGCCAGGTCGCCTACACGGCGAACTCCTGGGACAACGGCTTCACCGCCTCGGTCACCATCACCAACACCGGGTCGAGCCCGATCAACGGCTGGACGTTGAGCTACACGCTGCCGGCCGGTCAGCAGATCACGAACACCTGGAACGCCACGGTGACCCAGAACGGATCGGCGGTCACGGCCCGCAACGTCGACTGGAACGCCTCGATCCCGCCCGGCGGCACCGCCTCGTTCGGCTACCAGGGCACGCTGAGCGGCGCCTACGCGTCACCCACCTCGTTCACCCTGAACGGCACGACCTGCACCCGGGCCTGACCCGCCTACCGCCGGTCGGTCCGGCACCCGCGCGAGCGCCCCGTCCCCGGCCCGGCGTGGCCGGGGACGGGGCAGGCGCGTGGCCGGCCGGGCACGGGGCGGCGTGTGGCAGCCCGGCCGCGAGACCGCTCTCAGTTCAGGGCCGCCCCGCCCGCCGTCCGCTGCCCGGCCGCGGGACCGAGCGCGAGGTGCCGGTCGGCGAGGTCGGCGTCCCGGGCGTCGGCGAAGACGATCCGGCTCAGGTCGTGCCCACCGGGATCACCGGTCAGCACGCCCGGGACCGCCGACAGCATCGCGGAGTCGACCGGCGGCACCGTCGGCAGCAGGCCGGGCCGGCCGGGCGGAAGCACCGGGGCGAGCGCCCGGAAGACCGCCCGTACCCGGTCCCCGCGGTAGTCGGCCGGGTCGTCGGTGGCCCGCAGCAGCACGCCACCGTGGCGCAACGGGTACACCTCGGCGAAGGCACCCGAGGCACGCAGCCGCTCCGGCCCGCCCAGCCGGTCGGCGAGCTCGCGCGGGCAGATCGTCACCCACTCGTAGCCCCGCAGCCGCACCCGGCTCGCCGCCGCCGAGGACTCGGGATCGCGCCCGAGCACCACGTCCAGCATGGTCGCCGGGGCGGGACTACCGGCGTTCACCACGATCTCCCCGTACGTCGGGTCGGCCGCGTCGCCGCTGCGCCGGGCCAGCTCGACCAGTGCCGGCACGACCAGGGGCAGCCGTCCGGGCCGGCCCTCGAAGCCGACCGAGATCTGCAACCGGACGTGCCGCGAGCCCGGGAACCGGTCGAGGAGGACGTCCAACTCCGAGACGGTCGCCCCCGGGTCGATGTCGAACCAGCGCGCCGACACCTGGCGGCACTCGGCGGTGAGGGCGTCCGCCCAGTACGCCGGGCGCCGGCGCCGTCCCCGACCGCTCGCGTCCTGCTCGAACGCGGTCAGCGAGACGGCCGCACGCACGGCACCGGCCGGTTCGACGTACGGCAACAGCATCCGGCACGTCTCGTCGTACCACCACCGCGCCAGCGCGCCGAACCGGGCCGGATCGTCCGCACAGTCGAGATAGAGCAGCCAGGTGACGAAGTCGGGCTCCGGCCCGTCATCCCTGCGGCCCGGTGCCCCGAGTCCACCGACAAGCTGCTGGTCGTACACGTATGTCCCCCATCCCGCCACACCCGAACCGTCGAACGGCCAGGGTAGCCGCCGCGGCGCGGTGTGGGGTACCCGCGGGCGAGCGCCACCGCGCGGCGGGACCCGGGCGCCGACGGGCGCCCACGGGGTCGCCGGCCGGGACACGCCCCGGTCGGGATCGCCACGACGGCGTCCGCACCCCGCCGAAAAGCGCGGCCGTGGGCTGGTCGGTTGCGGGGCCCAACCGCACGTCCTACCCGAAACCGCCGCGGTCATGCGTTCCGGACCCGATGCGCGGAACACGGACCGTACCGGCCGGAACAGCCGCGGGTGGGACGTGGCCGGCTCGCACCGGTTCCCCGCCGCGGCAGCGGCCCTACCAGGGATCATGAGAGGACCCCAACCTACTGGAGGCCAAGCCGGTGTACCTCACCCACCTCGAATGCCCGCGCTGCGGCGCCACCCACGACGCCGACCGTCCGCAGAACCTCTGCGCCTGCGGCTCTCCACTGCTCGCCCGCTACGACCTGGCCGCGGTACGGCGCGCGGTACGGCCAGACGACCTGGCGCGCCGCCCCGCCGACCTGTGGCGGTACCGGGAACTGCTACCGGTCGCCGACGACCGGTACGTGACGACCTTCGGCGAGGGGTGGACCCCGCTGCTGCCCGCCGCCCGGTACGGGGAGTCGATCGGGATTCCCCACCTGCTGGTCAAGGACGAAGGGCTGGTCCCGACCGGATCGTTCAAGGCCCGGGGCGCGGCCGTCGGGGTCTCGCGTGCCCGGGAACTGGGCATCCGGCACGTCGCGATGCCGACCAACGGCAACGCCGGCGCGGCCTGGGCCACGTACGCCGCCCGGGCCGGCCTCCGGGCGACCGTCGCGATGCCGCTCGGGGCCCCGACCATCACCCGCCGGGAGTGCGTCGCCGCCGGCGCCGAACTGCACCTGGTCGACGGGCTGATCAGCGACGCCGGCCGGTATGTCGGCACGCTGATCGCCGCGTCCGCCGACAGCCCCGACGGGCGGATGTTCGATGTCAGCACCCTCAAGGAGCCGTACCGGCTGGAGGGCAAGAAGACCATGGGCTACGAGATCGTCGAGCAGCTCGGCTGGCGGGTGCCAGACGTGATCATCTATCCCACCGGCGGCGGGGTGGGCCTGATCGGCATCCACAAGGCGCTGCGGGAGATGCGGGAGCTGGGCTGGATCGGCACGCACCTGCCCCGGCTGGTCGCCGTGCAGTCCAGCGGCTGCGCACCGATCGTACGGGCGTTCGGGGCCGGCGCGACCCGGGCCGAACCGTGGGCCGACGCCTGGACCCTCGCCTTCGGCATCAACGTTCCGGCGCCGCTGGGCGACGAGTTGCTGCTCGCCGCGCTCCGCGACACCGGCGGTACGGCGATCGCCGTCGACGACGAGGAGATCCTCGCCGACCTGCACGACTTCGGCGTCCGGGAGGGTCTGCTGCTCTGCCCGGAGGGGGCCGCCTGCCTGAGCGCCGCCCGCCGGCTGCGGGCCGGCGGCTGGATCCGCCCGGACGAGCGGGTGGTGGTGCTCAACACCGGCGCCGGGCTGAAGTATCCGGAGACCGTCGACGTGGACAGCCTTCCGGTCGTCGCGGTGTAGCGTGGCGGGGTGCGTCGACACGCCGTCGGCGGGGCCCGCCGACGGCGTCGTCGAGGCACGGACGGTGGACGACGGCCGGCGGCGGGAGTCGACCCCGCCGGAGCCGCCGGCCCTCCACCGGTCAGGCGGCCGGCGGCGGAAATCCGACAACGACGGCCCTCAGGAGACGGGCGTTGAGTGGGTATGTCTGACGTGGCGAAGGGCGTCCGAACGGTCGCGCCGACCGGTGTCCGGGCCGCACCGGAGGAGTCCGACGAGACGCTGTGGCGGGAGGCCGCCGCGGTTCTCGACGGCAACTGGACCGGTACCTACACGGTTCCGTCCCGCACCCTCTATCCCCACCAGTGGAGCTGGGACGCCGGGTTCATCAGCATCGGACTGGCCCACGTCGCGCCCGACCGGGCCTGGCGTGACCTGCGCAGCCTCTTCGAGGCGCAGTGGCCCGACGGCCGGGTCCCGCACATCTCCTTCGACCCGGGCGTCACCGAGCGGGACTACTTCCCGGGCCCGGCGTTCTGGCGTACGGGCGGCGGCCGGGAGAGCGCGGCCGACGCGGCACGACCGCCCCGGCCCAGCAGCGGTATCGTGCAGCCTCCGGTCCACGCCCTCGCCGCCTGGCTGTGTCACCAGCGGAACCCGGACGCGACCGCCGTCGCCGAGCTGCGGTGGCTCTATCCCCGGCTGGTCGCCCAGCAGGAGTACCTCGCGACCGCCCGGGACGTCGGCGGCGCCGGACTCAGCGCGCTCGTGCACCCGTGGGAGTCCGGCCTGGACAACAGCCCCGCCTGGGACGACGCGTTGGCCAACGTGCCGGTCGACCTCGCCGCGCTGCGGCGCCACTCCCGCCACGACACCCAGGTGATCGCCTCGTCCCACCGCCCCACCGACGAGGACTACGCCCGCTACCTCACCATCGCCTCGGCGTACCGCGACGAGGGCTACCGGGACGCGGGGCTGGCCGACCGCCATCCCTTCCTGGTGGAATGCCCCGGCTTCAACGCGCTGCGCGCCGCGGCGGAGCAGGCACTGGCGCGGATCGCCGAGGTGGTGGGCGCCGACCCGGCACCGCACCGCGCCCGCGCCGCGGCCATCACCACCGCGCTGCTCGACCGGCTCTTCGACCCGGACACCGGCATGTTCCACGTCCGGGACCTGCGCACCGGACGGCGTAGCCCGGCCCGGTGCGTCAACGGGCTGCTCCCGCTCATCCTGCCCGACCTGCCGGCCGCCCAGGTGGAGAGCCTGGTGGCCGCGATCACCTCGCCCCGGTTCGGCATCTCCGAGCGGATGCCGGTCCCGAGCTACGACCGCTGTGCCGCCGACTTCGACCCGTACCGGTACTGGCGCGGACCCGTCTGGTTCAACATCAACTGGCTGCTCTGGCGCGGGCTGCTCACCCACCACCGGGAGGCGCTGGCCGGGCGGCTGCGCGGGGCGCTGCTGGACCTGGTCCGCCGCTCCGGCTCCTACGAGTACTTCCACCCGGAGACGGGTGCCGGCATCGGCTCGCCGTCGTTCAGCTGGACCGCGGCCCTGACCCTGGACCTGCTCGCCGGGGCGGACGAGGCCGGCTGACCGGCCGCGGTGGTGGTCAGGCCGTGCCCTCGTCGGGGTCGGACCGCAGGTCCGAGGTGTCCGGGTCGGTCAGCCGCCAGGCGGCGTTGATCAGGCCGATGTGGGACAGTGCCTGCGGATAGTTCCCGAGCTGGGCCCCGGTGACCAGGTCGAGCTGCTCGGCGAAGAGCCCGACGTCGTTGGCCCGGGCGGCGGTCTGCTCGAACAACTCCGTCGCCCGCTCCGGCTCGCCGGCCAGGACCAGACACTCGACCAGCCAGAAGGTGCAGAGCACGAAACCGGCCGGATCGGTCGCCCAGCGGCGGACGAGCCCGTCGGATCCGAGCCGTTCGCGGACCGCCGCGATGGTGGCGCGCATCCGCGGGTCGGTCGCCGGCAGGAAGCGGAGGATCGGCATCACCAGTACCGAGGCGTCCAGCTCGGTCGAGCCGAAGGCGCCGGTGAACGCCCCGACCTCGGGATGCCACGCCCGGTCGAGCACGGTCGCCCGGATCTCGTCCCGGGCCGCCGCCCACCGGGCCGGGTCGGCCCGGTCGCCGAGCAGCGGGGCGAGCCGGACCGCGCGGTCGAGCGCCGCCCAGCACATCACCTTCGACGACACGTAGTCGCGAACCTCGCCACGCACCTCCCACATGCCGGCGTCCGGCTCCCGCCAGGTGTCGGCCGCGGTGTCGGCGACGCCCACCAGCATCTCCCGCAGCTCGTCGTCGAGCTGTCCCAACTGCCTGCGGAGTCGGTACGCGGCGACCATGATCTCACCGAGCACGTCGAGCTGGTGCTGGCGCCACGCGTCGTTGCCGATCCGGACCGGCCGGCTGCCCCGGTAGCCGCGCAGGTGGTGCAGGCTCCGTTCGGCAAGCCAGCGCTCGCCCTCGATGCCGTACATGATCGGTAGCGGCGGCCGGTCGATGCGGCCGGCGGAGCGGGCCAGCCAGCCGAAGAGCCGGTCGGCCTCGTCCGGGCAGGCGCCGACCCACAGCGCGTTCATCGTGAACGCGAAGTCCCGCAGCCAGCCGTACCGGTAGTCGTAGTTGCGGGTCCCGCCGACCTCCTCGGGCAGCGAGGTGGTGAGGGCGGCGACCACCGCGCCGCTCTGTTGGTAGGTGAGTCCCTGGAGCACCAGCGCGCTGTGCCGGACCAGCTCCGGGTAGCGCCCCCGGTAGCGGTGGATCTCCTGGATCGAGCGCCACGCCGCGACGGTGTCCGCGACCGCGGCCAGCCGGTCCAGTTCGGCCGGCTCCACTCCCCGGTACGCCGGGGCGTAGGCGCAGTCGAAGCCGACCGTCTGCCCGGCGGAGACGGGAAACTCGGCCACCGCCGTGCCGTCGTCGCACGGGGTCAACGGCGCGTCGCCACGCAGGGCCAGCGTCACCGGCCCACAGGCGGCGACGATCCGGCCCGGTTTCGGGTGCAGGTACGGCTTGAGCAGGCCGTACTCGGGACGGGGCACGAACTCCAGCCGCATCCGCACGGTGCCGGCGAGCCCGCGCACGACCCGGATCAGCACCGCCGGCGAGCTGAGCCCCAGCCGATGTTCCCGCACCCCGGGCGCGGTGGCGAGGACGTCGGTGACCTCGACGCTGCCGTCCGCGGTGTGGTGCTCGGAGCGCAGCACCAGCGTGCCCGGCAGGTACGCCCGCTCCACCCGGCCCGTGGCCGGTGCCCCCGCGGACGGCCGTCCCCCACCCCCGGCGTCCCCGGCCCGCCCGTCCGCGAACCTCCCGGCGGGCGGGGTCGGCGGGTCTGTCGGGGCCGACGGCACCGGGGTGAGGAGCCAGTACCCGGCGTCCGGGTCGAGCAGTCGTCCGAAGACCGACGGCCCGTCGAAGCGGTCCGGACACCACCAGTCGACCGAGCCGGCCCGACTCACCAGCGCACCGGAGCGGCAGTCGGAGAGGAACGCGTAGTCGGTGATCGGAAGGTCGGTCACCGGGTGCGCTTACCCGCCGGGTCGCCCTTCAGGCGGTCGGCGGCTCGTCCCGGCCCGCCCGCTCCAGCGCCTCCGCCTCCGCCCTGGTGCGGTGGACCGCCCGGTCGGCGTGCTCGGGCGGACCGTAGATGGTGTAGAGCACCAGCGGGTTCGGGCCGGTGTTGACGAAGTTGTGGCGGGTTCCGGCCGGTACGACCACCAGGTCGCCCTGGGTGACCCTGCGGTGCTCACCGTCGAGGCGTGCCTGGCCGGTCCCGCTGACGAAGGTGAGGATCTGGTCGATGTCCTCGTGGACCTCCTCGCCGATCTCACCACCCGGCGGGATCGTCATGATGACCAGCTGCGTGTGCCGGCCGGTCCACAGCACCCGCCGGAAGTCCGGGCTCTCCTCGGCGACGGTGGCGATGGTGAAGTGCTCCATGGCCGGCTCCTTACCCCCGACGGGACGGATGACGCGCCCGATGGGAGGGATGGCCCGGTACGCGCCGGACGTGGCCCGCCCCTAGCAGATGCCGAGCCGGCGCCAGGTTTGCTTGGCCCAGGCGTGGGAAATTCCACATCCCGCCGGAACGGCCGCGAGCCGGGCGGCGAGCCAGGTCCCCGCCGGCGTACCGCCGATGGGCTGCGTCAGCGGGAGACGGCCAGGGCGCGGCGACGCCTCGACCCTGATCAGGCGGCGCCGCGCCTCCGCGCGCCGGCGGCCCGGGGCGGGCGGCCGCCGGCGCCGGTGCGCGCCCGCCCCGGTTTCGACGCCGTGTGTCCGCGGACGGGCGCGCACCTCGGCCGCCGGGTCAGTTCTGCCGCCGGGTCAGTTCTGCGGTACGGCCGCGTCCCGCATCAGCCGGAAGTTCGCCCGGTACTGGTCGTGGATGGTCGCCGACTCGATCCGCAGCAACGCCTCGTCGTTCTCCCGCAGCGCGGCGTTGGTGTAGTTGTGGCTGCCGGTCACCACCCACTTGGTGTTCCGCTTGCCGGCGTAGGTCCCCTCGATCAGCATGTACTTCGAGTGCACGATGTGGTCGCCGCTGATCCGGTAGAGCTTGATGCGGGAGTGCCCGCCGAGGATGCTGCGCACGTCGGCGTCCATGTTGGTGTAGACGACGTCGACCCAGCACTTCCGGTCGGCCAACTCGCGCAGCTTGCGCGCGATTCCGTTGCGGCTGAAGTACCACATGCCGATCCGGATGATGGTCCGTCCGGTCTGGGTGCCGACCGTGGTGTTGCCCTCGCAGGTGACGTTCTGGTCGAGCATGTTGTAGATCGTGTCCGTGCTGGCGTCCGTGCCCGCGCGGGGGAAGAAGTACGACTTGGCGTTGCCGCTGGACGTGGTCCGGTAGTAGTTGTTGTTCTTCACCTGGGCGGCCAGGTCGTTGAAGTAGCTGACGTACGAGTTGTAGACCGCGGTGTTGCCGACCAGGGTCACCGCGTTGTTCCAGTACCGCTCGGCGTTGTCGTTGGTCAGGTTGGCCGAGCTCTGCACCAGCACGTTGGTGGCGCCGGACGTGTTCGAGAAGAGGAAGAACTTGTTGTGCATGATCGGCGTGTTCAGGTTGCCGATACAGGCACGGCCGGTCGTGCAGATCGTCACCCAGGACCGGTTGGCCCGGTTGGTGCCGAGTGCGGCGACGAGATCCCGCACCGCCGGGTAGTCGCGTGACTGACTGTCGAGCACGAGTTGGACGTTGACCCCACGCTGATGTGCCGCGATCAGGTCGTTCGACATCCGGGTGAGCGTGAAGTGGTACATCGCGACCCGGATGGTCGAGCCGGCGGCGGCGTTCTGGATCAGGCCGCGCAGGTGGTCCACGATGGCGTACTGCGAGGCGGGGTCGGTGGGGTTGTTGAAGACGGCGCCGCTGGTCACCGCAGCGGTGGCCGGTGACACGGGAACCAGACACGCGGTGGCGGCGACGGCACCGACGAGAGCTGTTCGGATGATACGACGCATCGACCGATGGTAGATCGCGTGGGATCGACGGCACGGACCGGTGTCCGGCCGGGAGAGGCCCGGCCCTCGCGGTGCCGTGCGTCACCGCGGGGATCGGGGGCGGGCGAGGAGGTGCCGACGACGGACGCCCGGAATGGTCTGGTCGGCGTCGGCCCTGGCGGCGGCTCCAGAACGGAGACCTCTTCACCGCCGACCGCGTCGCGCGGCACTGTCCGATCGAGGACAGCGATCCGCTCGCCGTCAAGGCTGTGCATATATTGATGTATCTCAATCAAATTCGAGTGTTGGCCGAGTCGTACGCACAGAAAGGCTTCGCCATGCTCCGCCGTACCCTGCTCGCGGTGCTGTCGACCGCTCTCGCTTTCGTGCTGCTGCCGTTTGCTCCGGCTCCCGCCCAGGCCGAACCGCTGACCCCGCTCCCCCCGCCGAGCCAACTCGTCGCCACCTCCGTCACCGCGACCACCGCCGTCGTGAGCTGGACGGGGCCGGACGGCCCGGTCTTCCGCTGCTCGATGCTGCGCCTGGTCGACGGCGAGTGGCAGGGCTGGCTCTCCACGCCGCGAAACCACGTCTCCCTGGTCGGGCTGACCCCGGACACCGAGTACACCGTCGCCGTCCAGGCCGCCCCCATGCCCTACTCCGGCTACTCGATGAGCCCGCTGTCCGCACCGCTGACCTTCCGCACGCTGCCCGAGTGACCGGTGCGTGCCGCCCCGACGACCATCCGGGCCAACGGCACCGTCACCGAGCCCGGCCGGCGCCCCGGAGACCTCCGCCCGGTCGGCACGTACGCCAGGACCCGCGTCCCCGGAAACGGGCCCACCGGCGACGACACACCGCCTGGGCCCGTCCACCCGGATCCGGTCCGGCCGTGACCGGGGCCACCCGTGCTGCCGTGGGGACGGCCGGCGCGGCAGCATGGACGGGTGGACACGCGCGCACGACACGCCCCGGTGGCGGAGCTCCTGGCTGGTGGCGACGTGGTGGTGCTCAGCGGCGCCGGCCTGTCCACGGAGTCGGGGATTCCGGACTACCGGGGCCCGAACGGGGCACTCCGCCGGCGCGTGCCGATGACGTACCAGACGTTCGTCGGGGACGCGGCGGCACGCCGCCGCTACTGGGCCCGCAGCCACCTCGGTTGGCGCACCATCGCCCGGGCCGTCCCGAACGCCGGGCACCACGCCGTCACCGATCTGGAGCGGCGCGGCCTGCTGGCCGGCGTGGTGACCCAGAACGTGGACGGGCTACACCAGGCGGCCGGCACCCGCTCCGTCATCGAGCTGCACGGCAACCTGGCCCGGGTCACCTGCCTGAACTGCGGCGACCTGACCGACCGCGAGACGCTCGACCGGCGGCTGCGCGCCGCCAACCCCGACTTCACGGCCGCGTACGACGTGATCAACCCGGACGGGGACGTCGAACTCCCCGACGCCGCCGTGGCCGGCTTCCGGATGGTGGACTGCCAGGCGTGCCCGGGTGGGGTGCTGAAACCGGACGTCGTCTTCTTCGGCGAGTCCGTCCCCGCCGACCGGGTCCAGGCCTGCTTCGCGCTGGTCGAACGGGCCCGGACGCTGCTGGTCCTCGGCTCCTCCCTGACGGTGATGTCGGGCCGCCGCTTCGTGATCCGGGCCGCGAAGCGCGGCATCCCCATCGTGATCATCAACCAGGGGCCGACCCGGGGCGACGCCTACGCCACACTGACCATCGACGCGCCCCTGGGACAGGTCCTCCCCGAGCTGGTCCGCCTCGTGGACAGCCGGTCCGTCGCCGGTGGCGCGGTGCGGTGGGCGACGGGCACTGGCGTCCGGCAGCCCGCGGTGAAATCATCCGGGCATGCGGATGCGTAGATCTTTTCCGCGGAAGGTGGCCGGAGTGGCGTTCGTCTTCAGCGTCGCCGCCGCGAGCGTGGCCACGCCCGCCGCGGCCACCGGAGCGGCCACCACCGCCGCCCACGCGACCACCGCCACCCGTTCGGCCACCGCCGCCGCCGAGCCGGACCCCGTGCTGAACAAGGCCGTCTTCAACCGTCCGACCGGCTCGACCGCCGAACGGAACGCCGTCCTCATCCAGCTCGCCCGGATCATCGACCGGGTCCCGGCCGGCGGCGAACTGCAGATGTCCTGGTACCACTTCACCGTCTCGGACGTGACGGACACCCCCACCACCCCCGACCTGCCCGGCCGGCTCATCGCCGCGCACCAGCGGGGCGTACGGGTGAAGATCATCGTGGACCAGTCCTCGGCGACCGCGCGTCCGTTCCAGCGGTTGCAGCCCGTCCTCGGCTCGAACGACACCGCCGGGTCGTACATCGTGCACTGCGCGGACCAGTTCCCCAGCCAGAAGCGCGGCTGCATCGGCACCCGCACCATCAACTACACCACCTCGTCGGTCACCGCCTACAACCACAACAAGTTCCTCATCGCGTCGAGCCTGGTGCTCAACGACGGGTCGACGGTGCCCAACGTGGTCTTCCAGAGTTCGTCCAACCTGACCTGGTGGGACACCACGGAGGCGTACAACAACGCGGTGACGTTCAGCGACGCCACGACGTACCAGGCCTACCGGACGTACTTCGCTGACCTGCGCTCCCACCGGTACAGCTCGTCCGGAAACAACAACTACTACTGGCTGACCGCGACCGGCAGCACGTACCGGGCGCACTTCTTCCCCCGGCGGGAGCGATCCGGCCAGTCGATCCACGACCCCGCCACCGACACCGTGGTGACCATCCTGAACACGGTCACCTCGTGCTACTACAACGACGCGGGGGTGCGTCGTCAGACCGACATCCGGGTCAACATGTACTCCTTCACCCGCCCGGAGGTGGCGAAACGGCTCGCCGCGCTGCGCAGCGCCGGCTGCTGGGTCGACGTCGTCTACAGCGAGATCAACGACGCCGTCCGGAACGCGCTCGGCAACAACATCCAGTTGACGAGGTGCAACTACAACGTCGGGCCCGGGTTGGACGTCCGCACCCACAACAAGTACATGTTGATCGACGGCGCGTACGACGACGACATCATTCCGCGGGTCTTCACCGGCAGCCACAACTTCGCGATCTCGGCGCTACGGCAGGCCGACGAGACCCTGCTGCGCATCATGGGGCGCGACATGCACGACGACTACCTGCGCGACTTCTGGCACGTGCGGGACACCTGCCGGGCCAACGGCGGAGCGATCCGCTGAGTGAGGGCCGTCCCGCGCCGGGCGGTGGGCACGTGACCGGTGGCCGGGCGGCAACCCGGGCCCCGGTACGGGCCCGCCGCCCGGCCACCGACCTCACGACCGTCCGGTCGGACGCAGCCTCAGGTAGAGCAGGGCGCCGGTGGCGAGCAGCAGCGGCCACAGCAGGTACCAGCCGGCCGCCGCCAGCAGCCCGGCGACGGCCACCAGGGACAGGCGGGCGTACCGGTGCGCCCTGTCGCTGCGGGGCAGCAGGCGCAGCGCGGCGGCCGTGCCCAGCACGTACACCAGCACGAAGTTGCCGGTCGTGAGCATCACCAACGGCGTCGGGCCGGTACGCGCCGCCAGCACGACCCCCATGACCAGGGCGCTCAGGCCCGCGACCAGCGCGAGACTGCGCCGCGGCACCTCGCCGGCGCTGCCGCCTCGGGCCAGCCACCCCGGCAGGCCGCCGTGCTGTCCCAGCGCGGCGCCGAGCCTGGCCGCCCCGGCGAGGTACGCGTTCATCGCGCCGAAGGTGAGCAGCAGGGCGGCGACGGCCGCGAGCAGGTGCACGGGCCCGCCGACACCGAGGCCGAGCAGCTGCGCCAGCGGTGCCTCGGTGGAGCCGGCCGCCGGTCCGAGGACCAGCACGGTCGCGCCGGCGACCGCGAGGTAGAGCACCCCGACCAGGACCACCGCGATGGCCGCGGCGCGGGGCAGGTCGCGGGCGGGACGCCGGAAGTCCGCCGCCAGGTGTGTGATCGCCTCCCAGCCGGCGAAGCTCCACACCAGCAGCAGCGCCGCGGGGACGATCGCGGTCCAGCCGTGCGGCGCGAACGGCCGCAGGTTCTCCCACCGGGCGTGTGGCAGCGAGGAGATCACCGCGGTGGAGAGCAGGATCACCAGCAGCCCGGCGAGCACCAGCTGAAGCCGGCCGGAGACCCGCACGCCGAACGCGTTGGCCGCCGTGGCCGCCGCGAGCAGGGCGACCGCGGTGACCGCGACGGTACCGCGCCCACCGTCCGTCGCCTGGGCCACGTAGGCGCCGGCGAAGAGCGCCGCGGCCGGTGCGCCGGCCGGGACCGCGAAGTAGAAACACCAGCCGACGACGGTCGCGGCCCGCGCCCCGAAGGCCTCGCGGACGTACGTGGAGACGCCCCCGGCGTCGGGGTGGCGCGCGCCGAGTGCGGCGAACGTCGCCGCAAGCGGCATGGACAGCACCCCCAGCCCGAGCCAGGCCAGCAGCGACGCCGGGCCGGCCACGGCCGCCGCGAGCGCGGGCAGCGCGATCACACCGGTACCGAGCACCGCGCCGAGGTAGAGCGCCGTGCCGGTCGCCACGGTCAGCCGGCCGCCCGTCCGCGCCGGCACCCGGGTCCTGATCAACGGTTTCGTCACCCGGCCACGATCGCTCCCGCGTCGGCACCGGCGACAGTGGCCGGAATGCCAATCTGCGATAGATTCCTGCCATGAGGCCGCGACACATTCCTGCCATGAGGCCGCGACACGTCGTGGCGATCGCGGTCACCGACGCGGTCCCCGTCTTCGAGTTCGCCGTACCCTGCGAGGTCTTCGGCATCGACCGCCGCGACCTGGTCGACCCCTGGTACGAGCTGCGACTGTGCGCCGCCGAGCCGGGACCGTTGCGCACCACCGGCGGCCTGCGGATCGAGACCCCGTACGGGCTGGAAGACCTGCTCGCCGCCGACACGGTCCTCGTCCCCGCCTGTCGTCGCGCCATCCAGCGGGAGCCACCCCCGGAGCTGCTCGACGTGCTGCGGCGGGCCCACGCCCGGGGGGCACGGATGGTCTCGATCTGCAGCGGCGCGTACCTGCTCGCCGCCGCGGGCCTGCTGGACGGCCGGCGGGCCACCACCCACTGGATGAACGCCGCCGACCTCGCCCACCGGTTCCCCGCCGTGAAGGTCGACCCCACCGTGCTCTACATCGACGAGGGGGACGTGCTCACCTCCGCCGGGACCGGTTCGGCGATCGACCTCTGCCTGCACCTGGTCCGGCTCGACCACGGCGCCGCGGTCGCCAACGAGGTGGCCCGCCGGATGGTGGTGCCGCCGCACCGCGACGGCGGCCAGGCCCAGTTCGCCCGGCCACCGGCGCGGGGCAACGCGCACGGCGACCTCACCGCGCTGCTGGAGTGGGCACGCGAGCGGCTGGACCAGCCACTGACCGTGGCGCGGTTGGCCGAACAGGCACGGCTGAGCCCGCGCACCCTCGCCCGGCGGTTCCGGGACACGCTCGGCACCAGCCCGCTGCAGTGGTTGCTGGAGCAGCGGGTGCGATGGGCGCAGGAACTGCTCGAAACGACCGACGAGCCGATCGAGCGGATCGCCCGGCGGACCGGGTTCGGCACCGCGGCGGGTCTGCGCCAGCACTTCCGCCGCGTCACCAGCGTCTCGCCGCAGACCTACCGGCACGTCTTCCGCCGGGCCGGCCGACCCTGACCCCACACCCTTCGGGCTGGTACGGACGGGCGGCACCGGACCGTCACGGCCGATCCGCCGGGCGGGGCCGGGGTGGGCCGGCCACCGCCCCGGCGCGTCCTCTCACGGTGAGCGGGGGTGCCCCGAGGCGCACCCCCGACCCACGGTCGGTACCGGGTGGCCTCCCTAGGCGGCCGGCGTGGCCTCCATACCGTTCGGGTCGAGGTTGGCCTCCAGCCGCACGCCGCCGATGACCGTCGAGCGCTCGGTGCTGGCGTTCTCCGTCGCCCACTTCTCCGCCTGCTGCTGCAGTTCCTCGCCCTGGGGCGTGAGCACGGTGTGCGCCATCGAGGCGAACAGTGAGGTGCACGTTTCGTTGTTCACCCCGAGGTTGCACTTCGCGTTCACCAGCTTGACCTTGTCGTCCGCGTCGTACTCGATGGAGACCCGCATGTCGAGCTCGGCGTCACCCCGCGGCCGACAATCCATCATGAACTTCGTCGGGTTGAACCGGTTGACACCCGGTTCCGGCTTCTCACAGTTCCACCCGTTGGCCTTCTTCAGCCAGTCGTCGGCGATCAGGGCGACCGTCACCCCGCGCAGGTACTGCATCTCGGCGGCCGGAAACTCCGCCGGCAACGAGGGCGGGGTGTCGATGCCGGGTGGTTCGGTGGTCGCCAGGCCAGTCGCCCACCCGATGCACCCGCCGAGCAGACCCGTCACCACCACCGTCCCGACCAGCGCCAGGACGAACCCCGCCTTCGACCGCGACCGTGGCGCCGGATGGGGCGGCGGGGGAAAACCCGGCCGCCCGACGCCGGAGGGGGGAAGCGGGCCGCCGGGTTGCCCGCCGACGCCGGGCGGGCTGCCAGGTGCGTACTGGGGAGCCGGCTGCGGGCCGCCGGGCTGGTGGAACGGCGGCGGGCCGCCCGGCCCCTGCGGCGCCGGTCCCGGCGGCGGTACGGGACCGCCCGCCGGTGGCCCGTACGGGGCGACCGGGGTCGTGGGCTGGGCCACCGGCCCGGCCGTCGGTGGCGGGGGCGCGCTGGCCGGGGTGGGGCCGTCCACCGGTCGCCAACCGGTGCCGTCCCACCAGAACCTGCCGTCGGGCGAGTACTGCCGGCCGGGATGCTGAGCGCTCATCAGGCTTTGCCCTCGATGTAGAGAAGGATCTTGCCTCTGTCCGGTCGAGTCAGCTTGTAGCTGTAGTCGCCGATCGTGGCCTCGGTCTCCTTGTTGCCGTTGACCTGCTCCGCGAGCCACTGCCGGATCTCGGCGGACGTCTGTTCGTCACGGGCGTACGGGAGGGTGGCGAACCAGTTCAGGTAGGCCATGCCGAACTCGGTGATTGGGTAGTCGCCGGCCCGGAAGATCTGGACCTCGATGGCGTGGATGAGCCCGTCGGCCACCTGCAGCGACACGTCGAAGCCCACCATCCCGATGTGCAGCTCGCAGGAACGATGGTTGCGGTCCGCCCTGCAGTTGTGCCCCTTGTCCTGCAGGGCCTTGACCACCTTCTCGGCCTCCAGCCGAGGGATGCAGTCGTAGCCGTCGCAGGACTGCGACGCCCGGCTGCCCTGGTAGCTGCGGCCCCCGAAGTACCCGCCGAGACCGGTCAGCAGCAGCATGACGACGCCGAGGACACCGACCAGGATCCAGCGGCCGGCACCGCCCCTGCCCGGGGTCGTCGGCGCGGCGCCGCCCGGCGGGGTGTGCCCGACGCCCGGCTGGCCCGGCAGGGTCGGTCCGGCGCCCGGCTGGCCCGGCTGACCCGGCGGCGCGGGCACGGGATGGGACGGCCCGGAAGGCGTCACGGACATCTCACCTCCCGTTTCGGACGTAGCTGATCCACCGACTCCGGAAGGCGCCGGCCGACATGCCGAGCACCCGCTCGGAGATCGCCTCGAAGACCGGAAGCTCGAGGATGGACCGATCGGCGGAGTCGATACGCTTGATGATCGTCGCATACAGCTCGACCGCCGCGTCCCGGCCCTTGAGCTTCTCGGCGAGGCTGAAGACCGTCGATCCCAGGCAGTAGTTGAAGCCGGCGTCCTTGCCGTAGAAGTCCTCGGACGGTGGCGTGGTGTTCCTGAACTTGCCCGCGCGCACCCCGCTGGCGACCACGCCGAGGACCTCGGCCGCGCGGGCCGGGGCGTCGACCGTCTCGCTGTACCGGGCGAAACCCTCGATCGCCCAGGTGGCCGGCCGCAGCATGCCGCCGCCGGTCAGGGCGGCCCGCGCGGTCACCGCGTGGGTCAGCTCGTGGCGGATGACGAGCGCGGGTTCGGTCCTGGCCGCCTCGGTCGACCCGAGGTTCACCACGATGCGGGTGGCGACGTACTTGTCGGTGTAGACGCTGCCGTCGTTGCGTACCCCCCACTGTCCCTGCTGGTAGCCGAGGGCGCCGGTGCCGGACGGCGAGGTCTCGCCGAGGCTGAACCACCTACCGATGGTCTCCAGGTCGCGGCTGAAGAACAGGACGTACCCGGGAAACTTCTCCCGGTCGCCCCAGAGACGCTCGACCGCGGCCAGCTCCCGCTGCGTGACGGCGGCGTAGCTGTCGAGGTCCGTGACGGTCTTGTCACCGACCAGCCACACCCTGTCGCCCACCTTCCGGACCGTGAGGTCGTCG
Source organism: uncultured Micromonospora sp. (assembly GCA_937951935.1). Classification (GTDB taxonomy): domain Bacteria; phylum Actinomycetota; class Actinomycetes; order Mycobacteriales; family Micromonosporaceae; genus Plantactinospora. The sequence goes on along the minus strand of CALGAM010000021.1, from coordinate 17,656 downwards.
GTGTGCCAGGGTGCGTCAGCGGGCGGGCCGACGATACCGAGTTCCTCCCGGCTCTTCAGCGTGGGCCGGACGATGTCACGAATCAGGATCCGGTCGCCCTTCTTGACCACCCGGTAGGCGAACGACTCGCCGGGTGCGACGTCGCCCGGCCCGGCGTCCGCGGTGAGCTTGGCGATCCGGATCACCGGTTGGAACGTGATGCTGCCGTCGCTGTCGGTGTTCTGGATCCAGTCGCGAGAGACGTACCGGAACTCGTCCCACTCGAACTGCCGTAGGTTGGCGAAGACCCGCTTCTCACGCTGGATCAGCTCCGGATTGGACGGGTCGAGGTCGGCGAGATACGCCTGCTCGTCGCCCTCGGTCACGGCCTTGGCCCGGCGGTCGAGAATGGTCCGCAGGCGACCCGCCTCCGAGCCGTACCCGTCGTAGTCCCGGCTCCGGATGGTCGGCTTCTCCGGACCCCCGCACCCGGCCAGCAACAGGCCACCGCCGGCCAGCAGCACCGCCCGGCGTGACACGCGGACCCCACCGACCGCGGCGGCGGGCAGGATCGGTTCTGACACCCTTCCGCACCCCCAAAGCGGAACACAATGTCGTAGGCGTTACACAAACGTGAATCCAGGCCAGCCTACTTGACATGATCCACCGGACCGCGGCGGATGATCAGCATCAGGCACGGTGCGCCGAGCCGCGGCGGCTGCCGAAGGTCGAGGACGCCAGCCACCGGTCCAGATCTTGCGGCCACGGTCGGTTCGGACCGGCCGGCGGCGGTCCTGTCGCGACGGTCGCGCCGACGCCGGGGGTCAGTTCTGGTAGAGCCGCTCGGCGTACTGCGGGCCGTAGTACCGCTCCAACTCCTCCAGCGTCTCCTCGGTCCGCTGCACGCTGGTGACGATCTGGGCCGTCGAGGGCAGCCTCTCGGGGTGCCAGGTCTCCGGCTTCCACAGCTCGGAGCGGAGGAACGCCTTGGGGCAGTGGAAGAAGATCTGCTCGATCTCGACGACCAGCGCCAGGATCGGGCGGTGCCCCTTGACCACCATCCGGTCGAAGAACGGGGCGTCCCGGACCAGCCGCGCCCGGCCGTTGATCCGCAGCGTGTCGGCCCGCCCCGGTACGAAGTAGATCAGCCCGACGTGCGGGTTGGCGAGAATGTTCAGGAAACCGTCTGCCCGCCGGTTGCCGGGCCGCTCCGGGATGGCGATCGTCGTGTCGTCCAGCACCAGGGTGAAGCCGGGCGGGTCGCCCTTCGGGGAGACGTCGCAACTGCCGTCGGCGCCGGCGGTCGCCACCAGGCAGAACGGTGAGTTGGCCAGCCACTCGCGGTCGACGGCGTGCAGCCGTACCCGCTCCTTGGTCACCGCCCGGGGCTTCGGCTCCCCGAGCAGCTCCCGCAGTTCGGTCGCTGAGGTGATCTCCGTCAGTCCGGCCCCCGGTGCCACGGTCGTCAGGTCGGTCATGTCCGTGCTCCCCTAGCCCATCCGTCGGGGACCAACCCTACGCCGCCGCGGGGTCGCGGAGATCGACCGGCGCCGGTGAGGCGAGCGCCCACGTGGTGTCACCCGATACGGCGAAATCGCCGCTTCCGGCGTCCTGGTCGGCGATCGATGTCAACGTTGCGACAGCACGCCCGCACGACACCGGGCAGCGTGGTGACGACCAGCCCGACCCGTTCGGGTGCCCCGGATGCCCACCGGCCTGGCTCACCGGGCACCGGCGCACCGGCTGCCGCGGACCCGACCGACCCAGGTGGTACGTCATGCCGCTGCAGCGTCACGGCACATCCCCGGTCCCCCGCCCGTCCGGGCTGGTACCGCCGGCCGTCGACCTCGGCGGCGTCACCGAACTCCGGCTGCACGGAGTCGGTGGCACCACACCCGAGGACCTGCTCGGTGACGCGGCGCCGCAGCACGTCGCCGGGGACCGGATCGCCGGCTTCTACCGGACGGCGGACACGGCCGGCCGGCACGTCGAGGCGTACTCCTGGGGTGGACTGACCTCCCGCAGCGGGTCGCGGGTGCTGTGGCTGCTGCTCTTCCCGTTCGCGCTGGCGAACGTGGCGGGCTGGATGTGCAGTCCGCGCACCCACACCAGTCCCGTCCGGTTCTGGCTGCACCGGGCGGCGGTCCGCTGGGCCGCCCTCGGCCTCACCCTGAACCTGCTGCTGATCGCCGCGTTGACCGGGATGGAACTGCTCGGCTACCAGTGCGGCGGGCAGTCCGCCTGCGCCGACGGCACCTGGCCCATCCGGTTGCTGCACGCCGCGCCGCTGGCCGGGTATCCCGGTCGGCGGATCCTGGCCGGCGCGCTGCTGCCGCTCGCCCTGCTCACCCTGTTGGCGGTCCTGGCGCTGCGCAGCATCCGCCGCTACGAGGCGACCGCTCCCGGGCCCGGACCGACGGCGTCGACCGGCGACGCGGCCTCCGGGCCCACGGAGCCCGCCGGACGATCCGGGCCAACGCAGCCCTCCGGACAAACGGACGGACAAACGGAGACCGATGCGGGAACGGAGACCGTTGGACGGACGGAGGCCGCCGGGCGGACGCCGACGGCGGCCCGGTGCGGCGTCGGCCTCGCCGACCGGCACTTCTGGGACGGCCAGCGCAACGCCCTCGACCTGGGCTACCTGCACCTCGCGGCCGGGCTGGCCTTCGTCGCGCTGACGCTGGCGCACACCGTCCTCGCGAGCGGGCACCAGGTCGGGGTCGGCAGGGCCGTCGTGGCCGGCCACGTCGCACTGGCCCTCGGCGGGCTGGTCCTGCTCGCGACGTTCGTCTTCACCGTCGTCGAGCATCGGCCGGCCCCCGTGCCGTTGGTGCTGCTCGGGCTCGGCGCCGCCGCCGTCTGCCTCGCCGGCTGGTTCGCCGCCGCGCAGCCGGCGTACGCCCAGTCGTTCGGCCACCTGCCCGGGATGCGGATCGTGGCGGACCTCACCCTCGGCGCCGTCCTTCTCACACCGCTGCTGGTGTTGGCCGCCACGGTGCCGGGCGGCTGGACCCGGGGCGCCTTCTGGATCTTCGGCCCGTTCGTCGCGCTCGCCCTCAGCGTGTTCACCCTCAACGTCGTGCTGGTCAGCGTGATGACGCGGGTCGCGGCCCTGACCGCCAGGGTCTCGCTCCGGGCCCGCCCGCCGGACGGCCCGACCGACCGGGTGGCGCTGTACGTCTATCCCTTCGTCGGCAAGCTCGTGCCCTACCTGACCCTGGTCCCGCTGGCGCTGATCCTGCTGTTCGTCGTGTACGAACTGGTCAGCTACGTACGGGCCGGCACCGATCCGGTGGCGCTGGCCCGAATCCGGGCCTGGTACCGCGGACAGCGGCCCCGGCCGGAGGCCGAGCCGGGCTGGCAACGCGACGCCCTCGACGACGACCCGCCCACCCGGCGGCCCAGGGGTCGGACCCTCCGGCTCCGCCCCGACACCGGCTGGCCGGCCTGGCCACACCCCGACCACGGGTGGGTGGGCCGAACCCGCCTCGGTGGCGGCTGGGCGGGCCGGATCGCCCGGGCCCGCCGGGTCGCCCAGATGCCCCGCGACCTCGACAAGCTGCTCACCGCGATCGCGACGACCGGCACCGCGCTGCTCACCGTGCTCCTGGTCCGCTACTGGGTGCACGGCGCGCAGCCCTGGGGTGCGCAGTGGACGGTGACGTTCGGCAGCTACCTGGCGTCCGGCATCCCGGTGGTGATGCTCGTGGTGCTCCGGCGCGGCTGGCGGGACCTGCACAGCCGACGCCGCATCGGCGTGCTGTGGGACGTCCTGACCTTCTGGCCGCGCGCGTACCATCCGCTGGCACCGCCGTCCTACGCCGAACGCGCCGTGCCCGAGCTGCAGCGACGGCTGTGGCGGCTGCACGACAACGGCGGACGGGTGGTCCTCGCCGCGCACAGCCAGGGTACGGTGCTGGCCGCCGCCGCCCTGCTGCAACGCGACCACCGCCCACCCGACGACGCGGTGGCCCTGGTCACCTTCGGGTCGCCCCTGACCACGCTGTACGCCTGGGCGTTTCCCGCGTACTTCAACGAGTCCGTGCTGCGCCGGCTCGCGCCGACCGGCGACGACGCCGAGGCCCGACTCGTCGCCTGGCGGAACTTCCACTACCGCACGGACTACATCGGCGGCCCGGTCTTCCCGGACGGCCACCCGGCCCAGGTCGACGTCGAACTGCCCGACCCGGCCACCAACTGGTACGTCCACGGCCAGCCGGTACCGGTCCCGAGGCGGCATTCCGGCTACTGGGTCGATCCGGCGGTCTGGCGCGTCGTCGACGACCTCGCCAAGGAAGTGGGCCGGGCACGGGGCGTGCGGACGACGGGTGCTCGGGTACCGCCGAGCCCGCCCGGCAGCGTGTGAAGGCAGCCATGAGCCCGACACCAGACAGCGCGCCGAGGTGGTCGGCGCCGTGGAGGCCAACCCGCCGAAGGTGCCGGTCGCCACTCAGAGTCCGAGCGCCTTCATCGCGAGCCGGCGCCAGCCGTGATAGTCGACCCCGTTCTGGTCGTCGGTGACCAGGAGCATTCCGTTCGGGCCACCACCCTCCTCCATCGGCAGGACACCGTTGCGGGCGTACCAGTCCTTTTATTCCTCCCACCTTGCGGCATACCGCGGGTCGCCGAGCGTACCGAGGTGCTCCCAGAGGACGGTTTCCCCAAACTCGCCCAGGATCGTGAAGTCCGGCCGGACCATCCGGCCGTCCGCACCGGTGAACGGCACCTCATAGTCGTATGACGCACCCAGCTCGTGCAGCAGGTTCGCGATCAGCAGTTCACTCCTGCTGCGGACCAGCTCCCCGCGCTGCGTGTGGTGCACCAGTCCGCCGTCTAGGACCACATCACCCACCCGAATCGGTCGGGAAGGGCTGAACAGATTGGTCAGCCGCCGAGCGGTGTCGGAGTTGATCGCGGACCCGAGTCTCGCGACCTCGTCCAGGGGTGCCTCGTGCAGTAGCACCACTTTCTGCTGCTGGCGGGTAAGTGCGCGGTGTAAAGCAGCTCGCGGCTGAGCCCAGCTCCGCCCGCAGGCAGGACGACGAGCGTGATGCCGAACTCGCTGCCCTGGGCCTTGTGAATTGTGATCGCCCAGGCGAGCTCCAACATCGGCGCTCGGTCGTCGTCCGACCAGTCGTGATAGTCGTACTTGACACCGGGACGGCCGCTGAACGCAATCTCGGTCTTGTTCGGCGTCCACGTCACCGCGCCCGAGCGGCTCTGGCCGACCACCACCCCAATCTCGCCATTGGCGACGAACAGCTCCGCGTCTTTCGGGTAGACCTGCTTCTCCTTGAACATGTGGTTCCGGAGGTTGATCACCTTGTCGCCGACGACGATCCGTTCCGGTCCAATCGGCTTGGCGTGGTAGCGGCGCGGTCCCGTCGCCTGGTCAAGCGCGCGCCCGCAGTACGCGTCCTTCAACGCCCGATTGATCTCGACCGTGCCCCAGGCGCGACCACGGACCGGCGAGAGGATCTGCCAGTCGTCGGCGTGCTTTGGGGCGGTCCGCGCCGGAAAGTAGAGGTTGCCCTTGGTCGACACCTGGCCGCCATAGCTTTCGCCGAATGCCGTCGCCAGCTCCTCGTCTGAGGCCTTTCTGAGCTCCGGGATCTCCTCGCGCAGCACGCCGAGCAACGTCTCGAACAGCTCGGCGCGGCGGTACGGGACCGCCCGCAGCGTCTCCATCGCCACTCCGGTCCGCAGGCGCTCCCACACCAGGTCGGCGGCGGGGGACAGCTCGCCGTCGGCAAACCAGCTGGCCAGCACCAGGTCGTCGCGTTCCGGGCCGGTCTGCCGGCGTGGGATGGTCAGCTCGGCGTAGCCGGGGGCACAGCGCGGCGTGCGGGTTGCGATGTCCTCGGGAGCGAGCCGGCGAATGAGGTCGACGAACGGCCGACCCGCTCCGATCGGCGGAAGCTGGCGCGGGTCGCCGACCAACACCAGCCGCTCGACCCCGGTGACCGCGTCGAGCAGGGCCGCGAGCTGCTCCTCGGTCAGCATCGACGCCTCGTCCACCACCACCGTCCGGTAGTCCTTCGCCCGGCTCTGGGCGTCACCGGTCACGCGATAGCGTTCCGTCTCGGGGTCATAGCGACCGGTACGGATGAGGAACTGGGCGAGGGTGACGGCCTGTGCACGAACCCGGTGCTCGAGCTGGACCCGGGCCTTGCCGGTCGGCGCGACCAGCAGCACGCCCCCTGCCGCGACCGACGGGGCGTGCCGAAGCACCCGCAGCAGTGTGGTCTTGCCGGTGCCGGCAGAGCCGACCAGCACGCTGATCCGGGATGCGTAGAGCGTCTCCAACGCCGCCACCTTCTCCCGTCGGGCGAGGTCTTCGGCCCGCCGCTCCTCGGCGGAGAGCTCCGAAGCCGGCATGCCGAGGACCGCGTCGAGCAGACGGGCGAAGTCCGGCGCCCCGCCGATCGGCGCCGCCCGCAGCCGCCGTTCGACCTGCTCCCGAATCAGCCGCCCGACCGTCGCGGTTTCGGTGAGCTGCAGTGCCGGGGTCCCGTCAGCCAGGGTCACGCCGGTCACCGGCGCGCCGGGGGCAGGGTGCCGGCCGACAGACCGTGCACGTCCAGCAGGTCACCGCTGACCGGGCAGGGCTCGCTGAGCTGACGGCCGGCGACCGCCCGGACGACGTCGTCCTGCCGGCACACGGTGTGGCCGGCTGCCTCGGCCCGGTGGAGCTCGTCGATGACCAACGCCCGCACCCTCCGGGGATCGAGCCGGTCGACCATTGCGGACGGCGGCGACAGGGGATGTGTGACGGCCACCTTCGCGTCCGGGAAGCAGCCCCGGTCGATCACAGTGAACGGCACGCAGTCCTGGTGCGTCCGGTCGGTTTCGAAAATCAGGTATGGATTGGCGAGAATCGCCTCGTCGGTGAGCGCCGGGTCACGCTCCTCCACCACATAGAAGCGTCGCGCCTGGGCCGGCGTCATCGCGAACCGACTGAGCAGTTCGAGCAGTTCCCGCCGGGACCGAGGCAGGCCCTGCCACAAGGCCCGCAGGCTGGGGGTGAGATGCTCCCGGGCGGTGAGGCTGAACGCGTCGGGATCGGCCATCGCCCGGTCGACGACCAACCAGGGGTCGCCGTCGGCCCCGGCCGCAGCCTCAACCATGTGGGCAAACGTGACCGGGCGCGGGACACCAAGCGCGGCGAGTGCGCTGGCCAGGCCGGGACAGGGGCCGCGTAGCTTCCAGAGCCGGTTCAGCTGGAGCTCCAGCCAGTCAAAGCCCAGGGGGCCCGCCTCATCACCCAGAATCCGCTGCGCTCGGCGGCCGGCGGCCTGCAACGCGAGCAGGGCGTCCACCGCAAGGTCATGACTGACGTGCTCGGTGACGTATGAGAAGGACTCCCAGCCACCTTCCGGAGCGAGGGCCAGCGCATCGTCGATGTCCTCTCCGGTGCGGTCCCGGGCCGCCAGCAGCGCCTGATACGGCATGAGAAAGCCCTCCCGCTGGTCAGGCCGGAGCGAGTGCTCGATCGTTGTCTCCCACATCTCCGACGGGAACGACGCACCGCCGTCGCTGCGGTACCGGCCCGTCGGCGAGACGTTCCGCACCATCGCGGCACCGACGAGCAGGCGGCGGGTGTCCTCGCTGAGCGGACTGTGTTTGGCGTAGAAGAAGACGAGACTCCGCTCCGGCTGGACGGTCTCGAAGAAGGCGTCGAGAATCGTCCTCTGGTTTTCGCCGTGCATCATCCAGGTGGTGTTCTTCCAGCCGGTGAGCGCGTCGACGATCGCCTCCAGCTCCGGCCGCAGATCGAGCTGCCGCTCCCGGCTGACTTCCTCCGCACCTTGGCGCGACATCCAGCGGAACGGCACCGCCTGGGCGGAGTACGCCGGCACGACTTGACGGGTGGGCAGGAAGTGCCGGTACGCCTCGTTCTTCCCCACGAACGGGTGGACCCGCTCGAGCTGGATCGGGCGGGGCGACATGAAGGTGCCCCGCTCAGCGACGCACGGCGGGGCGTCGGCGAGTGGCAGTTCATCGATGGCGCGACCGGCGACGCGCTGCTCGTGTGCGTCCTTTCGTCGATGGCCGATGTTGGCCAGCAGGACACAGGTGCCGTTACCGAGCGGGTCGTGACAGACACGCCCGTTCCATCCGGCGTCGTGCCACGGCACCCGGATGGAGATGTGCTCGATCGGCCGTACCGGTTCGCCCATACCGCCCTCTCTTCGCTCGGCGCCGTCCGTCCGCCGTCGGCGCAGCCGATGACACCCACTGGGTCTGCGTCTCGCCTGCCCGCACCACCGCGCGCGGCATTTGCCAGCGAGCCTCACTTCGCAATCGGTCAGCGTCTCCCGGCGCCCGTTCGAAGCAGCTGGATCTGCCGCTCCAGATCCCGCACCCGCTCGTGGCCCTCGCCGAACGTCCGACGCTCGTCCTGCAGCAGGTCATCGAGTTGCCGCAGGGCCAGGCTGGTCTGGCCGATCAGTGCATGGCAGGCCGCCTCCTGCCGGCGGCAGTCGAAGGCGCGCTCCGGCGGCAGGTTCGGACGCCTGGCCAGGTCGGCGGCGAGTCGCTGGTACGCCGGGGCCGCCCGCCGGTAGTCGCCGCCGTTGTACAACACGTCGGCGAGCTGCAGTCGGAGACTGATCACGTCGTCGTCGAGCGGCCCGAAGACCCGGGTCGCCGACTCCACGGCCCCGGCGAGAACGTCAGCCGCCTGCCGGTACCGGGACTGCGCGATCAGCCGTCGGGCTTCGCTCCTGGCCCGGTCGAGCTCACCGCGGCCGAGCTGATCCGGCGTCTCCCCGCCAGCCGGCGCGGGCCTCGACACCGCCCCGGATTCCCGCGTGGGTGCCGGTGGCACCTGGCGGGGCGCGGCCGGCGACGGCGTGAGGACCCGTCCGAGGACGTTGGCGTACATCCGGAGCGGACTGGGCTGCTCCGGCCGATCGACCACACCGGGAATCGGCCCGAGCCCGGTGGCGTACGGCACAAGTCGCTCGTAGACCACATCGGCGTTAGCCGGGCGGTCCTCGGGCCGCTTGCGCAGCAGATCGGACAGGATCCGCTCCAGCTCGTCAGGTACGTCAGGGCGCAGCTCCCGCACCGGTCGCGGCGGCTCGTCGACCTGGCGGCGGATCATGACGTACGGAGTGGGGCCGGCGACAAGGCGTTCGCCGGCGAGCATCTCGTACAGCGTGCAGCCCAGGGCGTACAGGTCGGTCCGCGCATCGGTCCGGGCGGCCATGATCTGCTCGGGTGCCATGTAGGGCAGGGTTCCCAGACTCTCCCCGGTCTGGGTGATCCGCGAGAAGTCGGGGCTTTCGAGGGCGACGGCGAGCCCGAAGTCGAGCACCTTGACCCCGCCGTCGGGTTCGAGCATCAGGTTGTTCGGCTTGAGATCGCGATGGACCAGCGAGGCGCGGTGCGCCACGGAGAGCACCGCGCATGTCTGGGCGGCGATGGCGGCAGCCCAGCCGATCGGCAGCGGGCCCTGCTCGGCGACAAGGTCGGCGACGCTGATGCCGCGGATACGCTGCATGACCAGATACGACCGTCCCTCGTGGACGCCGACGTCGTAGACGGCAGGCACTCCCGGGTGTTCGAGTCTGGCGGTGATCCGCGCCTCCCGCTCGAATCGGCGAACCAACTCGTCGCTCGGCTTTTCGCTCCCGTAGCGGATGAACTTGACCGCGATGTCTCGGCCGAGCCTGATATCCCGCCCGCCCCACACCTCACCCATGCCCCCCTTGCCGATGGGGGATGGTTCGAGCTCGTAGCGCCCGTTGATCAATATCCGTCCGGACACGACCCCTCCCGCACGTCTGAGTCCGCGCGGCTAGTCACCTCGGGACAAATGGCCGCACGATCCCGTCGGCCAAGCCAGTGAAGCCTAGTCGAATCACCGATTCGCCGAGCACCGTGGTTTTCCGGAGGGTGTCCGCGAAAGCGACCAACTGCCGAAAGGCCTTGCCGTATTCGCGCTGCTCCGGCAGGGGAAGCCGGGGTATCGGCGTACGGCGTACATCGGTGCGGGCCAGCAGGGAGGAGCTCCGGCTCCCGCCCTGTACCTGCGCCGTCCGGAGATATCCGGCGAGGAAGTGCGGATCCAGCCGCTCCGGGTCGGCGCGGAACAGGAACAGCTGCGGGCCAAGCAGTGCGCCGGCGTCGGTGTCGTCGGCCACCCGGGCAACCGGTTCCCGGGGGGTTACCGGCACGATGACGTCCCCGGGCTCGATCGCCACCAGCCCTGGCCCGGATGCGGCCCGCCCGGACGGAGCCCGGCCGAGCTGTACGTCGTTGACGGTGAGCACGGGATGCCCGCCCTCGTCGACCACCATCCTGAGCGGGGCCTGGTGCAGCGCGACCACCCCGGCGCGCACCAGCTCGCCGACGGAGGTCATGGATCGGGCCGGTGGGGCGTCGTCGCACACGGTCAACGCCGGTAACGCCTGCGCCAGACTGGCGAGTGCGGCTCGCAGCTCGGCCATCGCCGGGGCGAGGGCCCGGCCCTGCGCGCCGGGATCCGCGGCCCGCACCTGTCGGGCCGGGCCGATGTCCACCTCGTCGTCCAGCAGGTCGATAATCCGCACCGACCTGCTCGCCGCCGGAAGGCCATTCGCCCCCGCGCTGTCCGATGCCGTCCCGCCGCCGAAGCCGGCGTGGTACGCCCGCCACGCCCGGCCAGCCACGGAGAGCCCTTCCGCCGCGTCGACCAGGAGCAGCGTGGCGGGCGGCTGCTCCCCGTCTAGAGGCCGGCGCAGCACCCACAGGTCCGGCGGCACGGTGCCGACGGTGTTTCCGGGCAGACTGATGACGGCCCGGAGCGCCCCGGCGCGCAGTAGATTGGCCCGGATGCGCCGCCCGGCCCGCCGGGTCGCCACGCTCGCCGGCATCAGCAGCAGCACCCACCCGCCGGGTTTGACCCGGGCCAGGCAGTGCTGCACCCAGGCCAGTTCCGGCTCACCGCGGGGCGGCAGCCCGTACGCCCAGCGGGGATCGCTGACCAGCTCGTCGTATCCCCAGGAGCGCTCGTTGAAGGGCGGGTCACAGAGGACGACGTCTGCCCGCTCGTCACGGAAGGCGTCGGCGCGCAGCGAGTCGCCGACGACCACCCGTACGGCGGTGCCGTGCAGCAGCAGCCGGGCGGCGGTCAGCCGTGCGGAGACGGGGTCGATCTCCTGCCCGCCGAGCCGGGCCGCGCCGGCGGTGTGTGCCGCCCTCAGCAGGGTGCCGATCCCGCAGGCCGGATCGAGTACCACCGCCCCGCGCAGGTCGACCAACTCGACCATCAGCTCGGCGACCTGGGTCGGGGTGACCGCGGCGTACCGGCGGGAGTGCACCTGGCGGTAGCGTTCGCAGAGGAAGTCGAAGAGCTGCCGATCGTCCTGTGTGTCCACGGCCTCGGCGACGAGCCGGAGGGTGCCCACCCATCCGCTGTCCAGCGCAGTGTCCGGTCCACGGGGGATGTCCGGAACGGCGTCCGCCATCTCCTCGGTCAACCGCTCGGCGACGACCTCGTCGGGTTCGCCGGCCAGCCGCTTCCAACGCTTGGGCGCACGGCGCAGGAAGACCAGGAACGCCCCGACGGTACCGACCAGGTCGCCGAGTGCGAGATCGTCGGCGACGCCGCGCACCTGTTGCCAGACGCGGTCCCCGGGCTGCAGGGTGAACCGTTTGCCGTGCCGGACCAGCCACGCCTCGACCTCGGCCAGGGAGTACAGCGGGCTGGCGGAACTGCCGCCGACAGGCTCGGGGAAGTCGGGAAACCGTCGGCGCCAGTTGCTGACCGCCGCCCGGCCGACATTGGCGAGACGGGCGATGTCGTGCGCGGCGACTGTCGCGCCGGGGTCGCCGCCCGCCGTCGTCCCACTGGGCATGGTCTGCTCTCTACCCCCTACCGTCCGATCCGCAGCGGGGCCAGTACGCCTCTGGCGATCAGCTCGGTGACGTGCTCGACGGCCCGGCGCGGCGCGCTGCCGCCCCGGACCAGCAGCCCGGCCTCGACGTTTCTCGCAGCCCCGGACTGGGTGAGGTTCGCGCTGGAAACCAGCAGTATTCGGCGGTCCGCCACCGCGATCTTGGCATGCATCTTCGCGCCCGGATCGGGACGCTGCGCCACGGGCCAGTGCCAGAGCCGGACTTCCGGGACGGAGGTGAAAGCCGCGGCCGGCTCCGCCCCGCCCAGCGCGCTCCCCGCGCCGGCCAACGTCTCCACCACGACGGTGACCGTGACTCCCCGCTCGACCGCCGCCGCCAGCGCGGTCAGCAGCGGCGGGTACGGCGTCGCCGAGTACGTCATCAGCAGCAACTCGTGTGCGGCCTCGCCGACCAGATCGACCAGCACCTGGGCGGTGGCGCGAACCGGCACCGGATGGGTGCTCGGGCCGCTCCACACCGACTCGACCCGGACGGCGGCCGACCGCTGGGCGTGCCCGGCGGCGAGACCGCGCAGGTAGGCGGCGGCTTCCCCTGCGGGTACGCCGTCGGCCCGCCGCGCGGCCAGCACCGGCCCGGCCACCTCGGCAAACTCCGGCACCGGCACGGCGTGCCGGACCGCCTCCTCGGGCCAGCCGCCGCCGAGCCGGTCGGCGAGTGCCCGCAGATGTTCGGGGCCGAGCCGTTCGGCGGCGGCCTCGGCCGCCGCCTGGAACGCCGGGTACCAGCTCATGGAAGCTCGGGGAAGAGCGCCAGCTCCGGATCGTCGATCGGCACCACGAAGCGCCGGTCGAGGAAGCGATTGCCCCGCTCGCAGGTGGTTTCGGAGACGAAGAGGCAGACGTGGCAGGCGGCGCCGTGCAGGAAGTCCGCCGGCTCCTGCGGCAGCCGTTCGGCGCAGAGCGGGTCGGAGGAGCAGTGCAGGGCGTCGCCGAGCGCCCGCCGGGTGATCCGGATCAGCGGCTCCTCCTCGGCCAGCGACACCAGCCCGCCGAGTGTTCCCTCGGCGTCGGGCACCGCGGTGTAGATGAGGATTCCCGCCCGGGACTCCGGGCCGTCCTTGGCGTAGATCCGTTCCGACAGACTCGCCGAACTGTAACCGCACTCCAGTGAGATGGCGCGGATCAGCAGGTGCGACAGGGTGTGCAGGGCGATGTACCGTTCCCCCGGCCAGTTCCGCATGGGGTCGAACGGGCCGGCGATCCGGTTGGAGTAGCGGTTACGCCGGAACCGTCCGTACGCCTCGCGATGCTCGATCATCGCGCTGCTCCGCTCGACCCGGCGGATCCAGCCGGTCAGCAGCTCCTCGGAAAACCGCAGGAAGATGCCCTCGCCGCGGACCTCGGTGGCCGGCACCCATTCCGGGGCTGACCGGGTCAGCGGCGCCGACTTGACCAGGTCGGGGTCGTTGGGATCGGGGGCGTCGAGCCGGGTGAAGCCGACCAGCGCCCGCACCTCGCGCAGCCGCTCGGCCTGGACCACGTCGGCGTAGATGTCCTTGAGCCGGCCCGGAACACCGTTCGGGTCGCGGCGCAGCGCCAGATCGCCGGTGGGTTCGGGAAGCTGCCCGGCGGAGAAGATCTCCCACTCCCGCTTCCGCAGGTCCGACTCCTCGTCGTCGTCCTTGATGCCGGCCCGGTGGCGTTGGATCGCCGCCCAGATCTCCGCGTCCGACCACTGCTCGAACTCCCGCATGATCGGCACCACCTTGCGGGCGAACGAGATCACGGACTCCTCGAACTGCTCCAGCGAGTCCCAGTGCCGCTCCACCCTCGCCGCCAGCTCACTGGCCCCGCTGGGCGGCACGGCCAGTGCGGAGAGGGTCTGCGCGAACCACTGGTTGGAGGCGCCGACGACCAGCACCCGCAGGTCCGCACCGCAGGGTTCGGACTCGAAGTCGCCGAGGTGCGCCCGCCGCCCCCGGCAGCGGGGCAGCTTCTCGATCCCCCGGTCCCCGAACACCTCGCGCAGGTTGCGGTTGGCCCTGCAGTTCAGGCAGAGGATCCGGACGTTGGCGCCGAGGTTGCCGCCCCGGTCTTCCATCCGCAGCCGGGGATGGCTCGCCTTGGGGCACGCGCCGCCGAGGTGCACGAACTGCGGGTACGGGAAGTCGTCCAGGTGCCCGGCGGTGCAGGCCAGGACGAACCGGGCCGCGACCGCCAGCGGCTTGCGCCGGGTCCTGGGGCACGCGGCGTGGAAGAAGCGGGCCTCGTGCGGCTTGCGGGGTTTGGCGTTCTCGAAGCCGAAGATTCTGGACTCGATCGGCGCCAGCTCGTCGCAGGCGGTACACCGCAGCCAGGACGGGAAGGGCACCACCGGCACGCCGACCCGGGCCGCCGGCCCGGTCGGGTCCTGGTCGGTGCCGCTCAGCCAGGGCGCCGGGCGCAACTGCTCGACCGATCTTCCGATGGTCCTACGGACCTTCTCCAGCAGCCGGGGTTCCTTGATCTCCTCCCGCTCCGGGATGGCGCTGTAGTCCCAGTCGTCGAGACCGCGAACCAGCACGGAGAGGTTGGGCAAATCGACCAGGGAGCCGACCCCCGCGGTGAACATCAGGTGGCTGGGCCGGACGGCGCCGACCCGTCGGAAGTGCCTGGCAGGCGGCATCAGTTCTCCCCTCCGGTCTCGACAACCTCGGCGGCGCCGTCGTCGGTTCGCTCCGCGCCGTCGGCGCGCTCCCCGTCGTCGTCCGCGGCGCCGTACGACCACGGGGGCGCGCCGTAGAGTGGCTGGAACAGCTCGGTGACGCCGGGCACCAGCAGGTTGATCTCGTTCTCGGTCTCCCGCATGGACTGGCCGACGGTGAGATCGCCCCAGGGCTGTCCCTCCGCCCGCTCCAGGAGCCCGACCAGCCGCTGCTGCCGGAACATCCCCTCGTCGTAGCCGAGCCGGGTGTTGCCGGTCTTGGCCAGGTTCCACCTGTCCTTGAGCCGGCTGAGCCGCTCGTGCAGGTATTCCCGGCCACGCTCGCCGCCGATCACCTCGGCCCGCGCCAGCATCCGGTCGATGATCCGGCGTACCTCGGGGCCGTCCAGCGGCACGTCGTGCGCGTCGGTGTTGCGGGAGAACGCCTCCTCCGCGTTGCGCACGGCCGCGACGAACGTCGCGGTCGTGCCACGGTCCAGCGCGCGGCGGGTGTACGGGGTGACCGACAACGCCTCCACCTGACGGTAGAAGGTGGCGTGGTAGTACTCGAAGTCCTCGAAGTGGGCCAGATCGCGGGGCCGGGTCCAGTTGTAGAGGGTCACCACCAGGCCGGGGCGGCGCGGGTCCCGGCCGACCCGGGACGAGGCCTGGATGTACTCGGCGGTGTTCTTCGGCTGGCCGGTGACGACCATCAGGCCGAACCGGGAGACGTCGACTCCGACCTGGAGCATCGAGGTGGCCAGCACCGCGTCCACTGGCAGCCGTCCGTCGTCGCTCCGCTTGTGGAACCGCTGCACCAGCGGGTGGTAGACAGGCTTGGAACCACTGCCGGACTTGGCGCGGTGCGCCTCCCGGATGTGGTCGTGGATCGCACGCCGCCGGGTGGTGGTGTCGAACTCTGGGTCGAACGGGATCTCCAGCCGCTTCAGCACGTCGCTGATCTCGGCCGACGAAATCCGGGAGGTCAGTTCCTGGATGGCCAGCATCCCGGTGGGAGTCACGATCCGGTCGGAGAGTCCGGTGCGCCGGCCGGTGCCGCGTACCCGGTTGGTGACCTGGTCGTCGAGGTAGCGGCGCATTCCGGCGAGTTCCCGGGTGGCGTTGAAGTAGCCGACCAGCGTCATGTACGGGTCGGCCGGCTCGCCGTACCGGTCGAAGAGGGTCTGGCCGGCGACCAGCAGGATCTCGGCCAACCGGATCTCGGCGGACTTCAGGCGTACGCCGTGGGCGCAGATGCCGAGGTAGCGCCGGCCGGGGTTGTCCACGGTCACCGGCACCTGGGTGCTGAAGAAGGTGTCGGTGATGTCGATGACCGGGGGCGGGAACACCGCCAGCTGCCGGCCGAAGACGCCGAGCACCTGCTCCCGGGCGCGTTTGGTGGTTGCCGTCGAGGCGACGATCTTCGGCCCGGTCTCGCCGCCGGCCGGCGTCGGCCAGGTGCACAGTTCAGCGACGGCCGCCTCGAAGAGCCCGACCGTGGTGCCGAGCGCGCCGGAGATCAGGTGCAGCTCGTCCTGGATGATCAGGTCCGGCGGGCGGAGCCGGAGCACCGGCTCGCTGCGTACCGCCGGCAGTCTGCCCTTCGCGTTGTGGGCGCCGGCGCAGCCGGTCTTGACGTCGAGGTCGTCGTGCCGGTAGCCGTGCCGGGGACAGCGCTGCCGCACCCGGCCAAAGAGAATGCCCGCGTACCCCTTCCACGGAAGCTGGGCAAGCTTGTCGACGGTGGCGATGACCAGGCTGGGGGCGTACCGGTAGATCTCCTCGTCAACGGTGAGGATCGGCAGCCCTTCTGTGGACCGGGTCTTGGCGAACGGGCAGGCGTCGGCGCCCTCGGCGCGCGGGCAGAAGAGCCGGATCCGCCGCTCGTCCTCAGCCGGTTCGAGGTGTTCGTGGCCGTGCAGCGCGGTCCCGCACCACGGGCAGCTCAGGGTCTGGAGCACGTTGGTGTGCTTGCTGTCGCCGCTCTCCCGGGCGGCGGCGATCTGCTCCGCGGCCTCGTCGTACCAGTTCGGCGAGACGCCGCCGCCGACCCACAGACCGATCCGGAACGGCTCGCTCCCCCAGGTCGCCTCGTCGGCGCGACGCAGCACCTCGGCCGCGCAGACCAGCGCGGCGGCCCGTTGGAACTGCTGTGCGGTGAGCAGCCGGAGTGTGTAGCGCATCAGCACCGCGACGCCGGCCGCGCCACTGCGGGCCCGCTCCCCATCCCCGACGACGCCCTGGAGGCGGCGGATCGCGAAGGTGAAGGCGGTGAGTCCGAGATACGCCTCGGTCTTGCCCCCACCGGTCGGGAAGAACAGCAGGTCCACGGTGGCGCTGGCGTCCGCCGCCCGCTCGGGGTGCGCCGGGTCGGTCAACGGCGGCAGGTTCAGCAGTACGAAGGCGAGCTGGAACGGCCGCCAGGACGCCGCCGCCGGGCCGCGCGCCGCCACCCGCGCCTCCGCCTCGGCGTACGACAGGCCGTGCTCCTCGCGAAGCCGGGCGATCTCGGTGTGCCGACGCTGCAACGCCATCGCCCGGTTGGCGAAGCGGAACGCGGCGAGCGCGTCGGCGTGCCCCGGCACGGCCGGGTCGGTGAGCAGGGCGATCCCGGCCCGGATCCGCTCCGCCACCTGCCGGGCGGTGTGCACCGCGTGCTCGGCGGCCGGGCGCAGCGGTTCCGGCAGCTCCGCGATCCGGTCCGCCTGCCGGTCGAGCCAGCCGGCGTACCCGTCGGCGAGCGGTGTCAGACCCGCTCGAAGCTGGTCGGGGTCGGCGGTGGCCAGAGCGTCCATGGCGAGTTCGACCCGGGACAGCGGACTGTTCGGGTCTACGGAGGCGACGGTGGACGGCACGTCGTAGCAGGGCAGCCAGGTGGTGGTCAGCCGGTGTGCGCGGCGCTCGCCGTCGCGGACCTCCGGGTGGACGGCGACGTTGCGGCCGGAGGCGTAGCGGCGCTGCGCCCGGTAGAGCAGCCGCAGGTGCGCCTCCTCCAGGTCGTCGTGCAACCGGCGTACGTCGTCCAGCGGGTCGTCGATCGGCAGGAACACCGCGCGGTGGCCGTCGAGCGCGGTCACGGTCAGCCCGCACTGGAACAGCCAGGCGGTGTCGGCGTTGGTCGGCGGCTCGGCCTGGGTGTTGACCA
>CALGAM010000020.1 GCA_937951935.1 uncultured Micromonospora sp. | reverse complement strand
AGGCCGTGGTGGCGGACAAGCCGGAGAAGGCCCCGGCCCAGGCGAACACGCCGGGCGGCGGGGACATGGACTTCTGACACGGGTGTGCCGGCGCCCCACCCGCGCGTCCCGCGCCCGGCGACCGGTCGCCCCGTGATCGTCGCTTCACCGATCCCAGGGAGGTTAGTCGTGGCGACCGCCACCGTGACCGTGCTCAGACCCCTCGACGACCGCATCGTGGTCCGACCCGCCAACGCCGAGCGGATGACCGCGTCCGGCCTCGTGATTCCCGACACCGCTGCCGAGAAGCCCCAGGAGGGCACCGTCCTCGCCGTGGGACCGGGCCGCTGGGACGACAGCGGGACGACGCGGATCCCGCTCGACGTCAGGGTCGGCGACACCGTCGTCTACGCCAGGTACGGCGGCACCGAGGTGACACACGGCGGCGAGGAGTACCTCATCCTGTCCGCCCGCGACGTGCTCGCCGTCATCGAGAGGTGATGTGCGGTGCTGGCCCACGCCGGTCGGCGTGGGCCAGCACCGACCGGCGGGTCAGTGGGCGGGTGCCGGGCGTTCGCCCGGCTCGTGTCCGGTGGCGGTTCCGTGCCGGCGCAGTCGGTCCAGGACGACGGCGAGGAAGGCCCGCAGCTCGTCGCCGCCCACGGTGGCCCCGGCCGGCCGTCCCCGGCGGTGGCTGTCCAGCGCCCGGCGGATGAGTGGGGCGAACTCCGGCACCACCCCGATCGCCCACTCGGCCGCCGGCCGCTTCGCGTACCACCGCCCCTCGGTGGCGAACCGCAGCGAGCGGCAGCCGTTGAGCACGGCGTTGTCGCCGAGGTCGAGATCGGAACGCAGCCGCGCCGCGACGGACTCGACGACCACCGGCATCAGCGCCGCGAAGGGCGCCGGGGCCAGGAGGGTACGCGGCGGCGGACCGAGCAGGGCCCAGCCCTGCTGACTGCTGATCGCCCGGTCGATCGGGTACCAGAACGTCTCCTCGTCGCCGGGTCCGAAGCTCACCTTCGGCGGCAGTTCCCGGCCGGTGTTCAGGTTCAGGGCGAAACCGGCGCCGGTGCCGGCGACCGCCAGTGCCGCCCGCTCGTACAGCACGAACTCCAGACCGGTCGCCGGGCAGGGCAGCGCGTCGTGGGACAACCGGGCCACGAGGTCTGTCAGCACCGCCGCGTCGGCGTGCGTGACCACGGCGATCAGGTCGAGGTCGCTGCGTCCCGGTGTGTAGCCGCCCAGCGCGAGGGATCCGGTCGGGTAGAGACCGAGCAGCGTGTCCCCGAGCACGGCGCGCAGACGGTCCACCACCGCGCTGAGATAGGCGGCCTCGGCCGCCGGGAGGGTCGACATCACGGTCGTACCCTGCCAGACCCGGCCACCCCGAACCGCCACGGTCCGGTCCGCACCGGACCGTTCCGCTCACCCGCGGGCCGCCGGGGCGTCGTACGCCTGCTGTCCGTCCGGCCGGTACCGGTCCCGGCGTTCAGCCCGCCGCCCGGACGGGCTGCCGGAGGATGGTCCTGAGCCTGGCGGGAGGGGTTCGTCGGGGGTCGCTGAGGTAGATCTCGTGGTGGTCGCCGACCATCCGCAGGTTGTTGGCCGCGAGGTACTCGTGGTGGAGCCTGGCGAGCGCGGGGCCCTCGTCGTCGTAGGGTCCGACGTGGAGCAGTTGAGCGCTGGTGCCCTCGTGCAGGGTCACCCACCGGATGTCGGTGATCGCGGGCAGACGCTTCTTCGCCAGCGCGGAGCGTCTGGCCTCGTCGACGAGATCCTCGGTGACCCAGTCGGGCTGGCTGATCAGCATCCGCCAGTTCCAGGAGTCCTTGGCCCGTGTGACGAAGACCTCGGGGTCGTCGGACCACCAGAGCCCTTCCAGCGGCCCGACGACGAAGTCCTTCCCGAGTGCCTGCCTGCTGGTGAACTTGACCGTGTAGGCGACGGCGTACAGCGCCTCGACGGCGCGGGCGTAGTCGGCGCTGGTGTTGGGGTCCCCGTGCCCGTCGATGGCGATGAACTGCTGCGCGGGTACCTCGACCAGCGCCCAGTCGGTGTTCTTCGGTGCGTAGCAGTGGGCGAGTGCCCGCTTGATGTCATATCGGAGCAATTCGTTCTGCCTCTCTGCCGGGTGGACCCGCCGGGCGGCGTCCGGTCGCGGGCGGTCAGGCTCGCCGTGCCCGACAGCACACGGGCCCACCCAGCCCGCTCGACCCTAACCGCCACCAGGCAAGATGTGATGATCAACATGGCCCACAACGGCGTGGGCGGGCACGCCGGCCGCAGGTGACGGCGGCTGGCGAGTGGGTACGACGCACGTTGGGAGGCCATGTGTCGGCGCGGGAGACGATCGAGTCGATCTACTCGGCGGTGGTGCGGCGGAACCCCGGCGAGGACGAGTTCCACCAGGCCGTACGGGAGGTGCTGGAGAGCATCGTCCCGGCGCTGGACCGCCACCCCGAGTTCGCCGAGGCGAAGATCATCGAGCGGATCTGCGAACCCGAGCGCCAGATCATCTTCCGCGTGCCCTGGGAGGACGACCGGGGCGAGGTGCACGTCAACCGGGGCTTCCGGGTGGAGTTCAACAGCGCGCTCGGCCCGTACAAGGGCGGCCTGCGCTTCCACCCCTCGGTCTACCTGGGCACCGTGAAGTTCCTCGGCTTCGAACAACTGTTCAAGAACGCCCTGACCGGGATGCCGATCGGCGGCGGCAAGGGAGGGGCGGACTTCGACCCCAAGGGCCGCTCCGACCGCGAGGTGATGCGGTTCTGTCAGTCGTTCATGACCGAGCTGTACCGGCACATCGGGGAGTACACGGACGTGCCCGCCGGAGACATCGGCGTCGGCGCCCGGGAGATCGGATACCTGTTCGGGCAGTACAAACGAATCACGAACCGGTACGAATCAGGCGTGCTGACCGGCAAGGGCCTCGTCTACGGCGGTGCGCAGGTCCGCAGGGAGGCCACAGGGTACGGCGCGGTGTTCTTCGCCGAGGAGATGTTGCGCGTCAGCGGCGGCGGCAGCCTGGACGGCAAGCGGGTCGTCGTCTCCGGCTCCGGCAACGTCGCCATCTACGCCATCGAGAAGGCGCACCAGCTCGGCGCCACCGTCGTCGCCTGCTCCGACTCCAGCGGCTACGTCCTGGACGACAAGGGCATCGACCTGGACGTGCTCAAGGAGGTCAAGGAGGTGCGGCGGGCCCGGATCGAGGAGTACGTCACCGCGCGACCGCACGCCCTCTTCGTACCCGGACGGTCGGTCTGGGAGGTGCCCTGTCAGGTGGCGATCCCGTGCGCCACCCAGAACGAGATCACCGACACCGACGCGGTGGCGCTGATCGCCGGCGGCTGCACCACGGTGGTCGAGGGTGCCAACATGCCCACCACGCCCGCGGCGATCCGCCGGTTCGTCGAGGCCGGGGTCCGGTTCGGCCCGGGCAAGGCGGCCAACGCGGGCGGCGTCGCGGCCAGCGCCCTGGAGATGCAGCAGAACGCCACCCGCGACTCGTGGAGCTTCGCCCACTCGGAGGCGCGGCTGCGGGAGATCATGCGCGACATCCACGCCCGCTGCTACGCCACCGCCGAGGAGTACGGCATGCCCGGCAACTACGTCGCCGGTGCCAACATCAGTTCCTTCCGCCTCGTCGCGGAGGCGATGCTCGCACACGGCCTGATCTAGGTCCCGGCGTCGGGAGGGGTCAGGCCCCCGCCTCGGCGGCCCGCGTCAGGATCCCGTTCAGGTAGAGCCCTTCCTGGCAGGTCCGCGCCGCGGGCGCGCCGGCCGGGGTGCCCGGCTGCCGGCAGGTGACCGTGAGGGTCACCCGGGCACCGGCCGGCACCCGGATCGGCGTCACCGAGTGGTAGTCCTGGTTGCGGAAGTTCTCCAGACCGTACGTGACGACCCGGACGTCGTTGGCGGTGACGGTCAGGGTTCCGGTGTCCCCCTGCGGGTTGTCGACCAGAAAATCGGTGATCAGGAGCACCCGGCCGCGGGGCACGGTGTGGCTGCGCGACGCCGTGCCTCCGGGATCGGCCCGCACCACCAGCGCGGTGGCGAACTGCTCGCCCGCGCGCCCCGGGTCGTCGTCACCACCAGCGGCCGGCGACGGGGTCGGCCGGGCGGGGGTCGCGGCGCGTTCCTGCTCGATGGCCTCCCGCGCCACCTCGCCCGCGGTTCTGCTCGCCGCCTCCTCCGCCTCGGCCGCGACCTGCTCCACCCGGTCGTCGACCGCCTCCCGGGCCGCCGACCGCACCGCCGGGCGCAACAGACCGAGCCAGAGCGCGACCAACAGCAACAGCAGCGCCAGCAACAGCGCCAGCAGCTTCAGCAGCCAGGCGGAGAGAACGGGTTGCTGCACCAGCGTCCCGTCCAGGGTCACGGCCCGACCCGTCGCGTCGCCCACCACGGCCCGGAACGGCAGGTGCCGCGGGGCGCCGCGCCACAGCAGCCGTCGGGCCCGGACGCCGAGGACGGCCGCATACCGCTCGCCGGCCGCCAGGGTCGTCGTCCTCGGCCGAGGGGTGAAGCGCAGCTGCTCGCTGCCGTCGACCGCGGTGAGGGTCAGTGTCTCCTCGACGTTGCCGCCGTTGCGTCCGTCCAGGCGGTAGCGGGCGCGCAACCGTGCCCGCCGCACCTGCGGTCGCAGCTCCGCGGCCACCTCGGAGAACGGCGCGATGGTCAGCACGCCCTCCTCCACGGTCGCGGCCTGGGGCGCCTCGGAGGGAACCACCCGGACGCCGTACGGCAGCTCCCCCGCGCGCACCTCCGAGGAGCGGGGCGGCCGGATGGTGAGCGTCACGGTCTGGCTGGTGCCGGGATAGAGGGAGACCCGCGGCGGGTCGAAGGTCGCCCAGGTGGCGGGCACGCCGACGACGTCGAGGTCGTACGCCTCGACGATGTCACCCGAGTTCCTGACCGTCACCGGAATGTCGACGCTCTCTCCCGGCACGACCACCGGAGCTTCCGCCAGGCCCAACGAGACGCTCATGCCGGCGACGGTAGGCGCGACACGGCCGGCCGGAACCGGCCGCAGGGGTACTGACGTGGGCACCGTCCCTGCCCGTTAGGTCCGCGTTAAGTGCACGCGAAGTCACACCCGACAGCCTTGCCGTATCGCCGCACGCGCCGGGCCTCCGGCATCCGGTGCGGCGGCACCGTCCGGACCGACGCCCCGGCCGGGGCGTCGACCTCCATGCTGGGGAGGCAGGAATGCACCGTGTCAGGGTGAGCGTCCACGCGGAAGACCCGATCTCGCGGCTGGGAGTGGAGAGCCAGCTTCGCTCCCGGCCAGACCTGTGGGTGGTCGAGCCGGACCAGGAGACACCGGGATCCGTCGCGCTGGTGGTCGTCGACACCCTCGACGAGTCGGCAACCCGGCTCCTGCGTCGGCTGCACCGAGCCGGCCAGGCCAGGCTGGTGCTGGTGCCGACCAGGATCGACGACGCCGGGCTGTCCCTGGCGGTGGAGCACGGCGTCGTGGGCATCGTCCGACGCGCCGAGGCCAGCGCGGAACGGCTCAGCCACATCGTCCGGGCCGTCGCCCGCGGCGAGGGCGCGCTCCCCGCCGACCTGCTCGGCCGGCTCATGGCCCAGATGGGCCGACTGCAACGGCAGGTCCTCGAACCGCGCGGCCTCACCCTGCTCGGGTTGACCGCCCGGGAGGTGGACGTGCTGCGTCTGGTCGCCGACGGTTTCGACACCCGCGAGATCGCCGGCAAACTCTCCTACTCGGAGCGGACCGTGAAGAACATCCTGCACGACGTCACCAGCCGGCTGCGGCTGCGCAACCGGACGCACGCCGTGGCCTACGCGCTGCGCAACGGGCTGATCTGAGGCCACCCGCGGATCGCACGCGGGTGCCTGATCGGGCCGGCGTCACTGCCCCCGATGCTGCCCCTCGGTCCGCGCCGGCCGGACCGGGGCCGTCGGAGGATGGCAGCCGGCCCACCGGCCTCCTCCGTCCACCGCACGCCCGCCGAGGTCGATGTGCGACGCATGCTCCGACTGCCCGCCGTCCTGGCCGTGCTGCTCGTCATCGGCCAGCTGCCGGCCGCCGGGCTCGTCGGCCCGGGCCGGGCCGCTCCCGCGCCAGCCCCGACGGGTGCACCCGCCCCGGCGCCGAACCCCGACGTCAGCCAGCGCATCACCTACGCCGGGACCGGACACCGCAGTCTCGGCATCGTCCGGGGCGAAGGCCCGGAGGCGACCGCCGCGCCGCTGTTCGACACCGGACCCGACCACTTCGACGACGAGGTCTCGGCCCGCGCCACAGCCGTGACCTGGGTGAGCCGACGGGACGAACGGACCACCGAGGTGTACCTGCGCCGCGGCACCGGCCCGGTCCTGCGGGTCACCCACAACTCGACCGACGAGTCCCGGCCGGTGCTCTCCCCGGACGGCACCCGGATCGCGTACAGCTCCGCCGCCGGCCGCGACGACGGTGGGCACGACATCTACGTGGTCGACGTCGCCAGCGGGGCCACCCGGCGGGTCACCGACGGCACCGGCGACAACACCTGGCCGACCTGGTCACCGGACGGCACCAGCCTGGCCTTCGCCGGCCGGCCCGGTGGCGGGGGCCTCCCGCAGGTCTACCGGATACCCGCCGGGGGCGGCCCGGCGACCCAGGTCACCACCGAACCCACCGGAGCCGCCGAGCCGGCCTGGGACCCGAACCCGACGCACCAGCGCATCGCCTACACCGTCGGGCCGGACGGCTCCCACCCGGAGGTGTGGCTGATCGCCCCGGACGGCACCGGTCGGGCCCGGATGCTGCTACCCGGATGGGAGGCTCGACAGCCGGCCTGGACCGCCGACGGGGCGACCGTGGCGTTCGTCAGCCGTACCCTGCCGGACGGCCAGACGACCGGGACGGTCGACCGGCTGTACTCGGTGGTGGTCCAGGCCGACCCGTGCACGTGCGTGGTGGTGCCCCGGCTCGCCGAGGACCGCGACGTCAGCCATCCCACCTGGTACACCGTCCCCGGCACCACCACCGAGTCCCTGCTGGTGGCCCGGACCAGCGCCCCGGAGCGGACCACCGCCACCCTGCAGGACATCCGGCCCGACGGGGTGGACCCCCGCGACCTGCGGCTGCCGATCCTGCGTGAGGACCCCGGGGCGATGACCGACTCGCGGCTGCTCTGGGAGCCGGTCGACGGCGACCCGTGGTTCGAACGCCAGGCGTACTCCCCCGACGGACGGCGGATCGCGGTCAGCCGGTTCGAGACGGTCGACGGGGTCCGGACCGAACGGATCTGGATCGTCGACGCCGACGGCGGCCAGGCCCGACTGCTGCCGATCCCCGGGCGGGGACGCGGCGACCGGGAGTTCGACCCGGCCTGGTCACCGGACGGCACCCGACTCGCCCTGGTCCGCAACTCGCCCGGAAACGGCCCCGAGGAGCCACGCACCCCGTCCCGGATCGAGGTGGTGGACGTCGACACCGGGCAGCGCCTGCTGGACCTGCCGGTCCCGGACGAGCTGGCCGGACTCGACGACACCCAGCCCGCCTGGTCACCCGACGGCACCCGGCTCGCCTTCACCCGGGGCACCTACCGGGGCACCGTGTCCACCCACGTCTGGATCGCCAACGCCAGCGACGGCCTCGGCCAGACCGACCTGACCGAGACCGTCTGCGGCGGCCCGTGCCCGGTCGTCGACGACAGCGCCGCGTTCTCCCCGGACGGCACCCGGCTGATCGTCAACCGGGAAGCCGACGGCCTGGTCCTGGTCGACCCGAACAGCGGCGACTGCCGGCTGCTGCTACCCGCCGGCGGCGGATCCTGCGCCGAACCCGTGCCGGACCTCACCGACGCGCCACACCAGCCACGCGACGTGGCCTGGTCACCGGACGGCGCACGGATCGCCTTCTCCGCCCGCCGCGCCGAGGACAACAACTCACCCGAGGCGTTGTGGATCCTCGACCTCGCCGACGGCGGCATCCGGCCGCTCACCGACCACCTGCCGGGGCGGCAGAAGGAACCGGGCTGGCAACGCCACACCGACGTCGCCACCGCCGTGTCCGCACCCGCGCCCGCCACCACGGTGGGCGGCCGCACCTCGCTGCGGCTCGCCGTCACCGACCAGGGCCCGACCGCCGCCGACGACGTCCGGGGCCGCCTCGGTGTCCCGGCCGGGCTGTCGGTGACCGACATCGACACACCGGTCGGCGACTGCGTCCTCGCCACCCTGCACTGCACGCTGGGCCGCCTCGGAGTGGGACGTACCGTCGAGATCCGGGTCGACCTGGTCGGCACCACCCCGGGCACCCACCGCCTGGACTGGTCCGTCGACACCAGCCCGACCGACGTGGACCCGTCGGACAACCAGGTGGCGGGCACGGTCGAGGTCACCCCCGCGGCGCCGGGCAGCCCGGCCGACCCGGCGTTGACCGTCTCGGTCGACCCGCAGCCGGGGTACGCCGGAGGCACCGTCACCGTCACCTACACGGTCCGCAACGCCGGCGGGACGACCGCGACCGGTCTGCGGCTCCGGCCCGCCCTGCCCGGCGGCGTACCCGTCGGTGGGGCCCTCGCCACCTGCCCGGCCGACGGCTGCCCGGTGCCTGACCTCGCCCCGGGCGCCGCCGCCGTCGTCGCCGGCACGCTGTCCCCCGACACGGCGCTGCGCACGACCGTCGCGGGCACCGTCAGCACCACCGGTGGCAACAGCGACCCGAACAACGACACCGCGAGCGCTCCGCTGCGCGTGGTCGTGCCACGGATCGTGGCGGTGCCGCCGATCGGACCACCCGGGTTCGTGACCTCGATCCGGGGAGTGGACTTCCCACCCGGCCAGCCGGTGCGGCTCTCCTGGGACGTCGGGATCACCGCCGCCGCGGCACCGGTGCGACCGGCGGCCGACGGCACCTTCACCGCCCAGTTGCTGGTGCTGCCCAAGGACCGGCTGGGCGCCCGACAGGCGGTGGCCACCGGCACCGGGTTCCGTCCGGCGACCACACCGTTCCTGGTGGTGTTGCCGGCCCAGCAACCACCCGGCCTGCTGCACCGGGGGTGGTGACGCGATGGGAGCGCGGGCGTGATACACGAGGTTGACGAGGGACTGCGCGGTCTGGTGCTGGACGAGGCCCTGGCCGGCACCGGGGTGGACGTGTCGTTCGAGGCGCCCACCCGGGACTGGGCCGCCCGACGCAACACGCCGACGGTGAACCTGTTCCTCTACGACATCAGGGAGGACCGGTCGCGGCACTTCCAGGGCCGGATCCCCGAACGCGACGCCGACGGCCGGACCGTCGCCTGGCACGACGCGCCGCACTTCTTCGCGCTGTCCTACCTGGTCACCGCGTGGACCAACCGGCCCACCGACGAGCACCGCCTGCTCTCGGCGCTGCTGGCCGGTCTGGCCCGGTACGACGAACTGCCGGCCGAGCGGTTGACCGGCTCGCTGGCCGCGCTGCGCCTGGCGGTGCCGATGACCGTCGCCGCGCCTCCGGGTGAGGGGCGGGCGCTGGCCGACGTGTGGACCGCACTCGGCGGGGATCTCAAACCCTCGCTGGACCTGGTGGTGGTCGCGCCGGTGTCGACCCGTCGGACGCCGGCCGCGCCGCCGGTCCGGGAGCGGGCGGTGCGGGTCGGCGACACCGCCGGAATCCTCGCCGGCCCTCGCCCCCACACCGTCGTACCCCACCGCCAGGACGACGGCGCGGCGGGGGCGGAGCGGTCCGGTTCCGGGCCGGGCAGCCGGCGGCGCGGCCACCGGGACGAGCGCCGATGAGCGACACGCACGGCACCGCCTACCTGTGGGACCGGCTCGGGTTGGTCGCGGCCCGGGTGCGGCGGCTGGTCACCGAACGCCGCCGCGACGACCCCGCGCCCGACGACCCGTTCCGGGGACTGTACCTCTCGGCCGACGACGTCGAGCGCCTGCTGGCCCGGCCGGCCGGGCCGCTGGCGGCGGAGCCCGCGGAACCGGGGGTGAGGGCCGCGGTGGAGCGTCGGGCCGCCCGGGCCGGGACCACACCCCGGCTCCAGCGGCTGGCCCGCGACTTCGGGCTCACCGGGTTGGACGTGGAGGTGCTGCTCGTCGCGCTGCTGCCCGACGTCGAGCCCCGGTACGAGCGGCTCTACGGCTACCTCAACGACGACGTCAGCCGGCGCCGGGCGACCGTGGGGCTGGCCCTGGAACTGTGCGGGACGCCGCCGGGCGACGCCACCGGCCGGGCCCGGTTCGCCGCGACCGCGCCGCTGGTCGCCGGCGGGCTGTTGTCGGTCGAGCAGCCGGACCAGCCGTACCTGTCCCGCCCGCTGCGGGTCCCCGACCGGGTGACCGCGCACCTGCTCGGCGACGACACGGTCGACGCCCGGCTGGCCGAGGTGGCCTGGCCGGTGCCGGACCCTCCGGTCCTCTCCGGCGCACCCGCGGGCGGCCCGTCCGGCGACGGGCCGGACACGGCCGGCACGGCGCAGCGGCTCGGCGCGGCACTGCGCGCCGGGGTACGGCTGGGCTACCTGCGGGAGCACCCCGGTGCCGCCGCCGACGACCTGGCGGTGGCGGCGCTGGTGCGGGCGGGCCGGCCGGTGCTCCGGCTCGACCTGGACGCGCTCGTCGACGACCCGGACCCCGTCGAGGCGCTCGCCGCGGTCGTCCGGGAGGCCCGGCTGCGCGGTGCCGGCCTGGTCGCCGGCCCCGTCCAGGCACTCGACGCGGCCGGGAAGCCCGAGCACGCCCGGCTGCTGCGCCGGATCGCCGAGCAGCCGGTGCCGGTGCTGCTCACCGGCGCGGTCGAGTGGGATCCGCAGTGGACCCGACAGTCACCGCTGCTGGTCACCGCCCCGCCGCTGGACGAGGAGGATCGGGCCCGCCTGTGGCGGTCCGCCGGCGCAGGCCGGACCGCGGGGTGGCCGCCCGGCTGGACCGACGGTGTCGACCTGGTGCGGGAGCTGGCGCCGTACCAGCTCGGTCCGGACCAGGTGCGGCGGGCCGCGCAGGCCGCCGACCAGCTGGCGCTCTTCGCCGGCGCCGACCGGGTCGGCGCCGACCACCTGCGTGCCGGGGTACGCGGGCAGAACGCCGGTGGGCTGGCCCGGCTCGCCCGGCGGATCGAACCCGCCGTCGGCTGGGCCGACCTGGTACTGCCCGATCCGGTCCTGGACCAGCTTCGGGAGTTGGCGCTGCGGGTGCGGTACCGGGACCGGGTGCTGGGCCGGTGGCGGATGCGCCCCGGCGGTGGCCGGGGTCGGGGGGTGCTGGCGCTGTTCGCCGGAGACTCCGGCACCGGCAAGACCATGTCCGCGGAGGTGGTCGCCGCCGACCTCGGCCTGGACCTGTACGTCGTGGACCTCTCCACCGTGGTGGACAAGTACGTCGGCCAGACGGAGAAGAACCTGGAGCGGATCTTCACCGAGGCCGCCGGGGTCAACGGCCTGCTGCTGTTCGACGAGGCGGACGCGATCTTCGGTAAGCGCTCCGAGGTCCGGGACGCCCACGACCGCTACGCCAACCTGGAGAGCGCATACCTGCTGCAGCGGATGGAGTCCTTCGACGGCGTCGCGGTGCTGACCACGAACCTGCGGGCCAACCTGGACGAGGCCTTCACCCGGCGACTCGACCTGATCATCGACTTCGCGATGCCGGACGTGACGCAGCGGCGGGCGCTCTGGGACCGCTGTCTCGGCACCGAGCTACCCCGCGACGACGACCTGGACCTCGACTTCTGCGCCCGCAACTTCGAACTCTCCGGCGGCAGCATCCGCTCCTGCGTCGTCACCGCGGCGTACCTGGCGGCCGAGGCGGGCCGCCCGGTGCGGATGGCCGACCTCGTCGGCGCGGTGCGACGGGAGTACCGCAAGCTCGGCCGGCTGCTGCTGGACAGCGAGTTCGGCGAGCACCAACCGGGCGGTGAGCCCGCGCGGGTTCGGTGACCAGGAGGGACAGCCATGCACGCGCACGACGAACGACAGCGCACCACCACCCCGCCCCGCCGAGACCCACCGCGGCACCGCCCCACCCCATCGGCCGGCCCGGCGGCCGCGATCCTCGCCCTGCACCGTCAGGCCGGCAACGCCGCCGTGACGCGGGCGATCCAACGGCTGCGCCGTGGCGGTGCCCCGGGACACCAGACCCACCGGGACGGCGGCGGGCCGGAGCCGGTGCAACGCTTTACGGTGCACGAGGTCCTGCGGTCGGCGGGCACCCCGCTGGCCGGGCCGGTACGCCAGGACATGGAGGCCCGGCTCGGTGCTGACTTCTCCGACGTCCGGCTGCACACCGGCGCCCTCGCGGAACGCTCGGCCCGGGAGCTGGGCGCCCGGGCGTACACCTCGGGAAACCACATCGTCATCGGCCCCGGCGGCACCGACCGACACACCCTGGCCCACGAACTCACCCACGTCATCCAACAACGCACCGGCCCCGTCGCCGGAACCGACAACGGCCACGGTCTACGAATCTCCGACCCGGACGACACCCACGAACGCGCCGCGGAGGCAAACGCCGCCCGGGCGCTGGCCGCGCCACGTCCGGAGAACCGCCCCGTGACGACCGGCGGTGAAGCCGCGGTACGGCGGGCGGCGGAGGCCGAGGACACGGACACGGTGCCTCGCGGATCCCCCGTGCCGGTCCAGCGATGGGCCTGGGTCGGGAACCGGCGCGTCCAGCCGGACGACCCCATCATCGCGAACGAGGCCATGAAAAAGCTGGCCGGTGACGAGCTGGTGCACGACTACACCGGCGAGAGCGAGTTCGCCGACCATGCGGCCGGCCGCACCGACCACATCGGCAACCTGAGCGGGTTCAGCGAGGGCACCTGGGTACGCTTCGCGCCCACCGGCACCAACGTCATCGGCGAAGCCCACACCGAGGTCACCCTCAGGGACGTTCTGGCCGCCGTCGGTTCGCAGAGTTTCCGGTACGAGGCGTTCTCGGTCGACGAACTGCCGCCGAACTCGCGGATGAGTGAGGCGTACGAGGCGGGTACCCAGGAACTCTTCGACCAGATGCCCACCGGCGGGGTCACCGACAAACGGAGATTCGCCGCCGACTCGCTGTTCCCCAAGACGGGGGAAACGCTCGCCGTGCTCCAGAAACTCCTCGCTGCCGGACAGCTCGGTGCTCTTGGGTTCGGCCGGCACTTCGGGACGACAGCCTCGCGGTACCTCAAGATCGCCTGGGGGTACGGCAAGGACGTCGAGGAGGAGGCGTCGGGTTTCGACCCGGTTCAGCGTGTGGCCACCAGGGCGAAGGAGACGGCCCTGGCGCAGGTTGTCGCCAGGACCAGGTCGCGCCTCGACGGGTTCATCACCTCGCTGTCATACGGCGACCATCTGGGCGACGCCATCAACCGCCTCGGCGCCCCCGGCTCCGCTGCCCACCGGGACATCGTCGCCGATCTCCAGCAGTTCTGTCAGGCGTTCATCGACGCGGCCCTCGCCCGGCCCCGCACCGACCTGCCCCTTGCGGGTCGGATGAAGGTCGAGGGGATGGCCAGGAAACCCGGAAGCGACCCGGAGAAGGTCTTCCTGAAGTGGCGTGACCTGCACTTCGCCGAGGTCGTGGCGA
Source organism: uncultured Micromonospora sp. (assembly GCA_937951935.1). Taxonomy (GTDB): domain Bacteria; phylum Actinomycetota; class Actinomycetes; order Mycobacteriales; family Micromonosporaceae; genus Plantactinospora. The sequence continues at coordinate 25,925 of CALGAM010000020.1, read as the reverse complement.
AGGCGGTGAGGGATGGCGTCCGCTATGTCGGGATGGGCCAGGATCATCTCACCGAGCTCGACACCAAGGGGCGGCTTCCCACCGGCAGTCGGGGGTACTACCTCGGCAGCACCGGCGCCGCCGCACACCGCGAGGTCGGCAAGGACATCAGCGCATTCGAGAGGAACACTCGACGTCGCCTCGACGAGGTGGAGAAGGAAAGAGAACGCGCCGCCCGGGCGACCGCCCCGGCAACCGGTTCGGGTGGCTCGCCGTCCGGTTCGTTCGACCTGGATCTCGGTCCACTGTAGCGGTGCCCGCACCGCGACCGCCGGGTCCCGGGCCCGAAAGGCCGGGCGGGCAACCCGCCGCCCCGGCGCTGTTGCTGGCTTCGCAGCGACCGGGGCGGCCCCGCGTACGCGGTGTGGGCGGGGCCGGCCGGCCACGAAGCGGGTCAGGCCAGCCGCAGTGCCCGCTTGAGGAAGATGACGGCCTGGGTGATGGCCGCCTCCGCCGCCTCGGTGCCGCGCAGCGCGTCCAGCATCACGAAGTCGTGGATGATCCCCTGGTACCGGGTCGCCGAGACCGGCACCCCGGCCGCCCGCAGCCGGCGGGCGTACGCCTCGCCCTCGTCGCGCAGCACGTCGGCCTCGGCGGTGATCACCAACGCCGGCGGCAGCCCGGCCAACTGTCCGAGATCCGCCCGCAGCGGCGAGGCGGTCGCCTCGGCCCGGACCGCCTCGTCGGGCACGTACTGGTCCCAGTACCAGCGCATCGTGTCCCGCCGCAGGTGGAAGCCCTCGGCGAAGGTCCGGTACGACACGGTGTCGAACCGGGCGTCGGTGACCGGGTAGAACAGCACCTGCCCGGCCAGTCCCGGGCCGCCGTGCCGCTTCGCCAGCAGGGTCACCGCCGCGGCCAGGTTGGCGCCCGCCGAGTCGCCGACCACCGCGATCCGCGCGCCGTCCAGGTCGGGGCACCCGTACCCGGCCAGCCAGCACAGCACCGCGTAGCACTCGCGCACCGCCTGTGGGTAGCACGCCTCCGGCGCGAGGCTGTAGTGCGGAAAGACCACCGCGGCACCCGTGCCGACGGCCAACTCGCGGATCAGCCGGTCGTGGGTGTGGTAGTCCCCGAAGACCCAGCCGACGCCGTGCAGGTAGAGGACCACCGGCAGACGGCCGATGGCCCCCGCCGGCCGCACGATCCGGACCGGCACCGTCGCGCCCCGGCCGGTGCGAACCGTCCGGTCCTGCAGGTCCACGTCCGGTTTGGTGATGGTGCCGGACTGCAGCTCGGCGATGACGCGCCGACCCCGTTCCGGCCCGAGCTGGTGCAGGTACGGCGGATTCGCGGTCGCGTCGGCGAACCGTCGGGCGGCGGGTTCCAGCACGATCGCGGCGGGGCCGCTCGCCGTGCTCACCGCCGCGACCGGTGAGCGACCGGCACCGGCGACGCGCCGGCGGACCCGGCGGCCGGATCCTGCCACCGGGACACGGACCTGGGCATGAGCGTGAGCAGGGGCCTGGGCATGGGACCACTCCGGAGCTTCGGGCCGCGAGCGCGGCGGAGAACGGTCGAGGGGTTTCCTCGGGGTACGCGGAGTCTTCCGGCATCCGGGCGCGGCAGACATCCGCCATTTGACGGTGTCGCCGCGGACCTGCCCCTTCGGGTAGCGGCCGCTTCCCCGGAGCCGGCCCGTCGGGTCGTGGTTCCCGGTTCCGCGCCGACCCAGACTTTCCCCACGGATCGCCGTCGTGCCCGAGGAGTCTGTCATGCCGTCGTACCTGTCACCCGGTGTGTACGTGGAGGAGGTGCCGAGCGGCTCGCGCCCGATCGAGGGGGTGGGCACCGCCGTCGCCGCCTTCGTGGGCTTCGCCGCCAAGGGGCCGTTCAACACCGCGACCCTGGTGACCAACTGGAGCCAGTTCGTGCAGACGTTCGGGGAGATGGTCGAGGACGCCTACCTGGCCCACGCGGTGTACGGATACTTCGCCAACGGCGGCGGCGCCTGCTACGTGGTCCGGGTCGGCGCGCCGGACGCCACCGGCGCGGGAGGCGAGGCGGGCCGGGCGGTCACCGGGCCGCCGGTGTCGCTCGGCACCTTCACCGTGGCGGCGCTGGCCGGCGCCGCCGACGCCGGCGGGATCACCGTGGAGGTGGCCGACGTCGAGGGCGAGTCCGTACCGGAGGACCGGTTCAGGCTGGTGGTCCGGCAGGACGGCACGCCCCGGGAGACGTTCGAGGTCTCCGCGAAACGCAACACCAAGGCGTACGTGGTCAACCAGGTACGGGAGCGGTCGAAGCTCATCGTGGTCGAGGAGGCGGCGCCGGCGAACGCGCTGTCCCGGCCGGCGAAGCAGTCGGTGACCGTACCGCCGGCCCCGGTCGAGCCGGGCCTGCCCGCCCGGGTGTCCGCCGAGGACTACGTCGGTGACGCGGACGCCCGGACCGGCTTCGGCGGCCTGGAGGCGATCGACGAGATCACCATGGTCGCGGTGCCCGACCTGATGAGCGCCTACCAGCTGGGGCGGATCAGCCTCGACGACGTCAAGGCGGTCCAGTCGGCGGTCATCTCGCACTGCGAGCAGATGGGCGACCGGATGGCGATCCTCGACCCGCCGCCGGACCTGACCGCCCGGCGGGTGCTGACCTGGCGCCAGGAGCAGGCGGGCTACGACTCCCGGTTCGCCGCCCTCTACTACCCGTGGATCAAGGTGTTCGACCCGGCGAGCGGGCAGCACCGGTTCATGCCGCCGAGCGGGCACGTCGCCGGACTGTGGGCGCGCACCGACGCGGAGCGCGGGGTCCACAAGGCACCGGCCAACGACGTGCTCCGGGGCGTGATCGAGGTGCAGAACCCGGTGACGAGGGCGGAACAGGACCTGCTCAACCCGGCCGGGGTGAACTGCATCCGCAGCTTCCCGGGCCGGGGGATCCGGGTGTGGGGTGCCCGGACCCTCTCCTCGGACCCCGCCTGGCGGTACATCAACGTCCGCCGGCTGTTCAACTACGTCGAGGAGTCGATCCTGCTCGGCACCCAGTGGGCGGTCTTCGAGCCGAACGACGAGCGGCTGTGGGGCACCATCCGGCGCAACATCGCCGCGTTCCTCACCGAGGAGTGGCGCCGTGGGGCGCTGTTCGGCAGCACCGCCGCCGAGGCCTTCTACGTCAAGTGCGACCGGGAGACCAACCCGCCGGAGTCCGTCGACCTCGGCCGGGTGGTGTGCGAGGTCGGCATCTCCCCGGTGAAGCCGGCCGAGTTCGTCGTCTTCCGGTTGGCCCAGTACTCCGACAGCACCAGCCTCGTCTCGGAATGACCCGGGACGAACCCCGCACGCAGCAGACGTCGACGTGGCGAAAGGACGGTAACCAGCCATGGCGGAGACGGGCGACACCTTCGTCACCCACCGGTTCCAGGTGGAGCTGGGCAAGGCCCGGGTCGAGTCGGTCCAGGAGGTCAGCGGCCTCACCGTGGAGCTCGACGCGATCGAGGTCACCCAGGTGACCCCGACCGGTGAGTACCTCATCCGCAAGCTGCCCGGGGCGCGCAAGGGCGGCGAGGTGACCATCACCCGCGGCCTGGACAAGAGCAGCGCGTTCACCGACTGGATCAGGGACACCTACGAGAAGGGTGCGATCAACGCGGCCCGACAGAACATCAGCATCATCGTCGTGGACTCGGAGAACACCGAGCAGCGCCGGTGGGACCTGACCAACGCCTGGGTGAGCCGGTGGGAGGGTCCCAACCTCAGGGCCGGTGACACGTCCCCGGCCACCGAGAAGATCACCATCGTCTTCGAGGAGATCCGCAGCTCCTGACGCCCGTGGCGACCACCCCGGGGCCGCTTCGTGACTCTGTGAAGGGAGGAAGCGGCGTCCGCTCCCGGCCCTGGCCGGCCGGGACGTCACGCCGCGAGGCCGATGAGGCGACGTACCGTTTCGCACACCACCCTGGACGGGCCGCCGGACGGCCCGGCTCCGGTGCCGGAGGTGGAGCTGGTCGGCCGGGCAGCGCCGCCCAGACCGCCGAAACCGAAACTGCAGACCGAGTTCACCTTCGAACTGCCCAGGGGCTACGTCGACGAGACGGGCACCGTCCACCGGGACGGCAGCATGCGGCTGGCCACCGCCCGTGACGAACTCGCCCCACTGGTCGACCTGAGGGTCAAGGACAACCCCGCCTACCTGTCGGTCGTGCTGCTCAGCATGGTCATCACCCGCCTGGGCACGATCACCGAGGTACGCACCGAGCACGTGGAGCGGCTGTTCGCCTCGGACCTCGCCTTCCTGCAGGACTTCTACCGGCGGATCAACGCGGAGGGACACAGCCGCGCGGCGGTGACCTGCCCGCACTGCGCGACGGACTTCGAGGTGGATCTCGCCGGTGGTCGCCCGGGGGAATCGTGACGTACGCGGCCGACCGGCTGTACGAGGAGGTCGCGTACGTCGCCTACCACTTCCACTGGTCCCGCGACGAGATTCTCGACCTACGGCACGACGAGCGGCGGCGCTACGTCGCGGAGATCGCCGCCATCAACACCCGCGTCAACGAAGGCCGGTGATCGCCGATGGGCGTACGCGACCTGTTCCGGCGGTGGCGCGGACCGGCCAGGCGGGCCGGTTCCCCCGTCGGCGCGGCCTCGGGTCCCGCCCCCGAGCCGCACCGGGGTGCTGTCGATCCGGGCTGGCGGAGCCTGCCGCCGATGGCCGGGCTGGCCACCGCCGCGGAGGTGTCGCTCACCGACCCGCTGGGGTTCCGGCGACGGCTGGCCACCTGGCAGGACCCCTCCCTCCAGAGGCCGCTGGAGCACCTGGTCACCCCCGGGGCACCCGGTGGGCTGGCGTACGACCTGCTCCGTCCCGTTACCCCGCCCTCGCCGACGGCCGCCGCGGCCCGCCGCGACCTGCCGGTGCGTCGCCTGGTCGGTGTCGGGTCGCCGGACGCGGACCCACCACCACCTCCGGCGTTCTCCCCGCCGGCCGCGGTGCTCTCCCCGGCACCACCGCCGGACCCCGACCGTGGCCCGGCGACCGGCACCCGGCCCACGCCCTCGGGCGGCCCGTCCACCACGCCGAAACCCCGGAGCACACCCCGGCCGGTGCGTCCCGCCCCCGCCCGTCGCGCCGGTACGCCGTTGACGGTCGCCCGGGTCGCCATGCCGGCGCGCCCGCTTCCCGCCCGGCTGCCCACCGACGCCTCCCGGACGACCCCCACCGGCGGGCGGGCCGGCGCGGCCTCCACCGGCTCGGCCGCCGGCAACGCCCCGGGATCCGACGGCACCCCCGTCCCGGCCTCCTCCACCCTGGCCGCACCCCCGGTCGGACCAGCCACGGCCACCCCACCCCCGGCCGTCGTGGCCCCGGTCGCCCCGCCCGGCGGCGCACCGACCGTCCGTGGCCGGGTTCCCGGCGTGTCCGCCGGGCCGGCGCCGGTGTCCCGGACCCACCGCACCGGTCCCACCCCGGCACGGCTCGGCCTCGGCGAGCCCGTCGTCGTGCCGGCTTCCGACCCCGACGCCCCGGCAGCGCTGCCCGGGTCTCGGCCGGCACCGGCGTGGCCGCTGCCCGGCACCGGTGGTACGGCGCCGGGAACCGGACCGGCCGGCGGTGCCCCACCGCCGGTGCAGCGATCCGCCGTGGCCCCGCGCCAGCGCCCCCCGGCCGTCGGCGATCCCGGTACGTCCCGGGAGGGCGGAACCCCGCCGGCCAGCCCCCGCCCATCCACCGCCCCGGCCGGAGGCCGCGACGTCCTGGCCGGTGGCCGCGACGTCCCGGCCGTCCCCGCCTCCGCCGACGTCCCGGCCGTCCGCCCCGGGCCCGCCCCCGACGGCCCGACCCGCCACCCGGCGCCGGCCGCCGGCGACGGTCCGACGGACCGCACGCCACGCCGGTCCGAGCCGGCCCCGATCCACCGCCGGCCGGTGCGCCCGGACGCGCCGCAGGAGTCCCGGCCGGGCTCCCCTCCGGGACCACGGGTCGGTCTCGGCGCCCCGCTCAGCCCGCGGGAGCTGCCCCGGATCGTGGCCCGGCCGGTCGCCGCACCCGCCCCACCCGACCGGCCACGTCCGTCCGCCGGCCCGCCCGCCGGTTCCCACACCGCGCCGGTACCAGCGGCGCGGTGGACGGCGCCCGCGGACCGGACCGCGCCCGCGCCGTCCGCCGTCCCGGGTCCGGTCCACGGGCGACACCCCGGCGGAGCGGACCCCGTGCCACACGTCGGGACGCCGGCCGCCACGGCGACCCGAGCGGGCACCGCCGCGACACTCCCGACCCCCGCGGCGGCTCCCCCGACCATCGCGGCCACACCCCAGGCCACCGCGGCCACACCGCCGGCCGTCACGGCGGCACCCCCGGCCACGGCCCCGCCACGACGCGGTGCCGGGCCGACCACCGCCGCCGCACGGCCACGCGATACCGCGGCGACGCCGGCACCACCGGCCGGGCCCACCCCACCCCGGACGTCCACCCGGGCTGGGATGGGCGGCCGGCGGGCGGCCGGCGACCGGGTCCCGTTGCTCGGCGGGCGGCCCACGCTGCCGATCCTGCGGCGGACCGCCGGCATCGGACCCGCACCCCGACACCACGCACCCGCCACACCCCCGGCCGGTCTCCGCACCCCGGCCCGACCGGTGGCGCCCATCCGCTGGATCCGGCCGCCCGAACCCGGATCGCCCGCCGTGACCACCACGACGCCGAGCCACACCCCCGACCCGACCCAGGATGTGTCCACCATGGCAGGACCCACCGCAGCGTTGCCGGGCGCCCGGACGCGAGGCGCGCCCGCCGGCCCCCACCCGCCGCGCCACCCGCGGCCCCACCCCCGGCAGGCCCCCGGACCGACCCGGCCGGTGCCCGCCGTCGCCCCGTCGGCGGCGGCACCCCTGCCGCCGCCGACGACACCGCTGACACCGCCGACGGCGGCGACTCCGGCGCCACCGGTCGGCGCGCCTCCGCCCCGCACCGGTACCACCGCCGGGACCGCACCCCCGCCACGCGTCCGGAGCACCACGCCGGCGACCGCGGCCCACCCCGGCCTGCCCGTGCAGCGACGTCCCCACGGTGTCACCAGCGGTGCCGGAGACGTCGTCCCGACGCCGACGCCGGTACCGCCGGCGACGCGTCCCGGACCGGTCACCCGGGTTCAGCGATCGGTGTCCACCGGTGCCCCGGCCACACCCCGGCGCCTCGGTCCGGAACCCGGCCGGACCGGCCTGACCGCCACCCGGGCCGCACCCGACACGGCCGGCGGCCCCGCGCCGGTCGCGGGGCACCGGTCGGGACGCGAGGACCGGGACAGCGCCGAACGGTTCCACAACCTCGACCGCCGCGCCCTCGACGAGCTCGCGCAACGCCTCGCCGAACCGGTCTTCCGGCGGCTGCGCGCCGAGCTGCGGTCGGGACGCGAGCGTGCCGGCCGGTGGCCGGAGGTGCGGCGATGACCGGTGTCGACCCGGGTACCAGCGTCCACTTCCGGCTGCGCATCGACGGCATCGACCTCGGCGACTGGAGCTCGTGCGAGGGGCTCGGCTGCGAGGTCGAGGTGGAACAGCACCAGGAGGGCGGCAACAACGGCTTCGTCTGGCAGCTACCGTCCCGGGTGCGCTACACCAACGTCACCCTCACCCGGCCGCTGATCCCGGACACGGCCAAGGTGGCCCGCTTCCTCGCCACCCTCCCCAACGGCATCACCCGGGGCACCGCCCAGATCGCGGCGCTGCGGCCCGACCGAGCCCTGCTGGTGCAGTGGGGTCTGGCCGACGTGGTACTCGTCCGCTGGACCGGCCCGTCCTTCGGGCCCGACCGCTCCCAGGCGGCGACGGAGAGCATCGAACTGGCGTACAACGGATTCCTGGAGGTGGGCTAGGTGTCCCGACCGCGACGCCGGCCCGGCCGGTCGGTGACGTCATGACCCGACCGACCGGCAAGGTCTCCGCGTTCATCCAGCGCTACCACCCCCCGCTGGGCGGTGGCAACCGTCCCGGCGGTCCGCTCGGAGGCCCGATCCCCTTCATGTTCAACCCGAACCAGCTGACCCTGACCAAGTCCGCCTCCTGGATCCCGCACGTGGTCCGCGGCGCCGAGCAGGTCGGGGTCCCCGAGTTCAGCGGATCCGAGCCACGCACCCTCTCCCTGACGGTGTTCCTCGACGTGACCGACACCCACAACCGCACCGTGCAGCAGCGGGTCGAGAGCCTGCTCGCCTGCTGCACACCCACCGCGGCCAGCATCGCGGCCAAGGCCCCCTCGCCGCCGTGGGTGAAGTTCACCTGGGGACAGTTCCAGACCGTCTCGTTCTACTCGTACGTCAGCCAGGTCACCGCGACGTACACCCTGTTCAACAGCTCCGGGACCCCGCTGCGGGCGACCTGCGACCTGAACCTGACCGAGATCAGCGGCAGCAAGCCCGGCCAGAACCCGACCTCCGGCGGTCGCTCCGCCCGGCGGGTGCACCGGGTGGTGGCCGGCGACTCGCTGCCGCTGCTGGCCCACCGCGAGTACGGCGACCCGACGATGTGGCGGGTGATCGCCGAGGCGAACGACCTCGACGACCCGACCCGACTCCGCCCCGGCACCGAACTGCTGCTGCCCGCCGCCTCCGAGCTCACCGCCGACCACACCAGCCCGGCTGCCGGGACCGGCGCCCCCGGCCGCGAAGGGAGGTAGCTGGCGTGTCCACGGGAAGCCTCACCAACCTGCTCAAGGTCGGCCTGCCCGACGAGGAGCTCCCCGACCCCTGGCCCGAGGAGCTGACGTACGGCTCCGTCGAGGACGGCGCCAACATGCCGGCGGTGGCGACCCTGCGCTACCGCGACCCCGGGTCGCTGATGCTCCAACAGACCAGGATCGAGATCGGCCGAGAACTGACCGTGGCGGTACGGGCCGGCGACCGCAACGGCGAAACGGTGCTGTTCACCGGAGAGGTCGTCACCGTCGAGACGGAGTTCGACGGCACCGGCACCTACACCACCATCCGGGCCATGGACCTGGCACACCGGCTCATGCGCGGCCGCCGGGTCGCCAGCTACCGCAACCGGAAGGCCTCCGACATCGCCGAGGAACTCGCGCGGGCCGCCAACCTCCCCGTCGGCCGGATAGATCCCACCACCGTCGTCTACGAGGTGGTGGCGCAACCCAACATCAGCGACTGGGAGTTCCTGACCATGCTGGCGGCCGACAACGACGCCGAGGTGGCGGTGGTCGACGGCCGGTTCGAGTTCCGCCGCCCCGTCCGCGCCGCCTCCGCCCCCGGCCCCCAGACGACCGCCGAACGCAGCGACTTCGTGGCGGAGGTGGACGGGAACGTGCTCGCCATGCGCGCCACCGTCACCTCCGTCGGCCAGTTCACCGACGTGGAGGTGCGGGGGTGGGACCGCCGCACCCGCCAACCGGTGGTGGGGCGCACCCCGGTCCGCGACAGCGACGAGGTACGCCTTCCGGTGACCGCCGGGCAGCTGGCGGCCCGGTTCGGCACCGCCCAGATGCGGGTCACCGACGTCCCGTACGAGACCCCGGCCGAGGTCCGCACGGTGTCCGACGCCCTGGCCGCGCAGGCGGCGGCCGGCTTCGCCGAACTCGAGGTGGCGGTCCGCGGCAACCCGAGGCTGCGGGCCGGCGTGCCGTTCGCGCTCACCGGCGTGGGACAGCCGTTCGCCGGCAAGTACACGATCACCGCCAGCCGGCACGTGTTCGGCCCGGCCCGCTTCTACGAGACCTGGCTGACGGTCAGCAGCGGACACGACCGGTCGCTGGCCGCACTGGCCGCCGGCGGCGCGGCCCGGTCGGCCCGGGTGCCCGGGTTGGCGGTCGGCGTGGTCACCGACGTCAACGCCGCACGGGACCGCAACCATCCGGAACGCCGGGACCGGGGCTGGGTCAAGCTCCGGTTCCCGTGGCTGGACGACACGTACGAGACCGACTGGGTCCGCACGGTGCAGCTCGGTGGGGTCGGCGGCGGCGGGGTCTGCTGCCCCGAGGTCGGCGACGAGGTACTGGTCGGATTCGAGCAGGGGCTGCTCGACCGGCCGTACGTCATCGGCGGACTGTACAACGGCATCGACCAACCGTCGCCGCACGACGGACCGCTGGTCGACCCGACGAGCGGGACGGTGAACCGGCTCTCGTTCGCCTCCCGCCAGGGCCGGGCGACCGGCGGGCGCACCACCGGCAACTGGGTCGAACTGCTCGACGGACCCACCGCCGCCGCCCCGCAGGGAGTGCGGTTACGCACCCAGAACGGCACCGACCGGCTGCTGCTGCACCTGGACCGGGCCGGCACCTCGGTGGTGGTGCGCAGCGACGGCAGCGTGCAGATCGAGGCCAGGACCGAGGTGACCGTCGGCGGCACCGCGGGTGTCCGGGTCGAGTCGGGCGGACCGGTCACGGTCCACGGCAGGGGCGTGTCGGTCGACGCCGGCCCCGGCGAGCTGAAACTCACCGGCGCCAGCGTCTCCATCAGCGGCACCGTCGTCCGGATCAACTGAACCCGGGGTCGCCCGCACACCCGGACGGCCACCACGCGCCGGGCGGCCCGGCCGCACCGGCGAGGGAGGAAGGAGAGGCGCGATGCCACCGGCAGCCCGGATCGGAGACAGGGTCGGGCACGGCACACCCACCGGCACCGTCGGCCCGCCCGGCGCCGGCACGCCCGTCCCCGGGGGCGCGCCCGTACCCGGCGGCGCACCGGCGCTCGGTGTGCGCAGCGTGCTCATCGGCGGCCTGCCGGCCGCGGTGGTCGGCACCGTCTGCACCTGCCCGGTCCCGCCGGCGCACCTGGCGCTGGGCCCGGGCAACGTCGTCCTGCCCGGCCCGCCACCGGCGCGTGGGCAGGTCCTGATCGGCGGCTTTCCCGCCGCCCGGGTCGGCGACCGCACCACCTGCTCGGCGACGATCCTGACCGGCGCCAGCACCGTCCTGATCGGGGGTTGAACCGAGGTGGCGGAACAGTTCATCGGCGCCGGCTGGGCGTTCCCGCTCCGGGTCAACGCCAACGGCGGCATCGCCCTGGTGAACCGGGAACGGGAGATCGTCGAGGCGATCCGACTGATCCTCGGCACCGCTCCCGGCGAACGACCCATGCGCCCCGAGTTCGGCTGCGGGATCCACGACTACGTCTTCGCCCCCGTGGACGAGAACACCGCCGGACAGATCGCCTTCGAGGTGCGGGCCGCACTCGACCGTTGGGAGCCGCGTATCGAGGTCACCGACGTCCTGGTCGGCTTCGACGAGGTGGACGCCGGAACCCTGTACATCGACATCCGATACGTGATCCGGGGCACCAACGACCCCCGCAACCTGGTCTTCCCGTTCTACGTGATCCCGTCCCACGACGGGCCCGAGGCGGAGGCGACACCCTGATGGCACTTCCCGCACCCAACCTCGACGACCGCCGTTTCCAGGACCTCGTCGACGACGCCAAACGGTTCATCCAGCAGCGCTGCCCGGAGTGGACCGACCACAACGTCTCCGATCCGGGCGTCACGCTCATCGAGGCGTTCGCCCAGATGACCGACGAACTGCTGTACCGGCTGAACCGGGTACCGGAGAAGACCTACCTCGCCTTTCTCGACCTGATCGGCGTCCGGCTCCTCCCGCCGACCGCGGCCCGGGCCGACCTGACGTTCTGGCTGGCCGCCCCGCAGCCCGAGACGGTGCTGCTGCGCGCCGGTACCGAGGCCGGCACGGTCCGCACCGAGACCGAGGAGTCCGTCGTCTTCGCCACCGTCGCCGACCTGGCGATCGTGCCGTGCGAGCTGGGCCACCTGCGCGTCCATCCCGCCGACGGCCCGGCCGCCGACCGCACCGACCAGCTGCGCGACGGCCGGGACGTGGCGTGCTTCTCCGCCACCCCGACGCCCGGCGACGCCGTCCTGTTCGGCCTGGACACGGCGGTCCCGTCCTGCGCGGTGGTGCTGCGCCTGGAGAGCAGGGTGGAGGGCATCGGCGTCGATCCCCGGCAGCCGCCGCTGCGCTGGGAGGCGTGGGACGGTGCCGGCTGGGCCGCGTGCGAGGTCGACAGCGACTCCACCGGCGGGCTCAACCGGCCGGGCGACGTGGTGCTGCACGTCCCGGCCGGCCACACCACCTCCACCCTCGGCGGGCAGCGGGCCGGCTGGCTGCGGTGCCGGCTGGTGGCCGCGGAGCCCGGCCAGCCGTTCTACTCGGCGTCCCCGACGATCCGGGCCGCGTCGGCCTTCACCATCGGCGGCACGGTCGCGGCGATACACGCCGAGACGGTGACCGGCGAGTTCCTCGGTGAGTCCGAGGGGGTACCGGGGCAACGCTTCCGGCTGGCCCGGCCTCCGGTGGTCCCCGACGACGAGCCGTTCGTGGTCGAGGTCTCCGACGGCACCGGCTGGCAGGAGTGGGTCGAGGTGGACGCGTTCGGCGACACCGGACCGGACGACCGGTGTGTGACGGTGGACCGGACCACCGGCGAGGTGGCGTTCGCGCCGGCGGTCCGCGAACCCGACGGCTCGCTGCGCCGATACGGCGCCGTCCCGCCGAGCGGCGCCCGGCTGCGGGTCCGCCGGTACCGGACCGGCGGAGGACGCCGCGGCAACGTGGCCCGGGGCGCGATCTCGATGCTGCGCAGCTCCGTGCCGTACGTCAGCCGGGTGGAGAACCGGGAGGCCGCCAGCGGCGGGGTGGACGGCGAGTCGGTGGAGAGTGCCCGGCAGCGCGGACCGGTGCAGCTGCGGGCCCAGGACCGGGCGGTGACCGCCCGCGACTACGAACTGCTCGCCGAGCAGGCGGTGCCGGCCGCGGCCCGAATCCGCTGCCTGGCCGCCGGCGACGGTGCCGAGCCCGGCGGGGTACGCGTCCTCGTCGTCCCCGGGGCGGTCGCGGACCAGGGCGAGCAGCTGCGCTTCGAGCAGCTGATCCCGCCCGACGACATGCTCGCGACCATCGCCACCCACCTGGACGCCCGCCGGCCCATCGGGGTACGGCTGGTCGTGGAGCCCCCCTTCTACCAGGGCGTCACCGTGGCGGCCCGGCTGACCGCCCGGACCGGTGCGACCGCCGAGCGGGTCCGGACCGCCGCACTCGGCGCGCTGTACGCCTACCTCAACCCCCTGCGGGGCGGGCCGGACGGGTCGGGCTGGCCGTTCGGCCGGCCGGTGCAGGCCGGCGAGCTGTTCGGGGTGCTGCAGCGGCTGCCCGGTGTCGCGCTCGTGGAGGAGGTGCTGCTCTTCCCCGCCGACCCGATCACTGGGCGACGCGGCCCGGCGGCCTCCCGGATCGAACTCGACCGACACGCGCTGGTCTTCTCCTACGAGCACCAGGTCCGGGTGGAGGAACCGTGACGGCCGGCACGGCCGAAGAAAGGAGCACGCCATGCGTGGCGCGGTGCCGGGCCTCGGCACACCGCATCCGCTGAGCCGGCGGCTGCCGGCCATCTACGGCACCGACGAGTTCGCGGGACGGCTGCTCGCCGCGTTCGACGAGGTGCTGGCGCCGATACACGCGACGTTGGACAACCTCGCCGCCTACCTGAACCCCCGGCTCGCCCCGGCCGACTTCGTCGACTGGCTCGCCGGCTGGGTGGCGGCCGAGACGGCACCGGGGTGGACCCTGCCGCAGCGCCGCGAGGCGGTCGCCCGCGCGGTGGCGCTGCACCGGGCCCGCGGCACGGCGCGTGGCCTGGCGGAGCAGGTGCGGATGGTCTTCGGGGTGTGGCCGGAGATCACCGAGAACGGCGGCACGACCTGGTCGTCGACCCCGGGCGGACCGCTGCCGGGTACGGAGGTGCCCGCCCTGACGGTGACGGTACGGGTGCCCGACCCCGACCGGGTGCCGCTGGCCCGGCTCCGGGAGCTGGTGGAGGCGAACCGCCCGGCGCACGTGCCGTGCACGGTCCGGGTCGTCGCCGACCGCGGCGGGACGCCGGAAGGCGACGACGATGCCGCGCTGTGAGCGATGCACCCCGGCCGAACCCGACGGCACCTTCTGCGCGGTCTGCGGGTCCTTCCTCGGTTGGGAGCAGACCGAGGAGCCACCCCCTCCGGCCCGGCCGGCGCCTCCGGCCCGGCCAGCCCCGCCGTCGACCGCCGCCGTGCCACAGCCCCGCCCGGACGAGCCGAAGACCGGACCGGCGCCGGCGGCGCCGACGGCGGACACCACCGGCGGCCGGTCAGAGGCGGTGACCACCCGATCCGGTGCCGGAGAGTCCGCCCCTGACCCCGCACCCACCCTCCCGACCTGGGCCGAGATCCCGGCGGCCGAGACGCCGGAACCGGTGGCGGCCGTGCAGCCCGCCCGACCGCAGGCACGCCGACCCGTGGTACGGCAGCGTCCACCCGCGACCGGGCAGGATCTGGGCGACCTCGTCTGCCCGGCCTGCGCGACCAGCAACCCCCGGGACCGGCGGTTCTGCCGGCGGTGCGGCACACCCCTCGACACCGCGTCGACCGCGTCGGCGGCCCGGGTCTCGTGGTGGCGTCGGTGCTGGCGGGCCCTGCGGCGCGCGGCGCGGTGGCTGATCCGCCGCCGCTCGGGCGTACCGGGCCTGCTGCACCGGGTCGCCACCGTGCTGCTCGCGGCCGCCCTGCTCGCCGGCCTCGGCTACGGCGCGGTCCGGCTCGGTTCCCGGGCCAACGACGCGGTTCGGGACCGACTCGTCACCCCGCAACCGGTGAGCCCGGCGTCGGTACGCGCGTCGAGTCAGGCGCGCGACCACCCCGCCGGGTTGGTCGCGGACGGGCTCAGCAACAGCTACTGGGCTCCGGACGCCGACGGCACCGGGCGCGGGGAGTACGTCGAGCTCACCTTCGCCGGTCCGTTCCGGCTGCTCAACCTGATCATCCACACCGGTGTGTCGGCACAGCAGGACGCGTTCCTGCGGCAGGCCCGGCCGGCGGAGCTGGAACTGACCACCTGGACCAGCCGACCCGGCCCGGAGCAGCGCACCACCCTGCGGCTGGCTGACCGCGCCGGACCGCAGACCTTCCGCCACGTCGTCGCGGACGTGGTGAGGATCCGGTTGACCGTCCTGGACAGCTACGGCAGCGGGCCCGGACGTCGCACGGCGATCGGCGAGGTGGAGGTCTTCCGCCGTCCCTGACCGCGCTCACGCCACCCGGGCCGGCTCCTCGACCCCGAGGGCACGCAGCATCCGGGCGTACGCACTGCGGGTCCGCGCGTACGCCGCCGTGTCCCCGGAACGCTGGTGCGCCTCGGCCAGCGTCCGCCAGGCATCATCTCGAAAACCGTCGATCTCCAGGCTGCGCCGCGCCGCCACGACGGCCGCCGCGAACCGCCCCGCCTCCAGTTCGAGGGCGGCGAGCGTCGCCGCCGACTCCGCCGCCAGCGTCCGGTGACGGTCACGCTCGGGCACGACCCACTCCGCCGGCCCGTCCTCCGGCAGCAGGTCACCGCCGTACTGGTCGAGGGCTTCCCGCAGGGCAGCCACCGCCACCGCCCGCTGTCCCGCGCAGACGGCGCGCCGTGCCACCGTGACCGCCTCCTCGAAGGACCGCACGTCGCACCGCGCGGACGGCGGCAGGGCCAGCTGGTAGGACTCGCCGTCCCGCCGCACGAGGCGGGACTCGCCGCGCCGCAGGCCGGGTTCGAGGAACGCCCGGAGCATGGAGACGCCCACGTGCAGGTTCCGGATGCCGGACCGCACCGGCAGCTCCGGCCAGAGCGCCGCCAGGATGGTTTCCCGGTGCACCGGCCGGCCGCCGTGTGCGGCCAGGAAGCGCAGCAGCGCGCGGACCCGCGGCCGCACCGACGTCCAGTCCAGCTGCCGTCCCGGAATCTCCAGATGGAAACCGCCGAAACAGCGCACCACCAGCGGGGCGTCCGCGGCATGCCCCGACGCCGTCCCCGGTTGCGGCCGTACGGCCGCCCGTCCCTGACCCGGTTCGCGGTCCGACAGTCCCATCTCCGACTCCTGTCCCCCAAACAATCGCCGTCGTCAGTCCGATCCTCCGTCGCCGGTACCCGCATGACATCGGTCAGTTGACGCGCATCGCCACCCACCGGCGGGGCCGTGGACACCGCTCGGGCCGCCACCGCCGTACGCGTCACGCCGAGCGCCCATACGACCCGCCACCGGACGGCGACCGAAACCCGGGTACCCGTGCCACCGCCGGCCGATCGGCGCGGTACCACCAGCGCCGTTACGTCAGATGACGGATGTCCCGGGGAGAGGGCGATGCCGGACGGGCCGACCTCACCGCGACAGCCCGCCCCGGCCCGGCCGTGAGGATCCGGTGTCGGGGAGGAGCTCCCGACGCAACGCCTCGCGCGCGATCTCCACCCGACTCCGCACGCCGAGCTTGCCGAGCACGTGCGAGATGTGGGTCTGCACGGTACGTCGGGAGAGGTACAGCTCCCTGGCGATGTCCGGGGTGGACCGTCCCTGGGCGACCAGGGCGGCCACCCGGGTCTCGGTCGGGGTGAGCGCCTCCCACCCGGCCCGGGCCCGAACCGGCCGAGGTCCACGGACCCCCCGCCGCACGCCGTGACGTCGGAGTCGCCCCTCGGCCCGCCGGATGTCCCACGCCGCGCCGAGCGCGCCGTAGCGGTCGAGCACCTCGCCGAGCAACGTCCTCGCCTCGGCCTGTTGGCCGCGCCGGGCGAGCACCTCGGCCAGGTCCTCCAGTGTCCCGACCAGTTCCACCGGCGAGCCGACCGCCCGGTAGTACCCGACCGCCTCACGCAACGGCGCGGGATCGCCGTCCCACAGGCCCTGGCACCGACGCAGCGCCATGGCGGCCCGGCCCGGCCGGGCCTCCGCCGCGACCTCGGCCTGGCAGACACGTAGTGCCGCCTGACCCGCCGCCCGGTCGTCGACCGCCACGGCGAGCCGCATCAGCTCGGGCATCCACTGGTGACGCAGGGTCATCTCACCGGGCGCACGTTCCAGGAGTGTCGCCAACAGCGACAGCGCCCGGGCCGGCTCCCCCTCCTGCTCGGCGACGAGTGCGCGGGCGGCGAGCAGGAAGTCGCTGTTCTCCCGGTCCGCGACGGTCCGGACGGGGAGCGCGTCGCCGGCCCGGAGCTGATCGGTCGCGGCCGCGCCGTCACCGCGGTGTCCGGCGATCAACGCGGTGACGCCGTGCCAGAGCAGCGCCGGTCCCCGCTCGCGGAGCCCGGAGTACGTGACGGTCCTGGCGTCCCGGCCGAGGGCGCCGAGTTCGGCCAGGGCGTCGTCCCACCGTCCGAGCCAGTACAGCAGCACGGCCGCGGTGACCGCCGACGCGCTCCGGCCGGGCCCGCCGGCCCACCGTCCCGGGTCGCGCCCCTGCCGCAGGATCGCTTCGGCCTCCGACCACCGGCCGAGATTCTGCAGACTGAAGATCTGGCCGTCCTGGGCGAACGCCCGCAGGTCGGTGTGCGCCGCCGTCTCGTCCAGCACCGTCAGCGCCTGGTCGGCGAAGCCGAGGGCGGCCTCGTGATCGCGCCGTACCGAGTGGGTCAGCCACAGGTCGGTCAACGCGTAGGCGGTGGCGAAGGCATCCCCGACCTCCTGCCCGACCCACAGCGCCTCGCGCGCGATCCCGTCGGCGGTGTCCAGGTCACCGGTGCTGGCCCGGATGATCATCGACAGTGAGGCCAGCAGGCGCGCCTGCCACACCGCGGGTACGTCAGGGCGGCCGAGAGCGGCACGCACGACGTCCGCGGCTTCCTCGTCGCGCCCGAGGTCGAACAGCGAGCGGGCCAGAATCGACGACATCTCGGCCCGGTTGCCCGGCAGCGTCACCACGGTGAGTGCCTGCCGGGCCCGGTCAGCCGCCTCCGGGTACCGACCGGCGCCGAACAGCACCCGGACGAGTTCGACGGTCAGCGCCTCCTGGTCAGCCCGGTCGAGTTGGCTCACCTGCAGCTCCCGCTGCAGAAGCTCCATCGCGACGTCGGGGGCGCTGGCCGCCAACGCCGGTGCCGCCTCGACCACCCAGGCGCGCGTCCACTCGTCACCCGGACGGTCGGCCGCCAGCAGTTGCTGGGCCACCCGCAGTGGTTCGGCGCCGGCCGCCGCCAGCATCCTCGCCGCCTCGCAGTGCAGCGCCGCGCGCAGCGCCGCCGGCATGCTGTCGTGGAGAGCCTGCCGGATCAGCGGATGCCGGAAGGCAAGCCGGTCGCCGACGCTGACGACGAGACCCGCCGCGACCGCGTCCTGCAGGCCCTCGGCCAGGTCGGACGCCGTGCGGCGCAGCAGCGCGGCGAGGTCGGTCACGACGAACTCGCCACCGAGCAGTGTGGCGGTGCGCAACATCTGGGCGGTCGGCGCCGACACCACACTGAGCCGGTCAGACAGCGCGTCGGCGAAGGAGGCCGGGACACGCCCGAACATGTCGTCGGAGAGCTCACCCTCGGTCGACGCGGCACCGGTCGCCTGTCCCCGGATCAGGGCGTCGAGCAGTTCCCGCAGGTAGAGCGGGTTGCCCATGGCCTGCCCGACCAGGCGGCCCAGCGCGGGTCCCGGTGGAGCCCCGAGCACGCCGGTCACCACGGTACGGACGTCATCCGCGCTGAGCGCGCCGAGGGACAGCAGGGTGCCGCCACGGCGGAGTGTCACCGCCCGCAGCGCCTGTACGTCCTGCCGGGCCGGTACCGGGCGGGTGGCGCTGACCAGCAGCAGCGGGAGTTCCTCGGCGACCAGGGCAAGTCGGTGCCACAGCATCAGCGACGCCTCGTCGGCCCACTGCAGGTCGTCGAGCACCAGCACGGTCGGCGCGTCGGTACACAGCTCGTCCACCAGCGACACGAGCATCTCGGTGGCGGTGTAGGTGACGTCGTCCGCGGCGAACAGCCCGGGCCGCCGGTCGCGCAGGAACTCGGCGATCCGCGCCCGTCGCGGGTCCGGGGAACGCAGCCGCACCTGGAGGCAGTCCAACATCACCCGCAGGGGAAGGCGGTGGGACAGCTGGTCCGCCCTACCCCACAGCACCTCACGGGTCCCGTGGCCACCGCCGGCGAGTCCCGCGGCGATCAGGGAGGACTTGCCGATGCCGGCCTCACCCTCCACCCAGAGCACCGATCCCCGGCCCTGGCTGGTGGCCTCGACGGCCGCGCGCAGCACGGCCAGCTCCTTCTCCCGCCCGGCCCAGACAGTCGGAAGCTCAACCGGAACCATCACGACGACACACAGCCGAAATGGCCGGAACAATGACGTCCATCGGTGCATATTAGCCGACTGACATGAACCAGCCAGCAAAAACATAGAATTTCTACAATGCGACAAATTGATCGCCGGCCGCGTCGGCTCCAACGTCACGTGGAGAATCCGCCGCGGAAACGAACGGCTTCGTCGCCGTCCCACACGTCGGCAGCCCGGCCGCCGCCGTCACCTGGGGTACCCCCCACACCGCCTCCGCGTATGCTGTCGCCGTGCCGTACCACGCCGAGCAGGACCGATGAGCGCTCCGGCCCGCACCACCGGAATCAGCGTCGCCGCGATGGGCGACCAGCACGCCGACGCCGTCCTGGAGATCTACCGGCTCGGCATCGCCACCGGCCACGCCACGTTCGAAACCGAACCACCCACCTGGGAACGGTTCACCACCAGCCGACTGCCCGGCCACCGCTGGGTCGCTGTCGACGCCACCGGTCACGTCCTGGGCTGGGTCGCCTGCTCGGCGGTGTCCGTCCGACGTGTCTACGCCGGCGTGGTCGAACACTCGGTCTACGTCCACCCCGACGCCCGCGGCCGGGGCGTCGGCCGTCTCCTGCTCGACGCCCTGATCGCCTCCACCGAGCAGGCCGGCATCTGGACCATCCAGGCCGGCGTGTTCCCCGAGAACACCGCCAGCCTCGCCCTGCACCTCTCGTGCGGGTTCCGCATCGTCGGCACCCGCCAGCGCATCGGCCGCCACCACGGCACCTGGCGCGACGTCACCCTCATCGAACGTCGCAGCCCGGCGATCACCTGAGGGCGGGACGGCCACGAGGGACAGGCCCGCGTCCTGTTCGTCTTCGTCCACAACGCCGGGCGCGCACGGCCGGCCGGCTCCGCCACCTGGCCGGTGACACGCTGCCTGGGCTGCCCAGCGCCGTGAGGAAGTCCCGGGCCTCCGGCGCCAGGCCGTGGGGGGTCGCACGGCGCTCGGCCTCCACGCGGCCCCACCCACCCCCGTGGCCGTCTGATCCGCGACCACCCTTGCCGGGAACACGACAGAGGCCGTTGACCAGGACACACGCTCCGGTCAACGGCCTCTGTCGTTGCTGTCGGGACGGCCGGATTTGAACCGACGACCCCTTGACCCCCAGTCAAGTGCGCTACCAAGCTGCGCCACGTCCCGGTGCCGCCATCCGGGCCTTCCCGTGGCGGCCGATACAGCTTAGCGCAGGATGATCCCGGACGCGTACACACCCTCCCCCGCCCGGTTCGCGAGGATCGGTGTCGACCGGCGTGACTCACATCCCCTACGCCATCCTAGGAAGATGGAAAGCAGGGCCGGAACCACCCGGTCGGTCCCCACCGGATCAGCCGCGTGCCCTGCCGCGCCCGCCGGCCCCGTTCCGCTTCCGGGGCCGCACCGCGATCTCCACCGGGCTGCCCCGGAAGCCGAAGTCCTCCCGAAGCTTCCGCTCGATGAACCGCTGGTAGCCGGCGTCCAGCGGACCCGTGGTGAAGAGGACGAACCGGGGCGGACAGGTCCCCGCCTGCGTGGCGAAGAGCACGCGGGGCGCCCGGCCGCCGCGCACCGGGTGCGGGGTCGCCTGCACCAGGGCGGTGAGCCACTGGTTGAGCTGTCCGGTCGGCACCCGGTACTCCCAGCTCGCCAGGGCGGTCCGCAGCGCCGGGGCGAGCCGGTCCACCGACCGGCCGGTCTTGGCCGACAGGTTCACCCGGATCGCCCACGGGATCCGCCGCAACTCCCGCTCGATCTCCCGGTCCAGGTAGTACCGCCGTTCGGCGTCCACCAGGTCCCACTTGTTGAACGCGATGACCAGCGCCCGCCCGGCCTGCGTCACCATGGTCAGGATCCGCTGGTCCTGCTCGCTGATCGGCTCACTCGCGTCGATCAGGACCACGGCCACCTCGGCGGCCTCGATCGCGGCGGCGGTACGCAGGCTGGCGTAGTACTCCGTCCCGCTGGCCCTGCCGACCCGCTTGCGCAGCCCGGCGGTGTCGACGAACCGCCAGACCTCCCCGCCGATCTCGACGAGGCTGTCGACGGGGTCGACGGTGGTGCCGGCGACGGAGTCCACCACCGCCCGCTCCTCCTTCGCCAGCCGGTTGAGCAGACTGGACTTCCCCACGTTGGGGCGGCCCACCAGCGCGACCCGGCGCGGACCCCGCGGGCCCGCCTCGGTCACCGGTGGCGCCTCCGGCAGCGCCTCGAGGATCGCGTCGAGCAGGTCGCCGGAACCCCGGCCGTGCAGGGCGGAGACCGGATGCGGCTCACCGAGCCCGAGCGACCACAGCGACGCCGCCTCGACGTCGACGGCGCTGTTGTCCGCCTTGTTCGCGACCAGCAGCACCGGCTTGGCGCTCCGCCGCAGCATCCGCACCGCGGCCTCGTCCACGTCGGTGGCCCCGACCGTCGCGTCGACCACGAACAGCACCACGTCGGCGGCCGCCACCGCGTGTTCGGCCTGGGCCGCGATGGCCGCCGCCCGGTCCCGGGCGTCCGGCTCCCACCCGCCGGTGTCGACCACGACGAACCGCCGCCCCGCCCACTGGGCGTCGTAGGGCACCCGGTCCCGGGTCACCCCGGGAACGTCCTCAACGACCGCCTGCCGGCGGCCGATGATCCGGTTCACCAGCGTCGACTTGCCGACGTTGGGCCGTCCGACGACCGCCACCACCGGCAGCGGACCGGTGGGCGCCGCCTCGTCGGCGACATCCGGCTCCCGCAGCTCGACCCAACCGTCCCCCGTGCTCACCACGCCTCCTCACCACCCCGGCGGGCGCGGTCGCGCCCCACCACGTCACCCGTCGCGCCGACCCGCCGCGTCACCGGCCGGACCACCGTCCGGCGAGCAGCTCCCGCAGCCGATCGACCACCTCGTCGATCCCCAGCTCGGTGGTGTCCAGGACCACCGCGTCCGCCGCCTGTCGCAGCGGGTCCGCCGCGCGGGTCGAGTCGAGCCGATCCCGCCGGGCCAGATCCGCCGCGGTGGTCGCCAGATCGGTCGCGTTCTCCGCGGAACGTCGGTACGCCCGCGCCTCGGGGGACGCGGTCAGGTAGACCTTGAGATCGGCGTCCGGTGCCACCACCGAGCCGATGTCCCGACCCTCGACCACGATCCGGCCGGCCGACTCGATGATCTTCCGCTGCTGCGCGACAAGGATCTCCCGCACGGCGGGTACGGCCGCCACCGCGGAGACGGCCGCGGTCACCTCCGGGCCCCGGATCTCCCGGTCGACGGCGATCCCGTCCGCGGTCACGCTGGGAGCCTCCGGGTCCACGCCGATGCGCAGATCGACCTCCCCCGCCACCTTCGCCACCGACTCGGCATCGGACGGGTCGACGCCGGACCGCAGCACCGCCCAGGTCACGGCCCGGTACATGGCACCGGTGTCCAGGTAACGGGCACCGAGGAGACTCGCCAGTCTTCGGGAGACGGTGGACTTCCCCGAACCGGACGGCCCATCCACGGCGACCACACATCGCCCGGTCCGTACCTCTTCCGCCACCGTTCCTCCTCACCCGGTCACCAGGAGGCACCCGCGACCCCGGCCGCGGCGCCACCCACACGTCCACGTTCCGCCGTCCATCATGCCCCGTGCCCCGATCCGCCCCGCGCCCGACGGTCAGCGCGGAACGGCCCTCCCCCGACCGGTCAGCCGCCGACCGCCTTGAACAGCGCGGCGATCTCGGCGTTGCTCAACACCCGGGTACGCCCGGGCCGCAGGTCACCGAGGCGGACCGGCCCGATGGCGGTACGCACCAACCGGAGTACCGGGTGCCCGACCTCCTCCATCAGCCGCCGCACGATGTGTTTGCGGCCTTCGTGCAGGACCAACTCCACCTGGGCGATCCGTCCCAGGCTGTCCACCAGCCGGAACCGGTCCACCCGCGCCGGGCCGTCCGCCAGCTCGACCCCGGCCATCAGCCGCCGCCCGACGCCGCGGGGCACCGGCCCCACCACCTCGCACAGATACGTCTTCGGAACGCCGAACGACGGATGCATCAGCCGGTGCGCGAGGGTCCCGTCGTTGGTGAGCAGCAGCAGGCCCTCGCTGTCCGCGTCGAGCCGGCCGACGTGGTAGACCCGCTCGTCCACCCGGCCCAGGAGGTCCGCGACCGCGGTTCGGCCCTTCTCGTCCGCCATCGTCGACACCACGCCGCGTGGCTTGTTCAACGCCAGGTAGACCAGGCGGGTGTCGGTCACCACCCGCTCGCCGTCGACGTGGATGACGGCGGTGGTCGGGTCGACCTTGTCACCGAGCCGGGCGACACGCCCGTCAACGGTGACCCGCCGCCGGGCGATCAGATCCTCGCAGGCACGCCGGGAGCCGACACCGGCCGCCGCGAGCACCTTCTGGAGACGTTCGACGCGCGGGGCCGGCTGGTCACCCCGGGCCACCGGCTCATCGTGGGGCATCGGCGATCTCTTCCACATCGTCGGGCAGGAACGGGGCAAGTGGCGGCAGCTGGTCGACGCTGTCCAGCCCGAGCTTCTCGAGGAACAGCGTCGTCGTCCGGTAGAGGTGGGCACCGGTCTCGGGCTCGGTACCGCACTCCTCGACCAGGCCGCGCGAGACCAGGGTACGGATCACCCCGTCACAGTTGACGCCGCGGATGGCCGAGATCCTGGACCGGGTCACCGGCTGCTTGTAGGCGACCACGGCAAGCGTCTCCAGCGCCGCCTGGGTCAGCCGTACCGACTGCCCGTCCAGCACGAACCGCTCGACGTACGGGGCGTACTCGGGCCGGGTGTACAGCCGCCAGCCCCCGGCCGCCCGACGCAGTTCGAAGCCGTGCCCGGCGGCGGTGTAGTCCCGGGCCAGCCGCTCGAGCAGGCCGGCGATCCGCTCGGTCGGCTGCTCCAGCACCTGGGCCAGGACGGTCTCCGTCACCGGCTGGTCGACGACGAGCAGGATCGCCTCCAGGGCGCCGCGCAGCTCGGCGTCGTCGATCAGGGCGAGTTTCCCGGGCTGCTCACCCGGGTCCGCCGCGTCGTGTCGGGCGTCGGCGGCGGGAGGCGACGCCGGGTCCTCCAGGGTCCCGGTCGCCGGCGTGCCGGCCGGGTCGGCGGGGGCCGGGTCGGTCGACGCGGCCGGCACCGGCTGCTCCGGCGTCTCCACCGGCCAGCCCGGCTCCTCCGGCGTCTCCGCCGGCCTCACCGACCGCTCCGGAACGTCCTCCGCGGTCGGCGCGCCAGCCGTGCCCTCCGAGCGCTCGGGGCCGCCACCGGCGGGCGGCCGGCCACCGATACCGGCCGGCGTGCCGGCGTCGGGGTCCTGCGGCGTCGGCGCGGCGGTGGCGGGCGACCGCTTCCAGGGCGGCACCCAGGCCGCAGCCTGCTCGGCCAGGGACTCCGGCCGACTGTCGCTGGTCACCGTGCTTCCTCCTGCGTCTGCTCGCTGTCGCTCGGTCCGCTCGCGGTCCCGCCGACGGGTGCCGACGAGCCGGCACCCGGTTCGTCCGCCTCCGGCGCGGCCCGTTCCCCCTCGGCGCCACCGCCGGCCGGCGGGTCGGGGGCCGGGGATCCCGCGTACTCGTCGACGTCCAGCTCGGCGCCGCCGTCAGCCGGACCGGTCCACCGTACGGTGAGCTCCCCGAGCGCCTCCTCCTGGGTGAAGCCGACCAGCCCTTCCCGGTACAGCTCCAGCAGCGCCAGGAACCGGGCCACCACCTCGAGGGTGGACGCGCAGTCGGCGCAGAGGATCCGGAACGTGGCGCTGCCGGCCCGGCGCAGCCGGTCCCGCAGCAACGCGGCGTGCTCCCGCACGCTGACCCGGACCATGTGCACGTGGTCGATCGAGACCACGGGAGCCGGCTTCGGCGTCATCGCCCTGATCGCCAGCGCGGCGAGCCGCTCGGGGCCGATCCCGAGCACCAGCTCGGGCAGCGCCTGGGCGTACCGCGGTTCGAGGCTGACCGCCCGCGGGTAGCGCCGGGAGCCGACGCTCTCCAGCTCGGCGATGTACGCGGCCGCCTCCTTGAAGGCCTTGTACTGCAGCAGCCGGGCGAAGAGCAGGTCGCGCGCCTCCAGCAGGGCGAGGTCCTCCTCGTCCTCCACCTCGGCGGCGGGTAGCAGCCGGGCCGCCTTGAGGTCGAGCAGGGTGGCGGCGACGACGAGGAACTCGCTGGCCTCGTCGAGGTCCCAGTCGTCACCCATCGCCCGGATGTAGGCGAGGAACTCGTCCGTCACCTGGTGGAGCGCGACCTCGGTGACGTCGAGTTTGTGCTTGCCGATGAGCTGCAGCAGCAGGTCGAAGGGGCCGGTGAAGTTCGCCAGCCGCACGGTGAAGCCGCCGCCGGACGCCGGCTCGGTCGACTCGGACGACGGGCCGGCCGCGGGCGTCGCGCCGGGTGCCGCCGCGGACGGGGCCGGGTCGGGCGCCGCCGGGTCCGCGGCGGGGCCGACGGACGGCACCGGCTCCGACGGCGCCGGAACGGGTGGGGAACTCACCCGACGACCGTAGTCCACCGGTTCCGAACCGTCGGCGAGCACGCGCACGCCGGTACCGTCACTCACCCGATGATCCTCGACCGATGATCCTTGACACGGCGGGCACCGTGGCGGGCCCGCCGAACGTAACGGGAAGGCGGCCGGCGTCGACCGGCCAGGACCTGGTCAACAGGTTACCGCGCGGCCTGCGCGGCGATCACCTCTCGGGCCAGCTGCCGGTAGTTACGGGCCCCGGAGGACGCCGGGTCGAGGATGGTGATCGGCGCACCGGCGACCGTGGACTCGGGGAACTTCACCGTCTTGGTGATCACCGTCTGGTAGACCTTGTCGCCGAACGCCTCGACCACCCGCTGCAGCACCTGGCGGCAGTGTGTGGTGCGGCTGTCGTACATGGTGGCCAGGATGCC
>CALGAM010000019.1 GCA_937951935.1 uncultured Micromonospora sp. | reverse complement strand
ACCCCCTTGACCTGGGCCTGACCACCCAGCTTGCCCTCGGTACCCACCTCCCGGGCCACCCGCGTCACCTCGTCGGCGAACGACGAGAGCTGGTCCACCATCGTGTTGACGGTGTTCTTCAACTCCAGAATCTCACCCTGCGCATCGACGGTGATCTTCTGCGACAGATCACCCCGAGCCACCGCGGTGGAGACCTGGGAGATGTTGCGCACCTGGGAGGTGAGGTTGCCGGCGAGCTGGTTGACGTTCTCGGTCAGCGCCCGCCAGGTGCCGGAGACCCCGTGGACCTGGGCCTGACCACCCAGCTTCCCCTCGATGCCCACCTCCCGGGCAACCCGCGTCACCTCGTCGGCGAACGAGGACAGCTGGTCCACCATCGTGTTGACGGTGTCCTTCAGCTCCGCGATCTCGCCCTTCGCGTCCACCGTGATCTTCTGCGACAGGTCACCCCGAGCCACCGCCGTGGAGACCTGGGCGATGTTGCGCACCTGCGCCGTCAGGTTCGACGCCATCGAGTTGACGCTGTCGGTCAGGTCCTTCCAGGTGCCGGCCACGTTCGGCACCACGGCCTGGCCACCCAGCTTGCCCTCGGTACCCACCTCCCGGGCCACCCGCGTCACCTGCTCGGCGAAGAGCCGCAGCGTGTCGGTCAGCCCGTTGATCGTGTGGGCCAGCTCGGCGACCTCGCCCTTCGCGGAGACGGTGATCTTCTGCGACAGGTCGCCCCGGGCCACCGCGGTCGCCACCTGGGAGATCGAGCGGACCTGGTGGGTCAGGTTCGAGGCCATGGTGTTCACCGAGTCGGTGAGGTCCTTCCAGGTGCCGGCCACCCCACGGACGTCGGCCTGGCCACCCAGCTTGCCCTCGGTACCCACCTCCCGGGCAACCCGCGTCACCTCGTCGGCGAACGACGAGAGCTGGTCCACCATCGTGTTGACGGTGCGCCCGATCCGGAGGAACTCGCCACGCAGCGGCCGACCGTCGATCTCCAGGGCCATGTGCTGCGACAGGTCGCCCTCGGCGACGGCGACGATGACCCGGGCGATCTCGGTGGTGGGCCGCCCGAGATCGTCGATGAGGGAGTTGACCGCCCGCCGGCCCTCCGCCCAGGCGCCCTCCACACCCTCCTCGTCCAGCCGTTCGGTGAGCCGGCCGTCCCGGCCGACGATCCGGCTGATCCGGCGGAGGTCGAGGTGCTGCCGCTCCTGCAGCGACACGACCTCGTTGAAGGCGTCGGCGACCTCGCCCGCGGCGCCGGTGCGACGCGGCAGCCGTACCTTGAAGTCACCCTGGCGGACCCGGCGTAGCGCCTCCGCGAGCTCACCGAGCAGCGCCGCGTCCTCGGCGCCGGGCCTCTGGTCGGCTGTGAGGTGGTTCGCCGTGGTCATCGTCCCTCGCTCAGGTGTGCTGGCAGGTGGGCTCCCGTGCCGGCCCGCGCCCAACCGGTCCCGGCCTCGTCACCGGGGTGCCCCGCGCTTCCCACCCCGGCGTGACACCCCATCATTGTGCCGTTCACCCGGGAACCGCCACCCCACGCCGCGCTCCGGCGATCGGCGCCGACCTGCGGCGACAGCGCGCGGCGAGCCGGCGTTCGGTACGAATCGGGCAGTCTGCGACCCGACACGGCGTCGATCGCGCCGACCCGCGTCGCAACCGGGCGGGAGAGTCGCCTTGCCCGGATAGTGTTGCCTGGATTCGGATCCACGGGCGGTGTGGAGGAGTCGAAGGGTGTCAGCGGAAACGGGCGGGGCGGCGGAGGCCAGGGGCGGAGGCCAGGTCCGCCGGGTCCGCCTACCGGCCGACCGGCGCACCCCGGCCGCCGCCCGCGCCCTGGTCCGGTCGGTGCTGACCGAGGCAGGGCTCGAGGAACTGCTCAACGAGGCGCTGCTGCTCACCACCGAGCTGTCCACCAACGCCATCGAACACGCCCGCACCGAGCTGGACATCGAGGTCGTGGCCGACCGTACCGGGCTCACCGTCACCGTCTCCGACTTCGCCGCCGGCCCGATCGACGGCGTGACCGCCCGACCCCGCAACGACCTGACCGACATCTCCCAGGTGTCGGAGCGGGGTCGGGGCCTGCTCCTCGTCGACCACTTCGCCAGCCGCTGGGGTACCACCCACCAGGCCACCGGCAAGGGCGTCTGGTTCCGGCTCGACCGCAAGGGGTACGCCGGGGACGGCGACCGGTCGGTCGGCCCCCCGTCCCACGGGGTGCACGGCCCCGCCTCCGCCGGCTCCCCGGCACCGACCCCCTCCGCGCCGACCGCCGGCGCGATGAGCGCCCTGATGCAGACCGCTCCCGACCCGTACGCCGACGACCCCCTCCCCACCTTCGCCGCCGACCTGCTGGTACGGGTCGGGGACATGGTCGGCGCGGCCGGCGGCGCGGTCCGGCTCGACCGGGGCGACGGGGCGGGCTGGCAGCTCCTCGCCCGGTACGGCCGGCAGCCCCGGCCGGGCGACGAACTGCTCCGGGTGCCGCTGACCGTGCACCGGCCGTACGTCGGGGAGCTCGAACTGGACGCCGCCCCCTCGGGGTACGCCCGCCCGCTCGCCGCGCTGGTCGCCGAACGCCTCTCCCTGCACCTGGAGAACGACCGGCTGCGCCGGGCCGACATCCGGCGCCAGACCTGGCTCACCTTCCTCGCCGAGGCGAGCGAACTGCTCGCCCAGTCACTCGACGTCGACCTGACCATGGCGCTGATCCCGCAGCTGGTGGTCCCGCGGCTCGGCCAGTGGTGCGCGGTGCACACGATCGACGAGTGGGGGCGGCTGCGGTTGGCGGCGGCGACCCACGCCGACGAGACGAGGCTGCCCGAGTTGCACAAGATGCTCCGGGAGGAGGGACCTGATTCGGTGCACGCCCGGTTGCGTGAGGCGGTGCGCGGTCCCGGCCAGGTACCGCTCGGGGCGCCGCTGGACGGCATCGCCGTACCGCTGGTGGCCCGGGGGCAGCGGCTCGGCACCCTCGCCGTCGGTCGTCACCTGCGACACCGGCACGACCCCGACGAGATCGCGGTGCTGGAGGACGTGGCCCGTCGGTCGGCACTGGCGATCGAGAACGCCCGCATCCACGACGAGCGGCGGAAGGTCGCCCAGACCCTGCAGCAGTCGCTGTTGCCGCCGGTCCTGCCGGTGGTCGACGGCATCGGTTTCGCGGCCGAGTACGTCCCGACCGGCGACGCCGCGGACGTCGGCGGCGACTTCTACGACGTCGTACCGCTGGCCGAGGACCGCTGGCTGGTGGTGGTCGGCGACGTCTCCGGCAAGGGTGTGCAGGCGGCGGCCGTCACCGGACTGGTCCGGGACGTGATCCGCGTGCTGGTGGGCGACGGACGATCGCTGCCGGACGCGCTCACCCGGCTCAACCAGACGCTGGTCGAGCGGGGCGGGGGCCGCTACTGCACGCTGGCCCTCGCCGCCGTGCGGCGTGAGCGGGGTGGAGCGTTGCACGTCGAGCTGCACCTGGCCGGACACGACCGACCGCTGCTGGTCCGCGGCGACGGGCACACCTCGTTCGTCGGTGCCGGCGGTACCGCGCTCGGCCTGCTCGACGTGGTCACCTGCCCGGCCGCGGAGGTGCGGTTGGGCCCGGGTGACGCGCTGGTCTTCTACACCGACGGGGTCACCGAGCGGCGGCGCGGCCGGGAGCTCTTCGGCCTGGAGCGGCTCCGGAACGCGGCCGCCCCGCTGGCCGGATACTCGGCCGAGGTGGTGGCGGCGCGGCTCCGGTCGGCGGTGATCGGCTTCTCCGCCGAGTCGCCCCGGGACGACATCGCGATCCTGGTGCTCCGCAACGACGCGGTGGGCTGAACCGGGTCCGACCGGCGCGGTCACCGGCGGCGACCGGTGCGAACCGGTACCGCGGGCGGACGGTAACGTGACCGGGTGGACACTGAGAGGATCGCTGCCCCGATCGCCAGGCGGGTGCCGACCGAGCGCACCCACCACGGCGACACGGTGATCGACGAGTACGCCTGGCTCGCCGCGAAGGACGACCCGGAGACGATCGCCTACCTGAAGGCCGAGAACGCCTACACCGAGCATCGGACGGCAGGGCTGGCCGGGTTGCGGGAGACCCTGTTCACCGAGACGAAGACCCGCACCCAGGAGACCGACCTCTCGGTTCCCACCCGCAAGGGTGGGTACTGGTACTACACCCGGACGGTCGAGGGACAGCAGTACGGCATCCACTGCCGGCGTGCGGTCCGCGACGGGGAGACGGACCCGCCGATGCCGGCCGACGGCGCGCCGCTGGAGGGCGAGGAGATCCTGCTCGACGGCAACGCGCTCGCCGAGGGCCACGACTTCTTCGCGCTGGGAACCTTCGACGTCAGCCCGGACGGCCGGTGGCTGGCGTACTCCACGGACTTCAGCGGGGACGAGCGGTTCACCCTGCGGGTGAAGGACCTGCGAACCGGTGAGGTGCTGGCCGACGAGGTGCCGGGGACGTTCTACGGCACCGCCTGGTCCGCCGACGGGTCGACGCTGTTCTACCTGACCGTCGACGAGGCGTGGCGGCCGTACCGGGTGTGGCGGCACACGGTCGGCACCCCGGCGTCGCAGGACCAGCTCGTCTACGAGGAGCGTGACGAGCGGTTCTGGGTCGGCGTCGGGCTGACCCGGTCCGAGAGGTTCATCGTCATCGACGCGCACAGCAAGATCACCAGTGAGGTTCGGGTCATCCCCGCGGACGACCCGACCGCCGACCCCGTCCTCGTCGCACCCCGGCGGCAGGGGGTCGAGTACTCGATCGAGCACCACGGGGACCGCTTCCTGATCCTGCACAACGACGGTGCCGAGGACTTCGCGCTGGCGTACACCTCGGCGGACCGTCCCGGCGACTGGGTGCCGCTGATCGGGCACACCCCCGGCACCCGGCTGGAGGCGGTGGACGCCTTCGCCAACCACATCGTGGTGTCGCTGCGCACCGGCGGGCTCACCGGGATCCGGGTGCTGCCGGACGGCACCGGCGACCCGTACGACATCGACTTCCCGGAGCCGCTGTACAGCGTGGGGCTGGACAGCAATCCGGAGTACCAGACCGACACGATCCGGCTGCACTACGCCTCGATGGTCACCCCGGACTCGGTCTACGACTACAACCTGGTGACCCGCCAGATGGTGCTGCGCAAGCGCAAGCCCGTGCTGGGCGACTTCGACCCGGCCCGGTACGAGCAGCACCGGGACTGGGCGGTCGCCGACGACGGCACCCGGATACCGGTCTCGCTGGTGTGCCGGGTCGGCACCCCCCGCGACGGCTCGGCGCCCTGTGTGCTCTACGGCTACGGCTCGTACGAGACCAGCATGGACCCCTGGTTCTCGATCCCCCGGCTCTCGCTGCTGGACCGGGGCGTGGTCTTCGCGGTCGCGCACGTGCGGGGCGGCGGCGAACTGGGACGCCGGTGGTACGAGACCGGCAAGCTGCTGACCAAGAAGAACACCTTCACCGACTTCGTCGCCGTCGCCCGGCATCTGGCGCGTACCGGCTGGACGTCGGCGGACCGGCTGGTCGCCCGGGGCGGGTCGGCCGGTGGGCTGCTGATGGGGGCGGTGGCGAACCTCGCACCCGACGCCTTCTGCGGGATCGTCGCCCAGGTGCCGTTCGTCGACCCGCTCACCTCGATCCTCGACCCGTCCCTGCCGCTCACCGTCACCGAGTGGGAGGAGTGGGGCAACCCGCTGGAGGATCCCGAGGTCTACGCGTACATGAAGTCGTACTCGCCGTACGAGAACGTCACCGCGCAGAAGTACCCGGCGATCCTGGCGGTGACCAGCCTCAACGACACCCGGGTCCTCTACCACGAGCCGGCGAAGTGGATCGCCCGGCTGCGCGCCACCGCCCCGGACGGCGACTACCTGTTGAAGATCGAGATGGGCGCCGGGCACGGCGGCCCGAGCGGCCGGTACGACGCCTGGAAGGAGGAGGCGTTCATCGCCGCCTGGATCCTCGACCGCCTGGGCATCCGCGAGTGATCGGGTGGGGCCGGCGCGTGGTCCCGCGCGCCGGCCCCACCCCGGTCACGTCACCAGGCCCGGCTCGGCCAGCTCGGTCAACCGTACGGTGCACAGGCCGCCACGTTCGGTCCGTACCTCGGTCACGGTGAGCCGTGTGCCGGGGCTGAGGATGTACTCCTCCTCGCCGGTGAACGCGGAGAACCGGTGGATCCCCACGGCCCGCACCGGCCGTACCTCGAAGAGGGTCCGCCTGCCGCGACGCCCGAGGAACGACTGGGCGACCCTGAGCTGTGAGGTGCACGAGGAGACCCCCCACCAGGTGACGGTCCGTCCGACCGGGTACTGCGCCCGCAGGTCGAGCGACACCCCGCGCCACAGTGGCTCCGTGTGGGTCGGCAGCCGCGACAGCGCCGAGAAGAGCAGCCGCAGGTACGGCAGGTACGGGGTGACCCGGCCGCGGTCCGGGTCCCGCAGCGCGGCGTTGAGCCGCCGGTAGAACGATCCGCCTGCGTAACGCGACGGAGCCGGGCAGCATCCGCTCGGTGGCGCTGGTCGGGATGGGCGCGGCGACCGGTCGGGTGCCGGCACGCGTCTGCGCCAATCTGATGTGGAGCGGCTACACCCTGTTCCAGGACTACCGTTTCCGGGACTACGACGAGCTGCGGCAGACGGTGTGCGCGCAGCTTGACGACATCGAGAGCCGGCCGGAGCAGCGGGTGCGGATCAGGCCGCCTCGGCGGCGCCGCTGGCGGCGGCGCCGCCAGCGCCCGGGCTGACCCGGTTGACAGCGAGCGCCCGAGGAACCAAGGCCGAGACACGCGCGATCCTGTCGAGGACCTGTACCCCAGTCGGCCGGGGTAGCGGCGGACATGCGCACGGTGTGGAAAGCTGACAGGCATGGCGATCTCGACAGCGGTCCGGGCCGGCCTGATTGGCGTCGGCTACCAAGGCCGGGACATCGAAGCCTTCGTCGGCGACCTTTGCGCCCTCGGCGTCTCCCGCCTGGTCGACGTCCGGCTCACACCGATCTCCCGGAAGCGGGGCTTCAGCAAGACAGCCCTCGCCCAGGCACTCGGCGCGGCCGGCATTGCCTACGAGCACCGACGGGAGCTGGGTAATCCGAAGGCCAACCGCCCGGGTTTCGCCGGCCCGCCCGACATGCGGGCAATGGCACGGAACGTGTACGCCGATCTGTTGCGGCATCCGGACGCGGTCAAGGCGCTCGATGCGATTGCCGAGGCCGGCCGACGCGAGCTGGTGGCGGTGCTGTGCTTCGAGGCGGATCAACAGCACTGCCACCGTGACGTCGTGCTGGAGGCCGCATCGAAACGTTTGGCTGGCGTTTCGGCGGCCAGTACACGCCGAGCACGCTGAACACGTTCACGCGCTTCGCCTGGTTGCCCACATAGAAGGCGACATCCCGGGTGGGTGCGCACAGTTCGTGCAAGAACTTCTCCTCGATGGCCTGCCTGAGTTCCGCGTCGGAACAACCACGAAGCCGGCGTTGCAGCGCAACGAGTTCCCAGTCCAGCAGCCCTTGCAGGTGCCCTTTGCACCCTGGCTCGTGGCACTGGTAGCGATAGGCGGCACGGAATCGGGGCGCTTCCAGGGGCACACGATCCCGGTTGTCGAGCAGGTCGAGCTGGCTGACGTATGCATCGATTTTTCGTTGCTCGCTCGGTGTCCAGCCGCCGTGCGGCGTCACCCGGAGACCGTCGACCCGTGCCGGGCGGATCAGGGCCAGCGACTGGGCGTCCGGCCGGTCGCGAACTGCCCGGTTCAGCCGACACATCGACTCTTCGACCCAGGGGTCAAGGTAGCGTCGACGCTTCTCCCAGGGCGGAAGGTAGGCCTCACGAGCGATGGTCTCGATGATGGGCTTCCAGCTCTCCCGGCGCTGGTCCCGCCTGGCCGGCCTGGCCATCACGGAAATGATCTCGTACTTGCGAAACCGGTCGTCGCTCGTCAGCTCACGGTGGTTGATCGGGTACAACCGCACCCAGCCCGGACGCAGAGGGTCGATGCTCAGAGCGGCGACGCATACCGTCTCGCCGTATTTCTCGGAGGGATTCGGGGCGGCCTTCACCGTGATGAGCAGGCGGAGCCGTACGGGTGCGTCACCGTCGGGCTTCGGGTCGGGGCCGGCCTCGTTCGGACCGAAGAAGGACAACTGGGTCACGGGACCGCCTCCTTGACCTGTGGTAACCGGTCGGTCACCCAAAGATAGACAGACTCTCGTATTGGAGGCGGACAAGGAGGCACGCGTCGCCAGGTGGGCCCGGCACCGTGCCGCCTCTGTTAGGAACCTGATGTTTTTAGTAAGGAGCCTTGCTAGAAAGGAGGACTTCAATATACAAACCTCTACATGCGCATCCGACGAACCTCCCTGGTCCTGGCCCTGCTCGGCACGATCCTGACCACGACGCTGGCGGTCACCCCGACCAGCCCGGTCAACGCGGCGCCCGGCGCGCTCGTGTGGAGCGACGAGTTCAACGCCCCGGCCGGCACGCCGCCGGATCCCGGCAAGTGGCATCACGACATCGGCGGCGGCGGCTGGGGCAACAACGAGCGGCAGTACTACACCGACAGCACCAGGAACGCCGCCCACGACGGCAACGGCAACATGGTGATCACCGCGCGTCGGGAGAACCCGGCCAACTACCAGTGCCACTACGGCTACTGCGAGTACACCTCGGCCCGGCTGCTCACCGCCAACACCTTCAGACAGACGTACGGGCGGTTCGAGGCCCGGATCAAGATCCCGCGCGGACAGGGCATCTGGCCGGCGTTCTGGATGCTCGGCGGTCTGCCGTGGCCGGACCGCGGCGAGATCGACATCATGGAGAACATCGGTCGTGAGCCCAACCGGGTGTACGGCACGCTGCACGGCCCCGGCTACTCCGGCGGTGCCGGGATCAGCAGCTCCTACACGCTACCCAGCGGCAACTTCGCCGACGCCTTCCACACCTTCGCGGTGGACTGGGCACCGGACTCCATCACCTGGTACGTCGACGGCATCGCGTACGCCCGCAGGACCCCGGCCGACCTGCACGGCAACCCCTGGGTCTTCGACCACCCGTTCTACATGATCATGAATGTCGCGGTCGGCGGCAACTGGCCCGGCTACCCGGACGCCACCACCACGTTCCCCCAGCAGATGCTGATCGACTACGTCCGGGTCTGGGCCTGGAACACCGGTGACAGCAACCCCGGCACCACCGGCCCGATCATCGGGTACGCCAACAAGTGCATCGACATCCCGGGCGCGAACCCGGCCGACGGCACCCAGTTGCAGATCTGGGACTGCAACGGCACCGTCGCCCAGCAGTGGACGTTCGCCGCCGACGGCACCGTGCGGGCGATGGGCATGTGCATGGACGTGGCCTGGGGATCGACCGCGAACGGCGCCAAGATCCAGATAGTCCACTGTAACGGCAACCCGGCCCAGCAGTTCGTCCTCAGCGCCGCCGGTGACCTGGTGAATCCGCAGGCGAACAAGTGTGTCGACGTACAGGACTGGAACACCGCCAACGGCGCCAAGCTGCAGCTCTGGGAGTGCACCGGTGGTGCCAACCAGAAGTGGCGGCGCGGCTGAGGCCACGCTCCGCCCACCCGGGTCCGTCGCCGCCGGGGTGCGGTACGCCACCGCCCCGGCGGCGGACCCGGTCACCCCGCCGCGGGCCGGGTCGCCGCCGCGGCCAGCACGGCCGGGTCGACGTTCCCACCGGAGACGACCGCGACCGTACGGCCGGCCGGCAGCTCGGCGGCGTGGAACATCCGGGCCGCCGTCGTGACCGCGCCGCTCGGCTCGACGACCAGCCGGACGTCCCGGACCAACCGAGCGGTGGCCGCGGCGATCTCCTCCTCGCTGACCGTGACGATGCCGTCCAGCCGACGGCGCAGGTGCGCGAAGGTCAACGGGGAGAGGGCGGTCCGCAGGCCGTCCGCGCTCGTGCGGTAGGTCCGGGCCGGTTCCCACACCCGTAGCTCCCCGGCGGTCAGCGAGTCCCGGGCGTCGGCCGCGAGTTCCGGCTCGACCCCGATGACCTTCGTCGCAGGCCTCAGGGCCTTGACCGCCGTGGCGACCCCGGAGGCGAGGCCACCACCGCCGACCGGAACCAGTACCACGTCGACCTCGGGTAGTTCCTCGACCACCTCGACGCCGAGGGTGCCCTGGCCGGCGATGATCCGGCGGTCGTCGAAGGGGGGAACCAGGGTCCGGCCCTGCTCCGCGGCGATGCGGTCGGCGACGGTGAACCGCTCGGCCGGGGGGACCAGCCGGACCTCGGCCCCGAGCGCCCGCACCCGTTCGATCTTGATCGTCGGGGCGCCCTCCGGGATCACCACCGTGCAGGGCACGCCGTGCACCCGGGCGGCGTACGCCAGGGCCTGCCCGTGGTTGCCCGACGAGTGCGTGACGACGCCCCTGGCCCGCCGGGTCGGGTCGAGCCGGGCCACGGCGTGGGTCGCGCCACGGATCTTGAACGAGCCGACCGGTTGCAGGCTTTCCGGCTTGATCCAGAGCTGCCCGTCCCACGGACAGGGCAACAGCGGCGTACGCAGGGCGACACCGACCAGGTCGTCGGCCGCGCTCCGGACGTCGTCGAGGGTCACGAGATCCACGCCGCACATCCTGCCACCGCCGACGTGGGCGACCCGCCCTCGTCCGCCCGCCCCCAAGATGACGATCCGCACTGGGAGCAATGTCGCTAAAGTCTAGTATTTTCCCAAAGGCGTACCGACGACACGGGGACCGCGATGACCAACCCCGAGCAGTCCGGCGAGGATCCGCGCCAACCCGACGCCGGGCCGGTCGGACCGGTGGGCGGCGAGAACGCGGTCGACCAGCCGGACGGGCCGCCCGACCGACAGCCGGGTGAACACGGCGACGGCCCAGCCGCCGGGCCCGGCCACGGGCTGGGTGAGCGACAGCCCGGCCAACCGGTCGGCCCGGGCGCCGGCCCGGCAGCACGGCCGGGCGTCCGGTCGTGGGAGTGGGCGATCGACCCGGCACCGCCCGACGGGCCGGACCAGGAGCCCGTGGCCGACCCCACGGCGGGACGGTCGGTGGACGTCCCGGACTGGTCCACCCCGGAGACTCCGGCCGGTACGCCACCGTCGAGCGGATATCCACACCCGGTCTCGTGGCCTGCCCACTCCACGCGGCAGCCCGGCCCGCCGCGGCAGGGCCCCGGGCCGGGGGCCGTACCCGAGTTCGAGCGGCCGACGGACCGCCGGTGGTGGTTCCTGCTCGGCATCGTCGCGGCGCTGCTCTCCTGCTGCTGCGTCGCCGCCGGACTGATCACCCTGGCCCGGAGCTCCGACCTCTACGGAGGACAGCGTGGACCGAACCGACACGACGGGCCGGGCGCCCCGACGGGGGGCGGGGTGACGTCATCCCCGTTCGTCGGCCCACCACCGGTCGACGGTACGTAGCCGACCGGATCTGGGGCGGGCGCGGCCGGCGCCCGACAGGGTCGGCTCCGGGGCGGCCCGACACCGGAGCCGACGGGACGGCCCCGGCCGCCCGTGGTCGCGGGGCGGCCGGGGCCGGTTGGGACAGGACGACTCCGCCGGTGGCGCGGAGTCTCAGCGCACGGGCCGCCGGGGCCGGCGGGTCAGCCCGAAGCCGACGACACCGGCGAGCGCGGCCAGGACGCCACCGACGGAGGTCCAGATCCAGCGGGACGTGAAGCCGTCGAACCACCCGTCGAACCAGCCGTCGAACCAGCCGTCGTCCTCGCCGGCAGCCAGTTCCTCCGCCCGGCCCGAGGCGCCGGGCCCGGGGGTCGCCCCCGGCGTGTCGGCGGCGCCGGCCACGACCCGCCCCGGCTCGGTCGCCGGCACCAACGGCGTCTTCAGGTCGCCGTCCTCAAGCTGGGTGTCCGTGTCCTCCAGCGTGTTGACCAGCAGCTCCACCTGGATCGGCAGCCCCAGGTCCTCCTCCGGCAGCTCGGTGACGGACAGCCGGACGTAGTACGTGCCGGGCAGGGGGTCGGCGGACCACGGTTCGGCCCACGGGCGGACCGTCCGCAGGGTGCAGCCGAGAGCCACGCTCGCGTCGCCGGGCCCGGCGGTCGGGGTCTGCGCCCCCGCGGTGCAGGCCTGACGGCGCCGCAACCCGTCGAAGACGTCGACGGTCCAGGTCGAGGCGCCGTGCCGGCGCTCCCCGGTTGGCAGGGTCACCGTGATGGCGACCGCGTTGGTCTGCCCGGCCGAGGCCGAGAACGACCAGTACAGATAGTCGCCGAGGGAGGCGGCCACCCGCACCGGCTGCCCGATGCCGATCGCGGTCGAGGTCAGGAACGACGTGCCGGCCTTGGTGACGGTCACGGCTCCGGGCGAGGGGGTGAGCGTGGGGGTGGGGGTGGGCTCCGCCGGGGCGGCGGCGGCCGGTACCGCCGGCACCAGCACTCCGGCGACCGCGGCCAGACCGATCAGGGTCGCCCGAGCACGCACGCCACGCCTCGCCGCCGCCTTGTTCGTGGTCGATCGGCTCATCGGTTGTCCCTCCAGGTCGCCACCCACCAACGGGTCAGCCAGCCGGCCAGCAGTCCGGTCAACAGCCCGGCCACGGTCAGCACGCCGAGCAGCAGCCAGCCACGACCGAGACCGGGGCTGTTCGGCGCGGGCGAACGCGCGACCACGTCGATGGTCAGCTCGATCGGCATTCCCGGTGCCTGAGCCGAGACCGGGCCCGGCGCGGAGAAGGAGTTGCTGACCACCAGGCAGACGGCCAGGGCGCCCACGGGTGCCTCGTCGTCGTCCGCGTCCTCGTCCAGCGCCTCGTCCGGCTCCGTCGCCGACCATCGGAGCCCGGCCGAGAGGACGTCGGTTCGGCCGCTGCCGGCGTCCGTACCGCGGACGAGTTCACGTCCGTCGGCGGCGACCGCGCGGAGCAGCACGCCGTAGTCCCGGTTGAGCGGCCGGTCCAGCGCGATACTGACCGAGGCCCGCAGTTCCTCGTCCGGTCGGACCGCCACCCGGTACCAGCGGTGCTCGGAGAACCGCTCCCGGTCGGTGTAGACGCCGGGGGTGAGCAGCGGCGCCTTGGCGCACTCGGTGGCGCCGGCGACGATGGCCGGGGTCCGGGTGTACGTGTCCTTGGCCCGGTCCATCAGCTGTTTGATCCGGCTGGTCAGCTGCTCCACGCTGCGGGCGGCGGTGTACGTCCCGCCGGTGGCGGCGGCGATGCAGACGAGCTGGCGGCGAACCTTCTCGTCAGGCGCCAGGCCGAGCGTGTCGACGACCAGGTGCGTGCCCTGGGCCGCCAGTTCCCGGGCCACGTCGCAGGGGTCGGGTGGGGCGCAGGTGTCCTCGCCGTCGGTGATGAGCACGATCCGTCGGGTGGTGCCACCCGTACCCAGATCCTCGGCCGCGGCGCGCAGCGCGAGCCCGACCGGGGTGAACCCGGTCGGACGCAGCCCGGCGATGGCGCCCTTGGCCCGCGCGCGGTCCACCGGGCCGACCGGCACGATCTGCTGGGTGTCCTGGCAGCCCTTCTTCTTGTCGTTTCCCGGGTAGGTGGCTCCCAGTACCCGGATACCGAGGTGGGTCTCGTCCGGCAGCGCGTCCACCACCTCGCGGAAGGCCTCCTGGGCCACGGAGATCCGGCTGCGGCCGTCGATGTCGGTTGCCCGCATCGAGCCGCTCACGTCGAGCACAAGTTCCACCCTGGGCGGCTCGGTGACGGGTTCGTCAGCCAGCGCCGGGGAAGCTCCGGGCAGGGCGAGGGCTACCGTGAGTCCTGTCAGGACATACACGGATCGGCGTAGTTTGATCACGCCGGACCATCCTAATCAGACGGTCGCCGGGGACGGGCCGCGGCCGATGAGTCCGGTGATCCGGGTCCGGATGTCGGCGTCATCGGGCGTGCACACGCGCGGGCCGCCGGATGGTGGTCACCGCGCCGGCGCCTCCAGCAGCGCGATCGTGCTCAGCGTGACCTGGTCCCGGATCCGGGTGACCGAGGTCTGCCACTGCCGGGTGAAGCCGGGCCGGTGTTCGAGGTCACGCCAGACCGACAGCACCGACTCGTCGAGCCGGGCCGCCGGCATCCACAGGTGCAGCAGACAGTCGATCGCCGGCCGGAGGCGGTCGATCTTCTGCGCCCGGGTTCCCGGTCCGGTGAGGCTGAACTCCATCAGCGACAGCAGTGTGGTCAGCAGCCAGTCGTGCAGGGCCAGGTCCTCGCAGAGCTCGACCAGCGGCGTCACGTCGTCGTGCGGTGTCGTCAGCTCCAGGGTCCGAAGCGTGTCGGACTCCACCCGGAAGGTTCCCCGAGGCTCGGTGACGGTGCCCGGTGCCGGCCGGATCGCCCAGCGCAGCCGGGTCCGCTTGGTGCGGAACGGCGGTCGCCGGTCCAGCCGCGGTGAGCTCTGCACCACATCCATCAGCCGGGCGCTGACCGCGCCGAGGTTGAGTGTCTGCGGTTGCGGTCTCGGCGCGAGAAAGCCCTGGGCCACGTCCGAGAAGTCGGTCTTGCCGATCGTCTCCACCCGGCCCGGCCGGGACAGGTAGTGCGACCAGGCCAGCCGCCGGTTGCTCGCCGCCCGGTCGAGCCGGGTGTACGTCGAACCCTGCACCACGTGCCCGCCCGTCACCGCGGCGTGCGACACCACGGTGCCGACACCCCGGATGGCGCGGCCCGAGGCGGTGGGGAGCCGGCAGTCGACTCCGGTGAGCTGGTCCGGTGAGACGGCGTACGCGATCGGCCGCTCCGACCGACGGACCCGCTGACCGACCTGCAGGTTCAACAGCTGGGTGGTGTGGTCCAGCGACAGCGCGGTGGAATTCTGCAGCAGTCCGGTGTGGACCTCGCCCAGGGTCAGCATGGAACCCTCCAAAAAACTACCGGGCACCGTGACCGGGGCGCGCGACGCCGATCGGCCGCAGGCAATTCCATCATGGTTTGCCCCCATACCGCGCCGCCAGTCGTACCGCCTTGCCGATCGTTGCTACGTTTGCGTCACGCGCTGCTTCCGCCCACGAGGAGCTGCAGTGACCAAGGTCTACGTGTCGGCTACTTTTCGGGATCTCCAGGAGTGCCGAGCCGCGGTCCAGCTCGCGCTCCGCCGGTTGCGGGTCGAGGACGTGGCGATGGAGTCGTACGTGGCGGAGGACCGACGCCCACTGGAGCGGTGCCTGGCCGACGTCGCCGAGTGCGACATCTACGTCGGAATCTTCGCCTGGCGATACGGGTTCGTACCGGTCGGGTACGACCGCTCGATCACGGAACTGGAATACCGGGAGGCGGTCGCGCACGGCAAGCACTGCCTGATCTTTCTCCTCGACGAGGACGCGCCCTGGCCGCGCAGTTTCGTCGACCGCGGAATCGACGCGGAACGGATCGAAGCGCTTCGTGCCGAGCTGGCGGAGCGGCACATGTGCAGCACGTTCCGCTCCCCTGCCGAGCTGGCCGCCATGGTCACCGCCGCCGTCGCCAACTATCTCACCGACGCCGGTGTGAACAACGGCGGCGGAATGCCCGCACTGAACCGCGACGTCCTCCGGCAGTACTATCTGCGGCTGCGCCAGCACTACGGTGTGCTGGACCTGGACGCGCTGACCCCGGAGCCGCATGCCGGGAGCGACTACCTGCGCATCAACCTGACGTCGATCTTCGTCGAGCAGTGGGTGCGCGAGGATCCGCCCGCTGCCGAACTGCCCCGCTCCTGGCTGCGACCGATCCGGGCGCCGAGCCGCCCGGGCGGGGACGACGGCCTGGCCGCGCCGGATCCCCCGGAGCTGGCGGAGCTGCCGGAGTCGTACGGCGCGAAGCCGCTGCGGCGGCTCTTCGACGTGCTCGGGGATCCGGAGGAGCGGGCGGTCGTGCTCCTCGGCGATCCGGGATCGGGCAAGTCGACGGCGGCCCGGTACGTGGCGCTGAGCCTCGCCGGCGGCGTGGCCGACGAGCGGCTGCAGGCGCTCGCCGGACATCTGCCCCTCCTGATCGAGCTGCGGTCGTTCGTCACCCTGATGGCCGAGGGCCGGTGCGACAGTTTCGTCGACTACCTGGACCATCGGGCCGGCATCGACGGGCTCGGCATCGAGCGTGCCGCGCTGCAGCGTCACCTCGTCGAGGACGGCCGGGCGGTGATGATTCTGGACGGGCTCGACGAGATTTTCGATCCGCCCCGCCGTGAGGAGGTGACACGGCAGATCGCCAACTTCGCCGCCAACCACCCGAAGGTCCGACTGATCGTCACCTCCCGCATCATCGGCTACTCCCGCCGGATCCTGACCAGCGCCGGATTCAGTCACTACACGCTCCAGGACCTGGACGAGGAACAGACAGCGGACTTCCTGTCCAGCTGGTACCGGCTGGCGGCCCGGAACCGGGCGGAGGACGCCGTCGCCCAGCGCGCCCGACTCCTGGCCGCGATGCGGCACTCGCACGCGATCCGGGAGCTGGCCGGTAACCCGCTGCTGCTGACCATTCTGGCGATCATCGGCAAGCACCAGGTGCTGCCCCGGGAACGGTGGAAACTGTACGACCACGCGGCGACCGTGCTCGTCCAGCAGTGGGACGTCGACCGGCACCTGGGCGGGCGCTCCGAGGTGGTCGACTTCCTCGACATCGAGGACAAGAAGGAGTTGCTGCGCCGGCTGGCGTACCGGATCCAGGCGGTCGACCGCGGGCTGGCGGCCAACTCGATCGACCGGGCCGAACTCTGCGAGGTGTTCGAGCGTTATCTGATCGAACGCTACCGACGCGATCCTCCGGAGGCCCGGGCCATCGCCCGCGCCATGATCGACCGTTTCCGCGAACGGAACTTCATCCTCGGCCGGTACGACCCGCAGGTGTACGGATTCGTCCACCGCACCTTCCTGGAGTTCTTCTGCGCCGACGCGATCCTGGCGAAGTTCCGACACGACCAGGTCCTCTCCTTCGAGGAACTCAAGAAACTGTTCCGCCTGCACTGGGCCGACTTCTCCTGGCGGGAGGTGCTCCGGCTGCTCGCCGGCGCCCTGCACGAGAACCACACCGCCCAGCTGATCCAACTGCTCGCCACCGAGGTCAACCGGCCGTGGCCCCCGGCGGAGTTCGAGTCGCCGCCGTGGAACCTCGCCCTCGCGGTGCAGTGCCTGGCCGAGGTCCGCAATCCGCACGCCTTCGTGGCCCAACCCGCCGAGACGCTGCTCCGGCAGGTCATCCTGCTCCTGGAGCACGGGGTTTCCATCGACGACCGGGAAACCGCCCGACTGTTCGAGGAGGAGATCCTTCCCGCCGCCCGGACCATCGGAGCGAACTGGCCCGGCCGTCAGGTCTACCTCTCCTGGTACCGCCGCCGTGGGGTCCGGATCGTCTGGAGCCCGGTCTCGACGCACGCCGCCCGGTTGGCCGCCCTGCTGTCCACCCCGGCCGAGCGCATCGACGACCTGTTCGACGACGTACTGGGCACCCTCGGCAGGAGCGCCGCCTCGTACGCCTCGGTGGCCGGTCTGGCCGAGCTCGCCCAGATCGCCACGGCGGCCGGGGAGAGCCCGGCCCACCAGGCCGCCGCCGCTCGCGCGCGGGCCCGGCTCATCGTCCGGGCCCGCGCCGACCGGCACGCCGGGGTCCGGCTCGCCGCGGTGGAGGCCCTCGGTGAACGCTTCGGCGCCGACCCCGAGACCCGCGATCTCCTGATCGA
The DNA here is from genome assembly GCA_937951935.1 of uncultured Micromonospora sp. Classification (GTDB taxonomy): domain Bacteria; phylum Actinomycetota; class Actinomycetes; order Mycobacteriales; family Micromonosporaceae; genus Plantactinospora. Next base: position 10,523 of record CALGAM010000019.1, on the reverse strand, counting down.
CCGCATCCGCGCCGACGGCTCCGCCGGGGTACGCCTCGCCGCCGTCCAGGCGCTCGGCGAACGCTTCCGCGACGAGCCCCAGGTCCGCGAGCTGTTGCGCGAACGCGCCCGTGCCGACGAGCACGCCCGGGTCCGCCGGACCGCCGTGCAGACCATCGGCGACCGGTACGGCGGCGACGAGGAGCTGCGGGACGTCGTTCTCGGCTGCCTGCGTACCGACGGCGACGCCGAGGTGATCCGGGCGGCCACCCAGGTTCTCATCGAGCGTTTCGGGGCCACCCGGGACGTACGCGCGCTGCTCACCACCCGCGCCCGTGACGACGCCGACCCGGTGATCCGGCGCACCTCCGTGCGCCTCCTCGGCGACCGGCTCGCCACCGACCACCAGGTCCGCGCCCTGTTGGTGGACCGGGTCCGGGCCGACCACGATCCCGGTGTGCTCCGGGCCGCCGCCCGACCTCTGCTCGACGACCGCGGGCCGGACGCCGCCACCGTACGCGACCTGCTGGTCAGCCGCGTCCACGCCGATCCCGACGAGGTCGTCCGCCGCACCGCCCTTCACCTGCTGGTCGAGTCGTTCGACCACGACCGGAACCTGCTCGACCTGCTGATCACCACGGCCCGCCAGGACAAGGACGGTGACGTACGGCTGCTCGCCACGCGGACGCTGGCCGACGAGATCGGCGCCGACCCGGCCGTCGCCGTCGCGCTCGGGGAGCTGGCGCTCGGCGACAGTGACACCCGGGTCCGGGTCACCGCCGCGCGAACCCTGGCCGAACGGGTGGGGATGGACAACGCGGTCCGCGACGTACTCGCCGGGCTGGCCCGCGACGACCGCGACACCGCGGTACGGCAGGCCGCGGTCAACGCCCTGGCCGACGCCGTGCGGCGTGATCCGACGTGCCGGGACGTCGTCCTGGAGCGGGCCCGCGTCGACAGCGACGCCCGGGTCCGGGTCATCGCGCTACGCGCCCTGACCCGGCAGCCGCAGGGGTCCGCCGAGATTCACGAGGTACTGGTCGACCGGGCGCACCACGACTCGGACGCGGAGGTCTTCGCCCTGGCCGCGACCGCGGTGATCGAACTCGGCGGACCCCGGCCCGAGTTGTACACCCTGCTGACCGAGCGGGTACGCGGCGACGGCAACCCCCGGGTCCGGCTCGCCGCGGTACGCCTGTTGATCGAGACCTTCGGGGTCGGCACAAAGGTCCGCGATGTGCTGCTGGAGCGGATCCGACTGGACCCGGATCCGGACCTGGTTCGGGAGGCCGCGGTTCAACTCGTGGCGCGGGCCGGCACCGATGTCGAACAGTGCGAGGTCCTCATGGCCCGCGCGGTCGGCGAGGACCCGCCGATCCGGATCGTGGCGGGCCGCATCCTCGGGGAGCGGTTCGGCGCCGACCGCACGGTGCGGGAGTTGCTGATCGAGCGGGCCGCCCACGACCCGGAGGTCCAGGTCCGCCGGGAGGTGCTGCACGTCCTCGCCGGGCGACTGGCCGAGTTTCCCGAGGTGCGGGCGCTCCTGGTCAAGCTGCTCCACGACCACGACTGGTCGGTCCGGGCCACCAGCCTGCTGGCGCTTGCCACCCACTTCGGCACCGACGCCGACATCCGGGCGCTCCTGGCCGACCTTGCCCGGGTCGATCCCGACCCGGGCTTCCGTCGCCGGGCTGGTCAGGTTCTCACCTGGCTGCCGGATGCCGACCCCGACGACCTGCCGGACCTCTGACGGTGGAGCACCGGGCCGCCGGCCCCACCCCGCCGGGGCCGGTGGCCTCGTCGCGTCGTCCGCCAGCCGTCCGACCGGGCTGGCGTCGGCGGTCACCGGGGCGGTCGGTCGGAGACGAAGCGCGGTCAGTCGGAGATGAAGACGTACTCGACCCGCTCGACAAGGTCCTTGGGCAGGTCGATGTGTTCGTTACGGCTGCGTGTGTGGATCTGGTCCTGGACGGCCGGGTTGATCGACACCTGGCTCAGGATCGTGCGGACGGCGTGCTCGACCGGCAGGAAGCGGGTTCCGAGCACCGAGAAGGTCCGGTACGCGCTGAACGGCGCGGCGTGTGGGTTCAGCTTCACCACCGCCGGCATGTCGTCCCAGTCGTCCGGCCACTCGTCGAGCTGGTACGGGTTGGTCACCACCTCGCCCTCGTGCCGGAGCAGGCCCAACCGCATCAGCTGCCACACCGCCGCGAGGAACGGGCACGACCAGCGTTTCCGTCCGTCCTCCTCGTAGTCCCAGAGCTCGACGTCCAGAAAGATCGAGTGCCGGTTCGCCGCGTTCTGCACCGGCGGCTGCCAGGGTCGGCCGGCGCTCATCGCCTGACCCGGCCCGGAGGAGGGTGACCGTTTGCCGTTGCACAGCCAGCCGGTCTCCGAGGTGGGCGGTCGCTCGCCGGTGGTCTCCGGAACCGGGTCGGAGACGAGTTGGGTGAGAACCAGCTCGGCGAGGGGAATGTCGTCGGCCTGGGCGCAACCGGCCTCGCGGGCGAAGTAGTCGATCACCAGCCCGGTGTCCTGGGCGGCCTGACACACCTGTTCCATCACCAACCGGGGCGTGCTGAACCGGGTGAAGTAGTCGTCGATGAGGAAACAGGTGCTGATCCGGGGCTTGCCGGTCGGTGTGCGCGCCAGGCAGGCCTGCCGGGCCGCCGCGACCCACGGCGCGACCCGGGCGAAGTGCCGGCGGAGTTGCTCGACGCCGCCGGCGAACTCCTCGATGTAGAGGTGCCCGAGCTCGACGGAGAGGTGCGACAGCGGCACGGACTCGACGCTGCGCCGGGCGGTGCTCTCCTCGAATCTCACGTCCGGTCTCATCACAGCATCTCCCAGGCCGAGTCGTCGACGATGAGCTTCGCCAGGAGCGCGAAGGCCTCCACGGTCTCCAGGTTGGCGATCTTGCGAGCGTGTACGTCGTTGTCGGTGATGAGCTGCTCGCGCCACTGCAGGACCGGGTCCAGCGGGACCGAGCCGATCAGCATCGTCCGGCCGACCCGGCTGTTGCTGGCCAGCTCCAGCAGATCCTGGTTGCACTCCCGCAGCCAGGCCACCTGTGCCGGCTTCAGCCCTTCCAGCTCGGGCGAGTCCGGATCGACCACCGCGGTACGGACGAATCGCAGCGAGTTGAGCAGTTCGTCGTGATCGTGCCCGGCCTGGGTGCCGATGTCGAGGATGCCCCGGGGTCCGTACACCAGGCCCGAGGCGGCCAGGACGTGCTGCCTCGTCCAGCGGTGGAAGACCAACCAGCGGCACCGGACCGAGCGCAGCTTCGGCATCGCGGTGGCGGCGAGGACCATCTGGGTCGCCCACGACCGTCCGGCGCTGAGGTCGACGAGGCTGAGGTCGAACTCCTCCTCGAGCCGGAGGAAGAGATCGGCGCAGCGCGTGACGTGCTCACGGGTGGCCGGGAACTCCCCGCCGCCCGCGTCTCCGGGCAGCAGGACGAGCCGCCCGGCGCCCGGTGGCCGCTCACGCAGGCTCGCCCGCTCGGACTCGTGCCAGACCTCGATCCGCTGCGGCTCGGCCAGGGCACCGTCGAGGTAGTCGTGCAGCCCGCCCTGGGTCGTGCCGTGGGCGACGGACCCGACGCCGAAGATGGCACCCGCGGTCGGCGATCCGAAGTCGAAGTCGAGATAGCAGACGTCGCTACCCTGCAACGCGCTGCGGTAGAGGATGTTGCTGCTGGTCACCGATCGGCCGGTGCCGCCCTTGTCGGAGGTTGCGAAGATCAACATCAGCCGGCCTCCGCGACGTCCCTGCGGGCGGCCTCTAGCTCGTCGAGCGAGAGCAGCACGGTGGCGGCGAGGGCCGCCGCGGTGCCGGGACGCTCCTGCATGACCTCCCGGGCGCGCCGGAGCCTGAGCCGCATGATCTCCAGGGTCTGACGGATCTTCGGGCCGCCCTCCGCCGCACCGCTGAGCAGCTCCCTGTCGTAGAGGTGCTCGGCCTCGTTCAGCAGGTCATACGCGTACGCGCCCAACCGGGCGCTGCGCAGGGGCGAACGGTCCAGCACCCCGGCGGTGGTGACCAGCGCGTGCACCACCCGTTCGGTGTAGTACCACGAGGGCGCGTCGTAGTAGGTGCCGAGCTGGCGGAACGCGCGCGCCGGCTGGTCCCAGAGGCTCCGGCCGGGGCCGTGGTCGAGCCGGCGGGTGACCAGGTGATCCCAGACCCGGTCTGCCAGGTCCAGCAGATCGGCTCGCGCGTTGGCGTCGCTGAGCAGGCCGGCGATGTGCGCCGTGCGCTGCAACAGCAGTGCGGAGAACTCGCTCACCGCCCAACGCAGGGTGGGCCCGCCGAGCAGTTCGCTGCGCTGCAGCGTCAGCCGTACGCCGGGGGCGTGCAGGTGCAACGACGGGTCCTGGTCGAACGGCCGTCGGGTGATCCGGGCGCGGTTGGCCAGCTCCTCGAGGATCGCGCCGATCCGGCTGAACTCCGTGTCGGCGGCCCGCTCCTTCACCAGACCCCTGACCGCCAGCGAGGTCACCAGCAGCGTGTAGTAGTCCGAGGCGTCGCCGTCGGTGGTCCGCCACGGGATGTCCTCCAGCGGCCAGCGGTGGCCGTCGCCGAAGGTGGCGACCTTCGCCCAGTAGGTTCGGGTCAGGTCCAAACGCAGTTCCAACGCCCGGGCCAGCCGCTGCTGCTCCTCGTTGAGCAGACCGAGGACGCGGGTCCGCTCCGTGAAGAGCTGCTCGATCGCGTCGATCGCGATGACGGTGAAGTAGAGGTACGGCTCCTCCGGTGCCACCCCGGGCGGCTGGATGCCGATTTTCTCATTCGTCTTGATCTCCGGCGCGTCCTGGATGATTCCCCAGGACCAGCCGCACTCGAAGAGCCGGACGGGACTGTCCAGGTCGGCCACCTGGCCGGAACCGATCAGAACCTCGCGGAAGCTGGCGATGGTCTCGCGCAGCTCGTAACGCAGTTGGGCGACGACCTGCCGCTGCGGCAGGCCGCCCTGATTGATCATGGAGCAGAGCGTCTGGCCCTCGGGAGAATCGACGTCGAAGACGTTGACCGCGAAGCTGCGCAACAGCCCCACCATCGCGGCGCTGAGCCGGGTGCTCGCCATCGCCTCGAGCTGCTCGATCTCACGCAGGACATCCTCTCGGCGTACCGCCCTGCGGAAGACCCGGGCGAAACCGATGGCCGCCAGCGACAGGGTGATCGACATCGCGAACGAGTCGACGATGTCGAGGCCGAGTTGCTGCTCGCTCGGCTCCCCGTCGTCGGTCTGGAAATACGTCCGCCCGGAGAAGATCGGAGTCCCGTTCTTGTCGGTGTACCGCTGGTAGTACTCGGTCAGGACCTGGATCAACACCCGGGGAATCTGGGTGGCGGTGCCCAGCGGACGCAACGCCTTGATCATTTCGTCGGCGGTCTCGTCCGGGCGGTCCAGGGTGAATTTTCCCAGCGTGGCGGGCAGGAGGATGCACAGCAGCTGCTCGGCGTCACTGATCGAGTTCGGACCGTCTCGTCCGCCCCACTGCCACTTGCCGTCCTGCCAGCTCGACCGAACGGTGGCCCTCCAGATTTCCAGGAGCTCCTGACGGGGCTGGATCCTCATCTGCTGCCCACCACCATCCGCGAATCAGTGTCCGGTCGCCGACGGCGCTCATGGTATGGCTTGTCGACCGTCGACCGCGGCCCCACGCCGCGGCGGATGATCGGTCGTACCGGACCGACGCCAGCGTTTGGAACGTGCGACCGGGAGGCAATCACAAGAAATTGCTGGTCAACGCCGGATTGCTCGATCGGTCCACAGTGGTGCCACGTTTCATGGTCACCATCTCCTTCGCACTCCGGGCCTATCCATCAATAATGGCGCACGCGTCAAGCAGTGGGAATCGCCGACGGCGCCACGGGAGGATGAAATGCCGCTACCCCTGGTGAGCCGCGTCCGCCACCCGCCGTCGCACCGCCCAGAGCGCGGCCTCGGTCCGGGACGCGGAACCGGTCTTGCGCAGCAGGTTCGACACGTGAACGGCGACCGTGCGCACCGAGATTCCGAGAGACCGGACCACCTGCTTGTTCGACATGCCGGCCGCCTGGCAGGAGAGCACCTCGATCTCCCGACCGGTCAGCTCGGCCGATCCACCGACCAGCGTCGCCGGCCGGTCGACGCGGGCCAGTGCCGACGGTCCGGCGCCGCCCTCGGTCGCCAGCAGCTCCACCAACCGGTACGGGTTGCCGCCGGTCCGCCGCCAGACGGCCGTCACCAGGTCGTCCGACACCTCGGCCGCGTCGGGATAGACCTGGCCGAGCACCTGCGCGACGTCCGCCGGGGTCAGCGGGCCCAGGTGCTGCCGGACCGCACCGGGCGCCCCGGCCAGCCGGGCGAGGGTGGCCGCGACGATCGCCGGCGACACGGCCGCCTCCGGCGGCCGACTCGCCACCACCAGCAGGGCCGGCAGGTCGGGCGCCGCGGCGAGTTCGCCGATCAGGTTGAGGCTGGCCGGATCCAGGGCGTGCAGGTCCTCGACCACCAGCACGGCAGGTCCGGCGCCGACCAGCGCCCGCACGGTGCGCACGGCCAGCCGCAGCAGGGCCTCCGGGGCGTACCGCTCCCGTGGCGTGTTGGGATGCTGTGCCAACCACGCGAGCGCGTCGGCCGGCAACGGCAGATTCCGGGTGTCGCGCCCGGACAACACGGCGGCCAGCCAGTCGTACGGTGCCGGACTGTGCAGCCGGGCGGCCCCGGTGAGGACAATGGCCGGCCGGGGTGACAGCCTGTCCAGCGCGGTCGCGATGAGCAGACTCTTGCCCACGCCGGCCGCGCCGGTGACCACGACCGTCCCCGCCACACGCATCCGGCCGGCGCCGGCGCCGCGCACGCCGCCGGCCGAACCGGTCCGGCCGGTGACGGCCGCCCAGGCCAGCGCGAACTCGGCCAGCTCACCGGCGCGCCCCACCATCGACACCGGCATCATGGCGTCCACCCTACGTAGTGTTGCGTAGAGACATCCGCCTGGCGTCCGGGGCAAGCTCATGGGATGAGCGTCATCCTGCGTAGCCTGGCCCTCAGCGATCCTGGCCTGGTCCGGGCCAACAACGAGGACGTGGCCTTTGCCGGCGCCCGGCTCATCGCGGTCGCCGACGGCATGGGCGGTGCACCCGCCGGCGAGGTCGCCAGCGAGATCGTGATCAACGCGCTGGCGCCGCTGGAACAGCTCGCCGGGCAGGATCCGCACGAGGCCCTGATCACGGCGCTTCGGACCGCCAACCGCCGGATCGAGGAGATGATCGACGCCGATCCGGCGACCCGGGGCATGGGAACCACGGTCACGGCGATGCTGCTGCACGACGCGAACCTCGTCACCGCGCACGTCGGTGACTCGCGCGGCTACCTGTGGCGCGACGGCGTGCTGCGGCAGTTGACCCGGGACGACACCTTCGTCCAGGAGCTCGTCGACCACGGTGGGCTGACCCCGGAGGAAGCGCGGCGGCACCCGCAGCGGTCACTGGTCACCCGCGCGGTGCAGGGCGTGCCGATCGACCCGACCACGACCGTCCTGCAGGCGACCCCGGGCGACCGGCTGCTGCTGTGCAGCGACGGGCTCTCCGACGTGGTGGAGGACGAGCTGATCGGGCAGGTGCTGGGGACGTACCCGGACCGGGAGGGCTGCGCGCGCCAGTTGGTCAAGCTGGCACACCAGGCCGGCGCCCCGGACAACGTCACGCTGGTCGTGGCGGACGTCGCCGAGACGGGCTGAGCCCCCGCCCGGCACCGAGCCGGACGGCTTCTCCTGGCTCACCGACGACGTGCTCGTCGTGACCGAGGCGATCGTGGACGCCGGTCCGCGGCGGGTGCGGATCACCGGGTACGAACCGACCCGCGGCGGCGGATCTGGAGTACCGGGCGCCCGCGCCAACGGCCGCAGGTGAGTCTGACTCCGACGGCGGACGCGTTGCTCCTCGGCGAACGGACCGCGCTCGCCGGGGAGTGGACCTTTCCACCCGGATCGCGGGTCGAGCCCGACGCCCCGTCGACCCCCGGACCGACGGACCGTCGCCGACCGGCACTGGCGGTACGCGTCCCCCGCGGCCCTCGTGACGCCGCCGGCCGCCAGGCGGTCACGGGCCGGGCGTCCCCCACCGTCACCTCGCGGCCGGCCGCTCTCCGCCGCGTGCCGCCACCCGGCCGAGCAGCACCACCAGGACGAGGCTCGGCACGATCATGAAGAGGTGGTCGACCCGGAACACGTCCCGGACGACGACGTGGGTACACAGGGAGACGGTGAGGACCGCCGCCGCCCACGCGAAGGCGAAGATCATCCCCGGCACCGCCGCCCGGCGCGGCAGCAACGGCGTCACGAGGGCGAACAGCAGGATGAGCGCGTCGGGCACCAGGAACGGGTTGTCGGACCGGATCGCGCCCGAGGTCAGGAAGTAGTGCACCATCACGACGACGATCGCCGCCGCCGCGAGCCGCGCGAGCAGCACGGTGTCCCACCGACGAACAGCCCCAGACACCCTCGTTCCTCCCGAGTTCGCCGTCCCGACCCGGTGTCGGGACCCCGCACCGAGTCTGGGGCGGGCACCGCCGGCCGCCAACCGTGCCAGCCCTCAGCCGCCCGCGGGGTCGCCGCACCGGGCCGGTACGGCTACCCGCACCACCGCCCGACCGGCGCCCGCGCCCGGCGGCCCACCGCCCGGGGTGCGACATCGGGCCGGCCGGGGCGGGTCCGAGCCGCTCAGCCGTTGAGGTAGCGGAGCACGGCGAGCACCCGGCGGTGGTCGTCGGGTCGGGAGGGCAGCGAGAGCTTGGCGAAGATGGCCGTACAGTGCTTCTCCACCGTCCGCTCGGTGATGCCGAGCCTGGCGGCGATCGCCTGGTTGGTGCGGCCCTCGGCCATCAGGGCCAGCACCGCCCGCTCCCGTTCGCTCAGGTCACGCAGCGGGTCGTCCGGGCGGTCCCGGCGTCCGACGAGCTGGTCGATCACGACCGGGTCGAACGCCGACCCGCCGTTGCCGACCTGCCGTACCGCCGTCGCGAACTCGGTCAGGTCCGACACCCGGTCCTTGAGCAGGTAGCCGACCCCCCGGGCGCCGCCGTCGAGCAGCTCGACCGCGTAGCTGGCCCGGACGTACTGGGACAGGACGAGGATGCCCGTCTCCGGGTGTCGCCGTCGAATCTCCCGAGCCGCCCGCAGCCCCTCGTCGGTACGGGTCGGCGGCAGCCGGATGTCGACGATGGCCACCTCCGGCCGGTGCCGGGCGACCTCGGCGAGCAGCGTGGCGGCGTCCGCGACACTCGCCGCGACGGTGAACCCGACCTCAGCGAGGAGCCGCACCAGCCCCTCGCGCAGCAGCGTGTTGTCCTCGGCGACAACTACCCGCACGGCAGTGTTGCCCGTACCCGCGTCCCCCTGCCGGGCGGACTCTCCACCTGGAACACCCCTCCCTCGACCGCCACGCGCTCGGCCAGCCCGCGCAGTCCCGACCCGGACGCCGGATCGGCTCCGCCCCGGCCGTCGTCGCGGACCTCCAGCGTGAGCTGCCCGGCACGCAGCCCGATGCGCAGCTCGGCCTCGTCCGCCGCGGCGTGCTTGGCGATGTTCGCCAGCGCCTCGGCGATGACGTAGTACGCCGTGGTCTCCACCTCGGCCGGCAGTCCGGCCGGTACGTCGTCCGGAATCCGCAGCGGCACCGGCGACAGCGTAGCCAGTTCCCGGATCGCACCGGCCAGCCCGCGTTCGGTCAGCATCGGCGGGTGCAGGCCCTGGGTCAGGGCGCGCACGTCGTCCAGAACCGCCAACCCCGCCTCCCGGGCCTCGCGGAGCAGTGACCGGGCCCGCTCCGGATCGTCCGGCAGCACCGCCTCGGCCAGGCTCAGCGCCATCGGAATCGAGAGGAGCCGCTGCTGTACGCCGTCGTGCAGGTCCCGCTCCAGCCGTCGGCGTTCCGCCTCGGCGGCCCGGACGAGACGCCGACGGGACTCGGCGAGTTCCCGGAGCCGGGACCGGAGCTCGGCGGTCAGGCGTTCGTTCTCCAGCACCAGGCCCAGGGCCGCGCAGGCCGCCTCGACCAGATCCGGTTCCTCCAGCAGCGCCCGGTCGTGGACCACGATCGCGATCGGCTTGCCGTCCCGGTCGATGCGGGTGACCGCCCGATCCGGCTCATCCGGCGAGGGAGGCGTGACCGGATGTCCGCCGGTGTCGACGTACCGGCCGGAATCGGCCACCCAGTAGCCGATGCGCAACGTCGGGTCGTGCAGCGTGCGGGCCAGTACGATCTCCGGGCGCACCGGACGGTCCGCCCGGTGCAGCCGGACGACCAGGTCGGCGACGCCGGCCCGGTCGATCCGGCGACGCAGCAGGCCGGCCAGGTAGGCCAGCGGGATCGTCGTCAGCGCCACCTGGAGTACGGCGTTCAGCCCGGCGACGTCCCGCCCGGCGATGGTGGCCGGCTTCACCGCGACGACCAGCGCCGCCGCGATCACCGCCACCCCGAGCAGCGGACTGAGCTGGCGGCGGCGGGGCCCGGTGCTGCGTACCCAGCGGACGGTCAGGTGCACGACCACGGCG